>NZ_JBFANM010000095.1:0-40221 GCF_040674815.1 Nonomuraea sp. NPDC049709
AAGATCACCCGTTCTACTGGATCTCCGTTCTCATGTCTCTGGTTCAGCCGAACACCTTGACGCAACCGCCAGCCGTCCTAACTTCCCGGCATTGCGGCTAACCCTCGCGCGCCTCCCCGCGCTCCCGGATCAGGGCCCGCAGTTCGGCCGTGGCCCGGCGGGCGCGGGCCTTCTCCGAGCCCTGGATCCCCATGGCCCCGACGGTGTGCCCGTCGGAGAAGTCGATCCGCGGCCACGGGTCGCCCACCAGCAGCGTGACGTCCAGGATCTCCGGCCACGAGTAGCGGTGGGTGCGGACGGCGTTGACGATCGTGAGGCCCTTCTCGTCGGCCTCCACCCGCACCCGGCCCAGCAGATGCAGCACCCACGCCACCGCGCCCCCGAACGCCACGATCGCCACCCGGTCGGCCAGCTGGAACGGCCGGGCGATGAAGATCGCCATCACCACCGCCCCCAGCACGATCAGCACGGCGAAGCCGTAGGCGACGAACCGTCCCCGGCGAGGGCGCCAGGTGACGGGCAGGGGCGGAGGGGACACGGGCTCTGACACGAGGGAAACCTACCGTAGGTCAGCCGAGGTCTCTCAGGAGGAGTGCGGTCTCGAGCGCGGCGATGGCCGACTCGTAACCCTTGTCCTCCTTGCTCCCTGGCAGACCCGAGCGGTCGAGTGCCTGGTCCATGGTCTCGCACGTGAGCACGCCGTTGCCGACCGGCGTCTCCTCGTCCAGCGAGATCCGGGTCAGGCCCGACGTCACCGAGTCGCAGACGTAGTCGAAATGCGCGGTGTCGCCGCGGATGACCGCGCCCAGGGCCACCACCGCGTCGCAGCGGCGGGCCAGCGCCTGGGCGACCACCGGGATCTCCAGCGAGCCCGGCACCCGCACCACCGTCGCCGTGGCGCCGCTGTCGTCGCACGCCTGCACGGCCCGCGACACCAGCTGGTCGGTGATCTTGGCGTGCCAGCTGGCCGCCACGACCCCCACTGTCAGCCCCGACGCGTCCGGCGCCGCGACGCCCGGCCGTCCTTCCCCACTCATGACGCCTCCGAGATGTCGTGGCCCAGGCGATCGCGCTTGGCCTTGAGGTAACGCTCGTTGTACGGGTTCATGGCCACGGGCATGGCCTCGCGGCCGAGGACCTTGATGCCGTACCCGTCCATGCCCTTGAGCTTGGCCGGGTTGTTGGTGAGCAGCCGCACCGACTTGACGCCGAGGTCGGCCAGGATCTGCCCCGCGTTGGAGAACTCCCGCGCGTCCACCGGCAGCCCCAGCTCCACGTTGGCGTCCACGGTGTCGCTGCCGTTGTCCTGCAGGCTGTACGCCTTCAGCTTGGCCAGCAGCCCGATCCCCCGGCCCTCGTGGCCGCGCAGGTAGACGATCACGCCGCGGCCCTCCTGCGCGATGGCCGCCATGGCGTGGTCGAGCTGCACCCCGCAGTCGCAGCGCAGCGAGCCGAACACGTCGCCGGTCAGGCATTCGGAGTGGGCTCTGACCAGGATGTTCTCGCCTCCGGCCAGGTCGCCGAGGACCAGCGCGACGTGCTCGCCGCCGTCGAGCGCGCTGGCGTAGCCGTACGCCCGCCACATCCCGTACGCGTTCGGCAGCCGCGTCTCGGCGACCCTGGTGACCATGCTCTCGGCCCGCCGGCGGTAGTCGACGAGCTGCTCGATGGAGACCAGGGCCAGGTCGTGCTCGTCGGCGAAGCGCCGCAGCTCGGGCAGCCTGGCCATGGTGCCGTCGTCGTTGACCACCTCGGCCAGCGCGCCGGCCGCCGACAGCCCGGCCAGCCTGGCCAGATCCACGGCCGCCTCCGTGTGGCCGCGCCGGGCCAGCACGCCGCCCTCGTGGTAGCGCAGCGGGAAGATGTGCCCCGGGCGTACGAGCTCGTTGGGCTCGGTGGCCGAGTCGGCGAGCGTGCGGATCGTCCTGGCCCGGTCGGCCGCCGAGATGCCGGTGGTGACGCCATCGCGGGCGTCCACGGTGATCGTGTACGCCGTGCGCATGCGCTCCTTGTTGTGGAAGACCATGAGGGGCAGGCCGAGCCGGTCGAGCTCCTTGCCCTCCATCGCCACGCAGATCATGCCGCTGGTGTGCCGGATCGTGAACGTGCACAGCTCCGGCGTGGCCTTGACCGCGGCGAAGATGAGGTCGCCCTCGTTCTCCCGGTTCTCGTCGTCGACCACCACCACGGGCTTGCCTGCGCGCATGTCCTCGATGGCGCGCTCGATCGGGTCGAGCTTGATGTCGCTCATTGCGCCACCGCCAGGCCGAGGGAGGAGGTGCGATATTCGCGCAGCCACTTCACGAACCCGATGATGACCAGGATGAAGAAGATGCCGTAGACGTAGCCGGAGACCACCAGGCCCGAGCTGAACGCCAGCGGCACCCCGACCAGGTCCACGGCCACCCACACCATCCAGAAGTCCACCAGCGCCCTGCCCTGCGCCCACGTGGCCACGGCGCTGCCGACGAAGATGTAGGCGTCGGCGGCAACCAGGAACGCGCCCTTCGGCAGCGGCTCGTGAGCGCCCCATGACAGGCCGGTGACGTAGAACAGCACGCCGACCACGGCCGTGCCCACCAGCATGACGGCGATCAGCAGCGACCGCTCCCGCCACTGGGCGGGCCGCACGGCCAGCTGCTTGCCGTCCTGGGTGCCGCGCCGCCACGCCCACCACCCGTACACCGCCAGGGCCGCGAACAGCGCCTGCTTGAGCGCGTTCCCGGTGATGTGGGCGTTGATCGAGGCGACGAACAGCAGCACCGAGCCGGTGAGCTGCACCGGCCACGTCCACATCGACTTGCGCATGGCCAGCAGGACCGTCGACAGGGCGGCGATGTTGCCGACCAGGTCGGTCCAGAGCACGTGCGTGCCGAATATCTCAAATCCGGCGTTGGCCCAGTTCACTGCCTGACCACCAGCCTTTCAACGTACTTCGCGATCACGTCGACCTCGATGTTCACCACGTCACCCACCTGGCGTTCGCCCATGGTGGTGAGCTTCAGCGTGGTCGGGATGAGGCTCACGCCGAAGCTGTCGTCGTCAACCGTCGTGACCGTCAGGCTGATTCCGTCGATCGCGATCGAGCCCTTCTCCGCCACGTAGCGGCTCAGCGCCTCCGACAGCGAGAACCGCAGGTCGTCCCAGTTCTCGCCGGGGTCGCGCGACAGCAGGACGGCGGTGCCGTCCACGTGGCCCTGCACGATGTGACCGCCCAGGCGCTGGTCGGCGCGTACGGCCCGCTCCAGGTTCACCGCCGAGCCCTCGGTGAGGTCGCCCAGGGAGCTGCGGTCGAGCGACTCCCTGATCACATCGACCGTGAAGACGTCGTCCTTGACCTCCACGACCGTCAGGCACACACCGTTGACCGCGATCGAGTCACCATGGTTGGCGTCGGAGGTGACGACCGGGCCGCGCACCGACAGCAGAGCGCCACCGCCCGCCTGGTCGATGGCCACCACTTCGCCCTTCTCCTCAATGATTCCGGTGAACATCACTTCTCCCTGCCTGGTTGAGTGGTGGGCCGGGCAATCAGCCGTACATCCGGCCCGATGGGGGAAATCTCGTCAAATTTCAGATGATGGAGCTCGCCGATCGTCCGCACCCCGGCCGCGCCGAGCGCGGCCCGCCCGGACCCCAGCAACGCCGGCGCCAGGTACGCCACCACGCGATCGACGAGCCCCTGCTCGACGAACGCGCCCGCCAGCGTCGGGCCGCCCTCTAGGAACACGCTCACGACCCCGCGTGCCGCCAGCTCGCGGAGCAGGGCGTGCAGGTCGAGACCGCCGCCGTCGTGGCGGGGCAGGCGCAGGAGGTCGGCCTTGAGGTCGGTGTCGACGTCGTCGGCCACGGCGACGAGGGTGGGGGCTTGGTCGTCGAGGACCCGGGCGTCCTGGGGCGTCCTGGCGGACGGATCGACCACGACCCGCAGCGGCCCCCGCACGACCGCCCCCGGCGAACCGGAAATGCCACCGGTCACGCCGAACCCGGCCTCCGGGACGAAGTCGCCGCCCCCGGAGCCCTGACGCCCCACCCCGGTGCCGTCGGGCCATGCACCGTCGGGTCCCATGCCATCCCGCCCCGCGGCATCGCGCCCCGCACCCTCCCGCCCCGCGGCATCCCGCCCGGCGCCATCGGGTCCTGCGCCCGGGACGTCATGCACTCCAGGCACGTCACCACGCGCAACCGCCACCGAAGCGTCGTCACCCGCTCCCGCTGCGAGAACGTGGCCACCCGCACCCGTACTGCCGAGCGCTCCGGGCGTGTCGCGGCCGGGGGCCGTGGGGCGGGCGTCGTGCGCGGCGCCCGTACGGGCCATGAGGCCGGGAGTGTGCGCGGCGCCCGCACGGGCCATGAGGCCGGGATTGTGCGCGGAGCCCGGGCGGGCCGTGAGGTGGGGGTCGTCGGCCAGCACCGTGCCGATGCCGGCCACGATCGCGTCGGAGGCCGCCCGGAGCCGGTGCACGTCGGCCCTGGCCTCCGGCGAGGTGATCCACTTGCTGGTGCCGTCCTCGGCCGCCGACCTGCCGTCCAGCGTCGCGGCGAACTTCCAGGTCACGTGGGATCGCCCCAGCCGCGCGTACGTCAGCCACTCCTCGTTGACCCGCTCCGCGGCCTCGGTGAGGACCCCGGACGTGACCGCGACGCCATGGGCCCGCAGCCGCGCCGCACCGCCCGCCGCCTTCGGGTTGGGGTCGGACACCGCGATCACCACGCGCGCCACCCCCGCCTCCAGCAGGGCACGGCTGCACGGCCCCGTCCGGCCGGTGTGGTCGCAGGGCTCGAGCGTCACGTAGGCGGTGCCGCCCCTGGCCCGCTCGCCGGCCTGCGCGAGCGCGACCACCTCGGCGTGCGGCCCGCCCGCGTACGCGTGGAAGCCCTCGCCCGCGACCCGCCCGTCGGCGTCGAGCACGACGCAGCCCACGACGGGGTTGGGGCTGGTGCTGCCATGTCCGTGTCCGGCCAGCTCGACGGCGCGCGCCATGTGGGCGGCGTCCTGCGCGGGTATCTCCACCCCGGGTCTCCTACTCGCCAGTAGCTCAAAGCCACGGCGGGCCCCGGGGGATTCGCCATGATGCACAGATGCACCACGGCAGGCGCCCGGCTGGGACACCGGACACCTCGCGCGCTTCCTCCCATCCGGACTTTAACCGTCGGTCCCGGAATTTCACCGAGTCAACCGGCCGATGGCATCGGCCGGGTCGCGGACTGTCACCGCCGGTTCGGACTTTCACCGACCCCGGAGCACGCTAGCTCTCTTTCGCTACCAGTTTGCCATGCCCCGAACCGAGGATGCGACCGCCCCTCCCAACTTGACCAAGCGCTCGCTTCAGGCAGCCATCAGCCGGTGTGCGCGACGGGCCGCCGGGCTGTAGCGGACATGCCCCGGGACCAGGCCGATCCCGGTGTGCAGGGTGCGCAGCGTCGCCGTGGCCCACAGGTCGCCGACCGGCGTGGCGGGCAGCCCGTACAGCCGTCTCGCCCAGCGCGGCAGCGTGGCGAACGCGAGGAGCGTCAGCGCCGGCATCGCGGGCTTGAGCGGGGTCAGCAGGCGCGGAAGCGGGGCGTTGAGCGACAGGCGCAGCGGGTGGGCGGCCTCGGGGACGAAGCGCAGCCCCGGGCGTTCGGCGTCGATGTAGTCGCGCAACTCGGCGACCGAACCGGGCACGTCATCGGGCGCCAGCCCGACCACCTCGGCCGCCCGCTGCCACTCCGCCACGAACGTGTCCGCCTCGTCGTCCGTCAGCGGCACTCCGGCGCGGCGGGCGACCGACAGGTACGAGTCCACCTCGCCCACGTGCACCCAGCGCAGCGCGTCGGGGTCGTCGAGGTGGAAGGTGACGCCGGTGTCGGGGTCGTGGGCGGTCAGCTTGGCGTGGATCTTGCGTACGCGGCGGCCGGCGCGCTCGACCTCGGCGTGCGTTCCGTAGGTGCGTACGCGTACGAACTCGGTGGTCCGGACGAACCGCGACCACGCCTCCTGCGGATCCATGAGCGCGGAGTTCTGCAGCACGCCGCGCATCGCCCTCGGATGCAGCCCCTGCATCAGCAACGCGCGGATGCCGCCCACCAGCAGGATCGGCTCGCCCATCACCCGCCACGTCACCGAACGGGGCCCAAAGATCCCATGGTCACCCATAAGTGAATAGTTACCCAGGTGATGGGGGGTTCATGTCACGAAATGGCGTGATTGGCGGCGGCTCTGAGAGCGTCGATGGCGGCCACCGGGTCGGAGGCCCCGTAGACGGCGCTGCCCGCCACGAACACGTCGGCCCCCGCCTCGGCGCAGCGCTCGATGGTGCCCGCGTCCACTCCCCCGTCGACCTGCAGCCAGACCCGCCCGCCGTGCCGCCCGATGAGCTCACGGGCCCGCCGGACCTTCGGCAGCACGACGTCGAGGAACTTCTGCCCGCCGAACCCCGGCTCAACGGTCATCAGCAGCAGCATGTCGACCTCGCCGAGCAGGTCTTCGTACGGCTCCACGGCCGTGGCGGGGTTGAGCGCGAGGCCGGCCCTGGCGCCGAGGGAGCGGATCTCCCGCAGGGTACGGATCGGCGCCTTGGCCGCCTCCGCGTGAATGGTGACGCTGCCCGCCCCGGCCTCCGCGTACTGCGGCGCCCAGCGGTCGGGGTCGGCGATCATGAGGTGGCAGTCGAGGGGTGTGTCGGTCGCCTTGCGCAGCGCCTCGACCACGGGCAGCCCAAGGGTCAGGTTGGGCACGAAGTGGTAGTCCATGACGTCGACGTGCAGCCAGTCGGCGTTCGGCACGGCGGCGGCCTCGTCGGCGAGCCTGGCGAAGTCGGCGGCGAGGATGCTGGGCGAGATCTGTACGGCCATGATTCCCCAAGTCTAGTGATGATCCCGCCGCCGCATCGCCCGGGACGATTCGTGAACGGGCTGCGGCTGCTTCGCCCGGTCCATCAGCCCGAGCCGGATGAACAGCACGGGCGCGCCCACCTGCACCCACAGTGCCAGCAGCGCGTACCCGCGTACGTCGCCGCCGCCGTCTGGGGCAGCACTTCGCGCTCGGCGTACCAGATGAGCACAGCCACCACCGTGCCGAGCGCCCAGCGGGCGGCGCGCACGCCGAGCGGCCCGCCCGCGTCGAACCAGCCCAGCCGGTACATGACCGACGTCCCGGCCAGCGTGCCGAGCAGCACGCCCGACATGGTGACGATCGTGTCCAGGCTCTCCGGATCGATCGCGCCCGCCGAGCTCCAGCTCTCCGGCGGGGCCCAGCCGGCGTACGGGGCGTTGGCCAGCGCGGCGACCCCGAGCAGCGCGCCGGACAGCGCCACGGAGGCGGCGAGCTGCGCCCACAGGGCCTGCCGCCGCCACCAGGCCACCGCGGGCCGCTCCAGCCTGCTCACCAGCCACAGCACGGCCACCCCGAGCAACACACCGGCCACCACGTCGGAGATGAAGTGCACCCCCAGGTACACCCGGCTCAGGCACACCAACCCGACGAGCACCCCCGCCACCCACCACGCCCACGGCCTGCCCACCGCCATCGCCAACCGGCCCAGGGCGGCGGTGCCGATCTGGGCATGCCCGGACGGCAGCCCGAAGGCTCCCTCGATGGAGAACGGGTGGATCCTCGCGTCGATCCAGTACGGCCTGGGCTGGTGGGCGGCGAACTTGCCGATCGCGTTCGTGGCGGCGGCCAGCAGGACGACGAAGCCGAGACGCAGGCCGAGCGCCGGATTGACGCACCAGTAGAGGAGGGGCAGGCAGAGCAGGAAGAACGTGTCCGTGCCGAACACCGACACCAGCTCCAGCACGGGGCGGACGGCATCGGGCCACCCCTGGAGCCAGATGATCGGCTCCAGCTCCGCCAGGTGAAGGTCATCCAGAAAGTCCACGTCGTCGATCGGACCACATGCACCGCCCCGAGTGCGACCCCGACCCGAACCAGACCAGAACAACCGGCCCCAAGCCCGGCCCAGACTCCCAAACAGCCCCAGCCCCAGACAGCCCCAGACCCAGACCTGAGCCCAGGCCCAAGCGTCCAGCCCCAGACCAGACCAGGCCCAGACCCCAGACCACGCCCAGACCCAGAACCGCAATCAGACCCAGAACCGCAATCAGACCCAGAACCACGATCACGCCCAAGACACAATCAGGCCGGGCCCACAATTCAGGCGAGGACCACAGACCGCAATCAGGCCCCGCAGGCTCCCACGCCCCGCCGGCACAGCATCAGGGGCGCTTGCGGAGCAGGGCCAGGAACATGGCGTCGGTGCCGTGCCGGTGCGGCCAGAACTGGGCGTGCGGCCCGTCGCCCAGCCCGTCCACCTCGGGCAGGTAGTCGCGGGCATCGAGCTGCTCGACGTCGCTCCTGCGCGCCATCAGGTCCCCGACCACCACCCGCGTCTCGGCCAGGTGCGGAGAGCACGTGACGTACGCCACGACGCCTCCGGGGCGCACGGCGTCCAGCGCCGTGTCGAGCAACCGCCGCTGCAGCTTGCCCAGCTCGGCGATCCCGGCCGGATCGCGCCGCCAGCGCGCCTCAGGCCGCCGCCGCAGCGCGCCGAGCCCGGTGCAGGGCGCGTCGAGCATGACCCGGTCGAACACGCCCGGCCGCCAGGCAGGCTCGGTCCCGTCCACGGTGACCACCGACGCGTCCCTGGTGGTCTCCCAGACCAGCCGCGCCCGGTGATACTGCACGTCGGCAGCCACCAACCGCGCCCCACCCGGAAAAGCCTCGGCAGCGGAAGCTCCCGCCGCTCCTTCCGGCGGCGCGGGCTCGGCGGTGCGGCGGCCGGCTTCGTGGTCCAGTGCGGCCAGGTCGCCATGGACGGCGATGGCGTCGAGGAGCCCCGCCTTGCCGCCGGGCCCCGCGCACATGTCCAGCCACAGCTCGTCACCGTCGCCGTCGACCGGCACGCGGGTCAGGGCGAGCGCCACCAGCTGACTGGCCTCGTCCTGAACGGCGGCACGTGTCTCGGCCACTGCCTCGATCTGCCCGGGATCGCCTTCGCGCAGGTATGCCGCGTACGGCGAGTAGCGGCCCGGCATGGCCCCCGAGTCCTCGAGCTCCTCCACCGAGCTGCGCCCCGGCCGCGCGACCAGCGTGACCAGCGGGCGGGCGTTGTCGGCGTCGAGCAGGTCGGCCACCTCGCCCGGCCCGCCCAGGGCGTCGCGGAAGGCGGAGACGATCCACCGGGGGTGGCCGTAGGCGACGGCGAGGTGCCCGACCGGGTCGTCGGCCGGGTCCGGCGCGACGATGGGCACCCATTCCTCGAGCGTCCTGGAGCCGATCTTGCGCAGCACCGCGTTGACGAACTTGGCGGCGCCGGCACCGATGCGCAGGCGTACGAGATCGACGGTGGTGCCGACGGCCGCGTGCGGGGGCACGCGCATGCGCAGAAGCTGGTGGGCGCCGAGCCGCAGGGCGTCGCGCACGTCCGGGTCGGGCGCGCGGTCGCTGCACATCTCGATGATGGCGTCGTAGGTCCCGAGCCCGCGCAGCGTCCCGTACGCGAGCTCGGTCGCGAGCGCGGCGTCGCGCCCCTTGATGCCACGCTCGCGAAGGAGGCGCGGCAGAAGCAGGTTGGCGTACGCGTCGCGCTCGTCCACCGCCCGCACGACGTCGAAGGCCGCGTTGCGCGCGGGATCCCGCGCCGGTTTCCGCGGCCTCGGAGCACGGCCCTCGCCGCCTCTGCCGTTGGCCCCCTGGTGCCCCCTGGTCTTCATCCCCTCAAACTTTCACTCACGCCTTGGGTGGCAACCTGTCGAGCACGTGACCGAGGAGCGCCTTGACGTCGACCATGCCGGTCTTGAGCTCGCTGACATCCGACTTCAGCTCCCTGACATCGGTCTTGAGCTCGCCGACATCTGTCTTTAGCACCGCGACGTCGGTCTTGAGCACCGCGACGTCGGTCTTGAGCTCGCCGACGTCCGTCTTGAGCACCGCGACGTCCGTCTTGAGCTCGGCCACGTCGCCTTCGAGGACCGCGACCCGGCCGTCCAGGCCGTCAAGCCGACCGCTCAGGCCGTCGAACTGGCCGCTCATGACGTCGAATCGGCCGCTCAGGCCATCGAACTTCTGACCCAGCTGCACGGTGAGCCCGAGAGCCTTGTCGGCCTTCTGCTCGATCCGGTCGACCTTGCCCTCCACCTTCGCCAGGCGGCGATCCATCCGCCGCATGTCGCTCTTGATGCCGCGACACTCGTCGCGCACATCGCAGAGCGTCAGCATGTAGGCATCCTGGTCCTGGCGGAGGCTGTCCATCCGCTTCGAAAGAGCGAGCGCTTCGCTACTGGTGATAGTCATGGCGACGATATTACCGTCCGACACAAGATCAACACGCTCAGTCACTTGAAGACCTCTTTACCCTCCGGGCGAACCCCGCGAGCCCATTCCCCGGCCCCCATCAACCGCTTGCCCTGCGGCTGCACCTCGCCCAGCTCCACCGCGTCGGTGGCCGTCCCGACCAGCACCGTCGTCTTCGTGGTGGCGATCTCCCCGGGCGCCAGGCGCTCACCGGGGACCATCCGCACCGGCCCCACCTTCACCCGTTGCCCCCGGAACTCCGTCCAGGCCCCGGGGCCGGGCGTGCAGGCCCGGATGAGCCGGTCGACGTGCAGGGCGGGCTTGGTCCAGTCGACGCGGGCGTCGGCGACGGAGATCTTGGGGGCGATGGTGATGCCGTCGGCCGGTTGCGGCCGGGCCTCCAGGGTGCCGTCCTCGACGCCGTCGAGGGTGGCGGCCAGCAGCCCGGCCCCCGAGATCGACAGCCGCTCCAGCAGCGATCCGCTCGTGTCGGAGGTGTGGATCTCCTCCGTCACCACGCCGTAGACGGGCCCGGCGTCCAGCTCCTTGACGATCTGGAACGTCGTCGCCCCGCCGATCTCGTCGCCGTGCAGGATCGCGTGCTGGACGGGGGCGGCCCCGCGCCAGGCGGGCAGGATGGAGAAGTGCAGGTTGATCCAGCCGTGCCGGGGCACGTCGAGGGCCGACTGCGGCAGCAGCGCGCCGTAGGCCACCACCGGGCAGCAGTCGGGCTCCAGGGCGCGCAGCCGGTCGAGGAACTCCGGGTCTCCGGCCTTCTGCGGGCGCAGCACCTCGATGCCGGCCTCCTCCGCGAGCGCGGCCACCGGCGACGGGTGGACCTTGCGGCCCCGGCCGGACTGGGCGTCGGGACGGGTGACGACCGCCACGACGTCGTGCCGGGGGGAGTCGATCAGGGTGCGCAGCGACGGCAGAGCCGTCTCGGGTGTGCCCGCGAAGACCAGACGCATGCTCTCAGAGTGCCTTTCCACCGGTGGCGTGGGGCGAGACCTTGAACACGGGGGCGGCCAGGCCGCTCCACTCCGCCTCGCGCACGGCCTTCATGGCCAGCTTGCGCTGCTTGGGGTCCATCCGGTCGATGAACAGGATGCCGTCGAGGTGGTCGGTCTCGTGCTGGAAGCACCGGGCCATCAGGTCGGTGCCCTCCAGCGTGACCGGCTCGCCGTACATGTCGAAGCCCTTGGCCACGGCGCGGACGGCGCGCGGCGTCGGGAACGACAGGCCGGGGAAGGACAGGCAGCCCTCCTCGCCCTCCTCGTCGAGCTCCGGCGAGAGGTCGAGGTCGGGGTTGATCAGGTGGCCGAGCTGGTCGTCCACGTAGTAGGTGAACACCCGCAGCCCGACGCCGATCTGCGGGGCCGCCAGGCCCGCGCCCGGGGCGTCCATCATCGTGTCGGTGAGGTCTTTGACGAGTTTGCGGAGCTCCTTGTCGAAGTCGACGACCGGGGCCGCCGGGGTGCGCAGCACCGGGTCTCCGAACAGCCGGATCGACTGGATCGCCAAGGGGGTCACTCCGTTTCTCAAGCGTGGATCAGTCAAGTTTAGTGTAGGTAGGGACCCCTCGATCGGCCCGTCAGCGGCCCGTCAGCGGCTGCGGCCCGCCGTGTGCGGCCGCGCGTGCTCCAGCGAGCGGGCCTTCATCGCGGCCTTGCGCGCCGCCTTGACCACGGCCTGATCGTCGTGGGCGGTGGCGAGCATGTCGAGCACGGCGATCGTGTCGGGGTGGCCGACCGCGGGCATCTCCCCGACCAGCTTGATCAGGTCTTCGCCCGGCTCCGGCGTGTCGAGCCGGCCGGCGGCGGCGCCCGACAGGTGCATGAGCGCGGCCAGGGAGTCGACCGCGATCCAGGTGTGGTCCTCGGGGCTGAGCGTCGGGGCCTCGAGGTCGCGGATGTGCAGCCAGGAGGCGGCGTAGCGGCGCATGAGCGGGTCGTCGAGGGCCTGCCTGACGGGGGCCTCGGCCTCCGGGCCCAGCTCCTCCAGGATCGCGCCCACCGCACCGCGCTGGCCGGCCGTGCCGGACGCGGCGATCTCGATCAGGTCGCGGGCGGCCGACTCGGGCGAGCGGCGCTCCAGCCACCCGGCCACGGCGCTCTGCGTGGCGGCGCCCTTGACCAGCGCCTCCACCAGCTCGGCCGCGGACAGGTCGGCGAACACCTCCACCTCCGCGGTGGTCGGCGCGTCGTGGCCCTCGCGCAGCAGGTCGCGGCGGACGGCCCAGACGAAGAGCGGGGTGAGCGCGGTGCGGCCCGCGGCGGTCTGCTCGACCAGGCCGCAGTAGGTGAGCAGCGACAGCGCCTCGAGGAGCTCGGCGGGCAGCGCGGCGGCGATCTTGCGCATCTCGACGGGGCCGGGCGCGCAGGCGACCTCGTGGGACTGGAGGATGCCGCGGGCGAGGTTGGCGGTGGCGACGCCCGAACGTACGGAGTAGATCGTGGCCAGCATCTCGGCCAGGTGGCCGTCCACCACGGCAGAGCCGGTCAGCCCCTCGTCGGCGCGGTCGAGCACGTCCATGACCACGCCGTCCCAGAACTCCAGCGTGGCCTCGACCGTGAGCTGCATCGACAGCGGCCCCCGGGAGGCCCGGCCGCCGAGGATCTGCAGCAGCCCGGTGTTGACGGCGACGATCCAGATCAGGCGGAGCCGGGCGGGGGGCACGCCGAGCTGCTCGGCCGCCGCCGCGGCGTCGGCGTCCGCCAGGTGTCCCTGAGGGGTCACCTGGCGGTTGCCCGTCCAGGTGCTGAGCCTGATGGCGTCGGCCACGAGAGGCACGGCGGGCACCGCCCTGGCGAGCTCCGCGTCGGGCGCCAGCAGGACTGGTGGGAACGTCAGCGCCTCATGCTCCACGGGAGTCTCCTCAGGGGGCCGTGGCGGCACGGCGGCCTGCTCATCGATCAGCTTGCGCAGCTCGGCGAGGTCGAAGACATTGTTTGCCACCCACGAAACTTACTGCACAGCGGTCACATGAGCGTACTCAACGGATGGCTCGGGACCGGGCTTTGAACGCGGCCTTGCGCGCCGCCTTGGCCACCGTGCCGTCGGTGATGGAGCGTCCGAGCAGTTCGAGAACCTCGACCACGTCGGGGTGGTCGACCCGCCACATCTCCTCGATCATGTGGGCGGTCGGGCCGGAGGCGGCCATGTTCTCGGCGAAGATCTCGGGGTCCTCCTCGGCCACGGACATGGCCAGGGCCAGCATGTCGACGCTGACCCAGAGCAGCTCGTCCTGGGTGAGCGGCGGCGCGGGCAGCCTCCTGGCGGCCAGCCAGTGGATGGCGTGCGGCCGCAGCTCGTCGTCCTCGAGGTAGGCGCGCACCTCGGGCTCGGCCTCGGCGCCGAGCCGGTCGACGATGGTGATGGCGATGCCGCGGGCCACGGCGGGCGCGCCGGAGGCGGCGGCCAGCAGCTCGGCGGCGGCCTCGCCGGGCCCCCGACCGGCCAGCCAGCGGCTGATGTCGTCCTCGGCGAGCTCGGTCGGCACGCCTTCGAGCAGCCCCTCGATGAGGCCGCGCGCGTCGCCCTCGGCCAGGTCGGGGGCCTGGGGGGCGTCGACGCCCAGGGAGAGGTAGTGCTCGCGCAGCGCCCAGACGGCGGGCGGCGTGAGCTCCGCGGTGTCGCCGGCGACCCGGATCATGCCGCACCACTCCAGCCGTCCGAGCACGTCGATCAGGTCGATCTCGCCGTCGCCGGCGATCTCGCCGAGGTATTCGGCGATCACGGTGACGGGCACCCGCACCTGGAGCCGGTAGAGCATGTCGAACAGGTCGTAGAGGCCCTCGTCGAGCTCCGCGGAGCCGGTGATCGTGCCGCCGGTGTCCTCCTCGATCACGTGGGCCACGCGTGCCGCCCAGGCGGCCAGCGGGTCCTCGTCGCCGGGCAGCGGCTGCTCGGCCAGCATCGGCACGCTCTTCAGCGCGGCGCGCAGGTCGCCGGGCGCGGCCAGCCGTACGGCGGGCAGCGGGGTGCACCCGGGACAGTCGCAGGGCGCCTCGCCCAGGTCGGGCAGCTCGCCGGAGGGGATGGCGATCGACTGCTCGAGCGACTCGGGGCCGATGGAGCTGAACAGGCTCTTGGCCATGCCGAAGTTCGCCGGGTCGGCGAGGGCCTCGGGCATGCGGACCGCGATGTCGTCGAGCCGCTCGCGCATCCGCGTCACCGTGCCCTGGCTCACCTGGCCCGCCTCGCTGAGGTAGTCGACGAACGTGCGGGCGGCGGCGACGGTCTCCGGCGCGCTCTCCGGAGGGGCGATGACCTTGCGCGGGTAGATGGACAGCAGCAGCTCGTCGAAGGTCTCCGGAGTGAAATCACCCAGTTCGTTGACGTTGAGGTAGTCGCTGGCGTAGTCGCAGAGCAGGCGGACCTCGTCCGCGTCCACCTCGACTTCCCGCGCGCGGCCCCAAGCACGCAGGTCGTCGATGGCCCGGTTCACCCATTCGATCGACACAGGGGCACGCTAACGGCTGGCCCACGGATGAGCGAATCGGGGAAACGGTCTAAATCAGGTCGAGAGGGTCGACACTCACCCTCACGACATCTGGTGTCTTACGCGCCGCACGCACCCCACTGGCACCTTTGAGCGCGGCGGCCAGCGCCGCGCCGCCGGCCCGGCGTACCCGGATCATGGCGCGTTCCTGACCCGACTCGTCCACCGGCACGGGGCCGAGCACCTGGGCGTCGGGCGGGAGGCGTACCTCGTCGAGCATCTGCCTGACCGCGCTCGCGGCGCCGGTCAGCGTCGCCATCCGCACCGCGGGCGGGAACCCGAGCTCGGCGCGGTCGCCGAGCTCGCGCTCCGCGTGGGTGATCGGGTCCCACCGCAGCAGGGCCTGTACGGGGGGCAGCGCGGCGTCGCCGAGCACCACCAGCTCGGCGGCGGGGCGGAGGAGGGCGGCGGCGTTCATCCACCGGCGTACCGTCTCCTCGGCCGCCCGCAGGTCCGCCCGGCCGAGCAGGGCCCACCCGTCCAGCAGCACGGCCGCCGCGTAGCCGCCCTCCGCCACCGGCTCGGCACCCGGCGTGGCGACGACCAGCGAGCGCGTGGCGGGCACGGTGGCCAGGACGCCGTCGCGGCCGGAGGTGCGCACCTGGGTGGCGGGGAAGGCGCGGCCGAGCTCCTCCGCCGTACGCCTGGCGCCGGTGACCACCGCCCGCAGCCGGGGGCTGCCGCAGGACGGGCACCGCCAGTCGGCGTCCACCCGGCCGCACCAGCGGCAGTAGGGGGCCGCGTGGCCGCCCCTGAGCGCGAGCGGGCCGTGGCACAGCAGCCGGCTCTCGTCCTGGCCGCTCAGCTGGACCTCGGCCTGGCCGTCCGCCTCCGGGACCCGGGGGGCCGTCCGGGTGGGCGGCAGGACGCAGCGGGCGGGGGTGCGGCAGTGCCCGCAGGCCAGGGCGGGCAGGTAGCCGCGCCTGGGCACCTGCACCAGCACCGGGCCGCTCTCCAGCCCGTGGCGCAGGGCCCGCCAGGCGATGCTGGGCAGGCGGGCCTGCCGGGCGGCCTGGTCCTTGGCCAGCTCGGCGTCCTCGCCGGCGGGGTGTACGCGGGGGGCCAGGCTCCTGATCGTCGTGCGGGCGGCCACGATGGGCCTGGCCCACCGGGTGGCGACGAGCTGGGTGGCCTCGGCGGTACGCGCGTAGCCGCCGATCAGCATCCCCGCCCCGGTCCTGTGGGCGCGCAGCCCGAGCACCTCGCGGGCGTGCGGGTAGGGGGCCAGGCGCTCGGCGTGCAGGTCGTCTCCGTCGTCCCAGATGGCCACCAGGCCGAGCCCGGAGACGGGGGCGAACATGGCGGCCCTGGTGCCGACAACGGCGCGCACCTGGCCTCTCAGCACCTTAAGCCACCGTCTGTACCGCTCCGCCGGGCCCAGGTCCGCCGTGAGCGCCACGTGCCTGCCGGGGCCGAGCAGCCGCCCGAACTCGGCGTCGGCCAGCGCGACGTCCTTGCCGTCGGGGACCACGACCACCGCTCCCCTGCCGCCGTCCAGCGTGGCGCGCACCGCCTCGGCCATGGCGCCGGCCCAACCGCCGCCGCCGGGCAGCGCCGACCACACGGCCCGGGGCGCGCGGCCGGCGCGCAGGGCGTCGAGGAAGGAAGGGCCGGTCGGGTACGCCGCCCAGGCGCTCGTGGCCGGTTCGGCCGGCTCGCCCGGCGGGTCCTCCTTGGGCGGTTCCGCCTCGGCCTTGGCGTGGCGGGGCGGAACGGCCAGGCGCAGCACGTCGGCCAGGGTGCCGGCGTAGCGGTCGGCGACCGCCCTGGCCAGGCCCGCGATCTCCGGGGTCAGCACCTGCTCGGGCGACACCACGCGTTCGAGCGCGGTGAGCTTGCCCTCGTGGTCGCTCTCGGCCGCCCGCTCCAGCAGGAACCCGTCGACGAGCTTGCCCGCGAAGCGCACCCGCACGCGTACGCCCGGCTCGGCCGTCTCATGCAGGGCGGCCGGGACCAGGTAGTCGAAGAGGCGGTCGAGGTGCGGCAGCGGGCTGTCTACGGCCACCCGCGCCACCGGATTGTCGGGGGCGGGGACGACGGCGCCCTTGGTGTCCTTCGACGACGTCGCGGGCCGCACGGCTTCGAGCGGCAGGAGGGCGTCGTCGGAGGAGTCGGTCACGCATAACGTCTACCAGACCCCCACCCCCGGCCACGCCCGCTGCCCGAGAGCCGCGCACCCGGCCTTCGGGCACCACACCCTCGGATCCGGAGTGCGGGCGTCACAGGACGGCACGCCTCCCGGCCGGGCCCGCTTTCCGCACGTCACCACGCCTGCTCCGGGTTCTTCCCCGCCCCGCTGAGACCCTTTGAGGGAGGAGAGGGGCGGCACGTGGTGGGCGGCCCGTGCGAGAGGACGGCGAGGCGGCAGGAGCGGCGGTGCACTCACCGGGCACCGCCACGGCTATCCAGCCGGCGGCAGGGCGTCACCGCGGACACCCGCGAAGGCCATCCCCGGGGAACGCCGAAGCCGGTGCCGCCGCTCAGGTCGAGTGTGGCGGCACCGGGCAGACCGGCTCCCGGACCGGCCAGAAGGGCCGGTCAGGGCGGGCCGGTCAGGGCGGAGCCGTCAGAGGCCGGCGGCGGTCCTCAGAGCCTCGGCGCGGTCGGTGGACTCCCAGGAGAAGCCCTCGCGGCCGAAGTGCCCGTAGGCGGCGGTCTCCGAGTAGATCGGGCGCAGCAGGTCGAGGTCGCGGATGATCGCGGCCGGCCGCAGGTCGAACACCTGCAGCACGGCGTCCTGGATCTTCTCCACCGCCAGCTTCTCGGTGCCGAAGCACTCCACGAACAGGCCGACCGGCTGGGCCTTGCCGATCGCGTACGCCACCTGGACCTCGCACCGGTCGGCGAGCCCGGCGGCGACGACGTTCTTGGCGACCCAGCGCATCGCGTAGGCGGCCGAGCGGTCGACCTTGGACGGGTCCTTGCCGGAGAAGGCGCCGCCACCGTGGCGGGCCATGCCGCCGTAGGTGTCAATGATGATCTTGCGGCCGGTGAGGCCGGCGTCGCCCATCGGGCCGCCGATCTCGAAGCGGCCGGTCGGGTTGACCAGCAGGCGGTAGCCCTCGGTGTCGAGGTCGGGGTCGAGCTCCGCGAGCACGGGGTCGACCACGTGCTCCTTGATGTCGGGCGCCAGCATCTCCTTGAGGTCGATCTCCGCCGCGTGCTGCGTGGAGACGACCACGGTGTCGAGGCGGACGGGCGTGTCGCCGTCGTATTCGATCGTGACCTGCGTCTTGCCGTCGGGACGGAGGTAGGGGACCTTGCCGGTCTTGCGCACCTCGGCCAGGCGCTGGGCCAGGCGGTGGGCCAGCGTGATCGGCAGCGGCATCAGCTCGGGGGTCTCGCGGCAGGCGTAGCCGAACATGAGGCCCTGGTCGCCGGCGCCCTGGCGGTCGAGCTCGTCGGCGTCGCCGCCGATGCGGTGCTCGTAAGCGTCGTCGACGCCCTGGGCGATGTCGGGCGACTGCGCGCCGATGGACACCGACACGCCGCAGGAGGCGCCGTCGAAGCCCTTGTGGGAGGCGTCGTAGCCGATCTCCAGGATCTTCTCCCGGATGACGCCGGGGATGTCGACGTAGGTCTCGGTCGTGACCTCGCCTGCGACGTGGACCTGGCCGGTAGTGATCAGCGTCTCGACGGCGACCCGGCTCTTGGGGTCGTCCTTGAGCATGGCGTCGAGAATCGCGTCACTGATCTGGTCGGCGATCTTGTCCGGGTGGCCCTCGGTGACCGACTCGGAGGTGAACAGGCGACGTGACAACTCAGTGGCTCCTCATGCAGCGGCTGCTGACGTATGTAAGGCCCGGGGCAGATGGGCATGCCTGGGCCTCGCCGAAGTCTAGCCCTACCCGGTGCCCGGTCGCGAAACCGTCCACCATCTGGCTCCCATCACAGATCGGGCAGGGGGTCGGGTGGCAGCGTCTCCGGCGCGAAGATCTCCGCGTCGGCGGCCGACACCACCGCGGCGTACTCCTCATCGAACTCGAACACCATCGAGCCGAGCTCGAGTACGTGTCCAGTCAGGATGGGGCCGAGCCTGGTGTCGCGCGGGAACTCGGCGAACACCGACACCGGCCGATCGATCCTGAGCGTCCTGGTGGCCAGCACGGAAATGGCCGAGTCGGTGACGACGATCAGGAAGTTCCCCGCACCGGCCGGCCCCGCGGAGAACGCGGGGAAGACGTACTGGATCTCCCCTTGGTCGCCGAGCAATGTTCTACAACGATCCCTGACAGCAGAACCCACCGGCATTCCATCCCCCTTTGCCCCAAGTATCCGCAGGCGTCCGGGGGTGTTGCAACAGGTGATCGAGTAATTGGCTCTGCACGCTTTGTACGCGATACGGGTAGCGCGTCCCCTACGTGACCGTTTCGGGTGAATCAGCGGAGGCGGGCGGCCACCAGATCCCACACCGCGTCGGCCAGGTCCTCCTTGGGCCCGAACGGCACCTCCACCGGCTCGCCGCCCGCCACCAGCACGGTGGCCGCGTTGCCGGGGGTGCCGAACGCCAGCCCCTCCCCCACCTGGTTGACGACCAGCAGGTCGCAGCCCTTGCGCGCGAGCTTGGCCTGCCCGTTGGCGAGCACGTCGTGCGTCTCGGCGGCGAACCCGACGATCACCTGGGTCCGCGTCGCGCCGCCGGCGCCGGCCGATCCGGCACGGCGGCGCTCGCCCAGCTCGGCGAGGATGTCGGGGTTCTTGGTCAGCCGGATGGCCTCGGGCTCGCCGTCCGTTTTCTTGATCTTGGCGTCGTGGCGCGTCGCGGGCCGGAAGTCGGCCACGGCCGCGGCCATGACCACCACGTCGGCGTCGGCCGAGGCGGCCAGCACGGCCTCGCGCAGCTCGGCCGTGGACTCCACCCGCACTACCGCGGAACCGGCGGGGTCGGGGAGGGTGACGTTGGCTGCGACCACCGTCACCTCGGCGCCGCGGGCGGCGGCCGTGCGGGCCAGGGCGTAGCCCTGCAGCCCGGAGGAGCGGTTGCCGATGTAGCGGACGGGGTCGATGGCCTCACGGGTGCCCCCGGCGGAGACCACGACCTTGCGCCCGGCCAGGTCGCGGGGCCGGCCGCGCGACACGCGCAGGCAGACCTGGAAGATCTCGGCGGGGTCGGGCAGCCGCCCGGGGCCGGTGTCGGCGCCGGTGAGCCGGCCCACCGCCGGGTCGATCACGACGGCTCCCCGGTCGCGCAGCGTCGCGACGTTGGCGCGGGTGGCGGGGTGCTGCCACATCTCGGTGTGCATCGCGGGCGCGAACACGACCGGGCACGTGGCCGTCAGCAGCGTGTTGGTGAGCAGGTCGCCCGCCATCCCGTGCGCCGCCCTGGCGAGCACGTCGGCGGTCGCCGGTGCCACCACGACGAGGTCGGCGCTCTTGCCGATCCGTACGTGGGGCACCTCGTGAACGTCGTCCCACACCTCCGCCGACACGGGGTTGCCCGACAGGGCGGCCCAGGTGGGCGCGCCCACGAACTTCAGGGCCTCGCGGGTCGGGACGACCCGCACCTCGTGGCCGGACTCGGTGAGAAGGCGCAACAGCTCACACGCCTTGTACGCGGCGATGCCGCCGCTGACGCCCAGGACGACCTTCATCGAAGGGGTCAGACCGCGCCTTCGATGGGCTCGGCGTTGAGCAGGCCCTCGGAGACCTCGCGCAGCGCGATGGACAGTGGCTTCTCCTGAGCATGCGTCTCGACCAGTGGCCCGACGTATTCCAGCAGGCCCTCGCCGAGCTGGGAGTAGTAGGCGTTGATCTGGCGGGCGCGCTTGGCACCCATGATCACCAGGGAGTATTTGCTGTCGACGATGTCGAGCAGCGCGTCGATCGGCGGGTTGGTGATGCCCTCCGCGGCCGGGGTGGTGCCTGCCACGATTGTCAGACCTCTCGGTTGGTGGTTGTCGTGACCCCCTGAGGGTCAGTCATCAAGGCTATCAGCCGATGGCACACGTCTTGGACGCTCGTGTTCACCAGGGTGAGGTCGAACTCGCCTTCGGCGGCCATCTCGATCCGCCCGGCCTCCAGCCGGCGCGCGATGACCTCCTCCGGCTCGGTGCCGCGCCCGCGCAGCCGCTTCTCCAGTTCCTCCCACGTGGGCGGGGCCAGGAAGATCAGCAGCGCCTCCGGCATGCTCCGGCGTACTTGCCTGGCTCCCTCGAGGTCGATCTCGAGCAGGGTCGGCACGCCGTCGGCGAGCTTCTTCAGCACCGGCTCGCGCGGCGTGCCGTAGCGGTTGCCCGCGAACTCCGCCCACTCGAGCAGCTCGCCCGCCTCCACGAGGCGGTCGAACTCCTCGCCGTCGACGAAGAAGTAGTGGACCCCGTTGACCTCACCGGGCCGGGGCCTCCTGGTTGTCACCGAGACCGACAGCCACACCTCTGGGTGTGCCCGCCGGAGCTCGGCGACGACCGTGGACTTACCGACGCCCGACGGCCCTGAAAGGACCGTCAGCCGCCTTTCACTCAAGGGCAGGAAGCCGACCTCCGCTACCGATCCGACCGCCTCGTGGGCACTGACTTCGCCGGACCAGGACCTGTCGGTCACTTCCTACCCCCCGTTGAACCTGCGATTTCGTGTGGAACAGAGATTAGCTCTCGTTGCCACCGAACTCGCGCTCGAGGGAGGCCCTCTGGTTCGCACCGAGACCCCGCACGCGGCGGGACTCGGCAATGGCAAGCCGCTCCATGAGCTGCTTGGCGCGGACCTTGCCCACGCCAGGGAGCGATTCCAACAAAGCCGACACCTTCATCTTGCCGATGACGTCGTCGGTCTGCCCATCCTTGAGCACCTCAGCCAGAGAAACCGCGCCATGCTTGAGCCGGTTCTTGACCTCGGCACGCTCTTTACGGGCCTTGGCAGCCTTCTCCAGGGCTGCGGCGCGCTGCTCAGGGGTCAGGGGAGGAAGAGCCACGCCGGGTCACCTCGAATTTCTGTCGATGTACTCGGACGGGAAGGGAAACTAGCTGGTCATCGCCCCCTAAGCAACGTCAAGAGCGGTTTCTCTCGCGACAAAATCCACTTCATCACTCTGCGTATTCGTAAAATCACATTCCGCTGATCAAATCGCCCTCACATCCGTCTTCGCGCGTCGGCTCGCGCCGATGTCGCGAAACGCAACGATGATCGCATTCCCGTCATCGGCCGATGTCCGAAACCCGCCTCGCACCAGGGCCGAAACCCGATGCGGCGATGGTGCGCGACCTCCCGCACGGATGCATTACGATCTTGTGAGCGGGGGTCTTCCGGGCGTGTCCCGCGCGTCCCCTCCCGAGAGCCTGCCCTGTCACCGGGATGGCCGTCCGGTGCGCGGGACGGCTGGAGGGGTTCATGCGGCGGCGGTGACGTACGGCCACGGCCGGGTCCGGGCGGGCACGGCGGTCCGGCGGGCGCGGACCGGCGGCGGCCGGGGTTCCCGAGGGCGTTACGAGGCGCGGCGGAGTGAGGCGGCGATGGCGGCGGCGGTCGCCCCCGGGTCCGGCGAGCCCGTGATGGGCCGCCCGATGACCAGCAGGTCCGCCCCGTCGGCCAGCGCCTGCTCCGGCGTGGCCACGCGCACCTGGTCCTGCGTGGCGGCTCCGGTGGGCCGCACACCGGGCGTGATGAGGGTGATCCCCTCTCCCACCTCGGCCCGCACGGCGGACACCTCGTTGGGCGAGCACACGAGCGCCGTGGCGCCCGCCTCCACCGACAGCGCCGCCAGGCGGCGTACGGCGTCCTCGGCGGGCCCGGCGAGCCCGATGCGGTCCAGGTCGGCCTCCGTCAGGGAGGTCAGGACGGTCACGGCGGCGATCTGGGTGTGCGGCGCGGCCTCCACGGCGGCCCTGATCATGGCTCCCCCGCCGGCCGCGTGCACGGTGAGGATCGAGGGCCGCAGCCGCGACACCGCGCGCGCAGCGCCGGCGACGGTGTTGGGGATGTCGTGCAGCTTGAGGTCGAGGAACACGCGCACGCCGCTGGCCCCCCGCACGGAGGCGATCACGTCGGGGCCGTAGCGCAGGTAGAGCTCCAGGCCGACCTTGACCGTGCTGACATGGGGCGTGACCAGGGCGGCCCACCGGGCGGCGGTCTCCAGGTCCGGGGCGTCGAGAGCGACGGCAATGGGCGCGGGGGTCAAGACGGGCTCTCCTGGGATTCGGGAGTCAAGGCGTGCTCTCCTCGGTATCGACCAACAGGTGCCGGGGGGCGCTCCCCGGCGGGCGGTGCGCGAGGCCGACGGCGTCGGCCAGCCGCTGGAAGCCACGGGCCCTCAGGAGGTCCTCGAGCTCGCGTTCGATGCGCAGGCAGGCGTAGGGGTCGTGGAACAGCGCCGTGCCCACTCCGACCGCGCAGGCGCCCGCCAGGACGAGCTGGAAGGCGTCCCGGCCGGTCATCACGCCGCCGATGCCGATCAGGGGCACCCCGGGCAGCGCCGCGTGGACCTGCCAGACGCACCGTACGGCCAGCGGCAGGATGGCCGGCCCCGACAGCCCGCCGGTGACGGCGGCGAGCGAGGGCCGCAGCGCCTCGGTGTCGATGGCCATGCCGAGCGGATTGTTGATCATGGACAGCGCGTCGGCCCCGGCGTCCACGCAGGCCCGCGCGACGGAGACGATGTCGGCCACGTCGGGCGCGAGCTTGGCGACGACCGGCACGTCGTAGCGCATGATGGAGCGTACGGAGGCGATCACCTCGGCCGCCGCGCTGCCCTCGCGGGCGAAGACGCGGCCCCGGTCCTCCATGTTCGGGCAGGAGAGGTTGACCTCCAGCGCGGTCACCCCGGGCGCGTCGGCGAGCCTGCGGGCCAGCTCCGAATACTCGGCGACGGTGCCCCCGCCGATCGAGACGATGGTCTTGATGCCCCGCTGGGCCAGCCACGGCAGCTCGCGCTCCAGGAACGCCTCGATGCCCGGCCCCTGCAGCCCGACGGCGTTGAGCATGCCGGAGGGCGTCTCCGCCATGCGCGGCGTGGGCCGGCCGGCGCGCGGCGCCATGGTGATCGAGCGGGTGGTCAGCGCGCCGAGCCGGTGCAGGTCGAAGAACTGGGCCAGCTCCCGGCCCGAGGCGGCGCAGCCGGCGGCGGTGGTGATGGGGTTGGCCAGTTCCACGTGCGCCAGGAACGTACGCATATCAACTGACATGTCGTGCACCGCCCCCGGGGGCGCCGAGCGCGTCGAACGGGATCGTTCCCACGTCCTCGAAGCGCACCCGCTCCCCCCGGAACACCGGCCCCTCCGCACACGCCCTGACCATCCTGGTCGCCCCGTCGTCCCCGATCACGGGCAGCACGCACGTCATGCACACGCCTATCCCGCAGGCCATCGACTCCTCGACCGCCACCTGCACCGGGATGTCGAACTCCATCGCCACCGCCGTCACCGCCCGCAGCGTCTCCATGGGCGCGCACGCGTAGACGGCGTCGGCCCGCGTGTCGGCGATCACCGAGGGCAGCGCGTCGGTGACCTTGCCACGCAGCCCGAGCGAGCCGTCCTCGGTGGTCAGCGTGGTCGTCTGGGCCATCCTGCGGGCCCGCATCGCCCCGAACACCCGCTCCGCCCCGGTGCCGCCGAGCACGAAGTCGACCCGGCAGCCGCGCGCCAGCAGCGCGTCGGCCAGCGGGAAGAGCACGGCGGAGCCGTAATCGGAGCCGACCAGCACGCAGTTGACGGGGTCGCGCGGCAGCGGGAAGGGCCGCCCGAGCGGCCCGACCAGGTCGAGCGTGTCACGGGCGCGCCGGTCGGCCAGCCACGCGGTGCCCGGCCCGCGCACGGTGAAGACGAGCTCCACCGTGCCGCCGTAGTCGGACTTCACGTCGTGGATGGACAGCGCGCGGCGCGTCACCATCGACGTTTGCGCCCCGCCGACCGCCACGGAGACGAAGTGACCGGGGCGGTAACGCTCGGCGATGCCGGGCGCCACCACCGTCAGCGCATGATAGGCGTCGACCCGGCGCGTCGTGAGCACCGTGCCCGTCACCTGCACCGGTGTGCCGGCCAGTCGTCTTCACCTCCCGTGCGGGGTCAGCCCCGGAGTGCCTGTGCGTGCTCCTGGAGGGACCGCACGCCGACGTCGCCGCGTACGATCGCCTGGATGCCCGCGGCCGCCGCGGCGAGCCCGGCAACCGTGGTGATGCACGGGATGCCGCGCAGCACGGCGGCCGTGCGGATGTCGTAGCCGTCGAGCCGCGGCCCCGACTGCCCGGGGCTGCCGAAGGGCGTGTTGACGATCAGGTCGACCTCGCCGTCGAGAATGGCCTGCACGCTCGTGGGCTCACCTCCGGGACCCGTTCCCTCGCTGTGCTTTCGCACGATCTTGGCATGGACGCCGTTGCGGCGCAGCACCTCGGCGGTCCCCTCGGTGGCCAGGATCTCGAATCCGAGATCCGCCAGCGCCTTCACAGGAAAGATCATCGCACGCTTGTCCCTGTTGGCCACGGATACGAACGCGCGTCCCTTGGTCGGCAATTCGCCGTAGGCGCCCGCCTGGGACTTGGCGAAGGCGATCCCGAAGAACTCGTCGATGCCCATGACCTCGCCCGTGGAGCGCATCTCGGGCCCCAGGACGGTGTCCACGCCGCGGAACCGGTTGAACGGCAGCACCGCCTCCTTGACCGCGATGGACGCGTCGAGAGGCAGCGTCCCGCCGTCGCCGGTGGCGGGCAGCATGCCCTCCTCGCGCAGCGAGGCGATCGACGCGCCGAGCATCACCCTGGCCGCCGCCTTGGCCAGCGGCACCGCCGTGGCCTTGGACACGAACGGCACGGTACGGCTGGCGCGCGGGTTGGCCTCCAGGACGTACAGGACGCCGGCGGACATGGCGTACTGGACGTTCAGCAGCCCGCGCACGCCCACCCCGGCGGCGATGGCCTCCGTGGCGGCGCGGATGCGCTTGATGTCGTGGCTGCCGAGCGTGATGGGAGGCAGGGCGCACGCCGAGTCGCCGGAGTGGATCCCGGCCTCCTCGATGTGCTCCATGACGCCGCCCAGGTACAGCTCCTCGCCGTCGTAGAGGGCGTCCACGTCGATCTCGATGGCCTCGTCGAGGAACTTGTCCACCAGCACCGGGTGGCCGCCCTCCTGGGCCGCCATGTACGTGGTGAGCGTCTCGTCGTCGTACACGATGGCCATGCCGGCCCCGCCGAGCACGTACGAGGGGCGTACGAGGACGGGGTAGCCGATCTCCTCGGCGATCTCCAGCGCCTCGGACACGGTCAGCGCCGTGCCGTGCTTGGGCGCGGGCAGGCCCGCCTCGGCCAGCACCCGCCCGAACGCGCCGCGCTCCTCGGCCAGGTGGATGGACTCGGGCGAGGTGCCGACCACGGGCACGCCGGCGTCCTTGAGCGCCTGCGCCAGCCCGAGCGGCGTCTGCCCGCCGAGCTGCACGATCACGCCCGCCACCGGGCCGGTCTGCTGCTCGGCGTGGACGACCTCCAGGACGTCCTCCAGCGTGAGCGGCTCGAAGTAGAGCCGGTCGGAGGTGTCGTAGTCGGTCGAGACGGTCTCGGGGTTGCAGTTGACCATGACGGTCTCGAACCCGGCCCTGGACAGCTCGAACGAGGCGTGCACGCACGCGTAGTCGAACTCGATGCCCTGGCCGATGCGGTTGGGCCCGGAGCCGAGGATGATGACCTTCTGCCGCTCCCCGGTGGGGACCTCGTTCTCCTCGTCGTACGTCGAGTAGAGGTAGGGCGTCTTGGCGGCGAACTCGGCGGCGCAGGTGTCGACGGTGTTGTAGACCGGGCGCAGCCCGAGCGCGTGCCGCAGGTCGCGCACCCTGGCCTCGTCGATGCCGCGGATCTCGCCGATCTGCACGTCGCTGAACCCGAGGTGCTTGGCCCGCTCGAGCACCTCGGCGGTCAGCTCGGCCGCCTCGGCGACCGCGCCGGCCTCCTCGTGCAGCAGGAAGAGCTGGTCGATGAACCACGGGTCCACGTTCGTGGCCGCGAACAGCTCCTCGGGCGTGGCGCCGGCCCTGATGGCCTGCTGCATCGTGCGCAGCCGGCCGTCGTGCGGCGTGCGGCAGGCCTCCAGCAGCTCGTCCTTGGGCCGGACGTCGCCCGCCCAGGTGAAGGACGAGTCCTTCTTCTCCATCGACCTCAAGGCCTTCTGCAGCGCCTCGGGGAAGGAGCGGCCGATGGCCATGGCCTCGCCCACCGACTTCATGTGCGTGGTGAGCGTCTGGTCGGCGCCCCGGAACTTCTCGAACGCGAAGCGCGGCACCTTCACCACGATGTAGTCGAGCGTCGGCTCGAAGGAGGCCGGGGTCTCCTTGGTGATGTCGTTGGGGATCTCGTCGAGCGTGTAGCCGATGGCCAGCTTGGCCGCGATCTTCGCGATCGGGAAGCCGGTGGCCTTGGACGCCAGCGCGGAGGACCTGGACACGCGCGGGTTCATCTCGATGACGATCATGCGCCCGGTGCTCGGGTCCACCGCGAACTGGATGTTGCAGCCGCCGGTGTCGACGCCGACCTCGCGGATGACCGCGATGGCGACGTCGCGCATGTTCTGGTATTCGCGGTCGGTCAGGGTCAGCGCGGGCGCGACGGTGACGCTGTCGCCGGTGTGGACGCCCATCGGGTCGATGTTCTCGATGGAGCAGACGATGACGACGTTGTCGGCCTTGTCGCGCATGACCTCCAGCTCGTACTCCTTCCAGCCGAGGATGGACTCCTCCAGGAGCACCTCGGTGGTCGGGGAGGCGTCGAGCCCGGCGCCGGCGATGCGCCGCAGGTCCTCCTCGTCGTAGGCGAAGCCGGAGCCGGCCCCGCCCATGGTGAACGAGGGCCGCACGACCACGGGGTAGCCCAGCTCGCCCGCGGCGGCCAGGCACTCCTCCATCGTGTGGCAGATGAGCGACCTGGCCGACTCGGCGTTGAGGCCGCGCTCGCGGGCGACCTTGGCGACGATCTCCTTGAACCGCTCGCGGTTCTCGCCGGCCTGGATGGCGTCGAAGTCGGCGCCGATGAGCTCGACCTCGTATTTGTCCAGCACGCCCGACTCGTGCAGCGCGACCGCGGTGTTGAGCGCGGTCTGGCCGCCCAGCGTCGGCAGCAGCGCGTCGGGGCGCTCCTTGGCGATGATCTTCTCGACGAACTCGGGGGTGATCGGCTCGACGTAGGTGGCGTCGGCGAACTCCGGGTCCGTCATGATCGTCGCCGGGTTGCTGTTGACCAGGATCACCCGGAAGCCCTCGGCCCGCAGCACGCGGCACGCCTGGGTGCCCGAGTAGTCGAACTCGCACGCCTGTCCGATCACGATCGGCCCCGAGCCGATCACCAGGACGGACCTGATGTCATCACGCTTGGGCACGGCTCATGACCTCGCAAAACTCGTCGAAAAGGTAGGCGGCGTCGTGGGGGCCCGCGGCGGCCTCGGGGTGGTACTGGACGCTGAAGGCCCGCCCGTCGAGCAGGCGCAGGCCCTCCACGCAGCGGTCGTTGAGGTTGACGTGGCTGACCTCGGCCGGCCCGTACGGGGTCTCGAACGGCCCGTCGAGCGGCGCCTCCACGGCGAACCCGTGGTTGTGCGCCGAGATCTCCACCTTCCCGGTGCGCACGTCCTGGACCGGCTGGTTGACCCCCCGGTGCCCGTAACGCAGCTTGTACGTGGACAGCCCCAGGGCCCGCCCGAAGATCTGGTTGCCGAAGCAGATCCCGAAGAACGGGACCCTGGCCTCCAGGACCTTCCGGAGGGCGGAGACGTCCACGGTGGCCGGGTCGCCGGGCCCGTTGGACAGGAACACCCCGTCCGGCTCGACCGCCATGATCTGCTCGAACGTGGCGTCGGCGGGCAGCACGTGCACCTCGCAGCCGCGCTCGGCCATGCGGTGCGGCGTCATGCCCTTGATGCCCAGGTCCACGGCCGCGACCGTGAAGCGCTTGGCGCCGACGGCGGGGACGACGTACGGCTCGGCCGTGCTGACCTCCGGCGCGAGGGCGGCGCCCTCCATGCGGGGCGCGTGGCGCACGCGCTCGACCAGCTCCTCGACGGGCTCGGCCGGGGCGCTGAAGATGCCGGCCCGCATCGCGCCGCGCTCGCGCAGGTGGCGGGTGAGCGCGCGGGTGCCGGGGATGGCGATGCCGACGACCCCCTGCTCCTTGAGGTAGTCGCCGAGCGAGCGGTTGGCCCGCCAGTTCGAGACCACCCTGGAGGGCTCGCGCACGACGTATCCGGCCACCCAGACGCGCCGCGACTCGGGGTCCTCGTCGTTGACGCCGGTGTTGCCGATGTGCGGCGCCGTCATGGCGACGATCTGCCGGTGGTAGGAGGGGTCCGTCAGGGTCTCCTGGTAGCCGGTCATGCCGGTGTTGAAGACCATCTCGCCGAACGTCTCACCTTCGGCGCCGTATGGGGTCCCGTGGAAGACGCGGCCGTCTTCCAGGACGAGCACCGCTGTGTTCAAACCAGCTTCCCTTCGAGAACGGTCGGCCTGCCGCGCAGGAACGTGGCCACTACCCGGCCAGGCAGCGTCATCCCCTCGTATGGGGTGTTCCTGCTCTTCGACGCGAAGGCGGCGGGGTCCACCTTGGTGCGTACGGACGGGTCGTAGAGCGTGATGTTGGCTGGAGCCCCCGCCTCCAGCGGCCGGCCGTGGCCGCCGAGGCGGCCGATGCGGGCGGGCACGACGGACATGCGCTGGGCGATGCCGGCCCAGTCGAGCAGGCCCGTCTCGACCATGGCCTCCTGGACCACGCTGAGCGCCGTCTCCAGGCCGACCATGCCCATGGCCGCGGCCGACCACTCGGTCTCCTTGTCCTCGACCGGGTGCGGCGCGTGGTCGGTGGCCACGATGTCGATCGTGCCGTCGGCCAGCGCGGCGCGCAGAGCCTCGACGTCGGCGCGGGTGCGCAGCGGCGGGTTGACCTTGTAGATCGGGTTGTACGCGCCGACCGGCGACTCCTCGACGAGGTCGTCGGTGAGCAGCAGGTGGTGCGGGGTGACCTCGGCGGTGATGTTCCAGCCCTTGGACTTGGCCCAGCGGATGATCTCGACCGAGCCGGCCGTGGAGACGTGGCAGACGTGCAGCCGGGAGCCGACGTGGGCGGCCAGGAGGCAGTCGCGGGCGATGATCGCCTCCTCCGCGACGGCCGGCCAGCCGGTGAGGCCGAGCCTGCCGGAGACCACGCCCTCGTTCATCTGGGCGCCGGAGGTGAGCCTGGGCTCCTGGGCGTGCTGGGCGATGACGCCGTCGAACGCCTTGACGTATTCCAGGGCGCGGCGCATGAGGACCGCGTCGTCCACGCACTTGCCGTCGTCGGAGAAGACGCGCACGCGGGCGGCCGAGTCGGCCATCGCGCCCAGCTCGGCGAGCTGCCTGCCCTCGAGCCCGACGGTGACCGCGCCGACCGGGTGGACGTCGCAGTGCGCGAACTCGCGCCCGAGCCGCCACACCTGCTCGACCACGCCGGCCGTGTCGGCGACGGGCGAGGTGTTGGCCATGGCGTGCACGGCGGTGTAGCCGCCGCGGGCGGCCGACTGGGTGCCGGTCTGCACGGTCTCGGCGTCCTCGCGGCCGGGCTCGCGCAGGTGGGTGTGCAGGTCGACGAGGCCGGGCAGCGCGATCGCGCCCGCGCCGTCGACGGCCTCGGGCCCGTCGAGTGCCGGGCCGATCTCCGCGATCACCCCGTCGGCGATCCGGATGTCGGCCGGCTCCCCGCCAAGAATCCTGACATTTTTAATGATCATGCGATCTCTCCCCCGAGGAGCAGATACAGGACGGCCATGCGGATGGTCACCCCGTTGGCGACCTGTTCGACGATCGTGGACCGGGCCGAGTCGGCCACCTCGGCGGCGATCTCCATGCCCCGGTTCATCGGCCCGGGGTGCATGACGATCGCGTCGTCGGGCATCTTGGCGAACCGGTCGCGGTCGAGGCCGTACCGGCGGGAGTATTCGCGCTCGCTCGGGAAGTACGCGGCGTTCATCCGCTCTTTCTGCACCCGCAGCATCATCACCACGTCGGACTTGGGCAGCACGGCGTCGAGGTCGTACGACACCTCGCACGGCCAGCTCCCGACGGAGACGGGCAGCAGCGTGGGCGGCGCGACGAGCGTGACCTCCGCCCCCAGCGTGTGCAGCAACAGCACGTTGGAGCGGGCGACCCGGCTGTGCAGCACGTCGCCGACGATGGTGACCCGGCGCCCCTCCAGGCCGCCCAGGCGGCGGCGCATGGAGAAGGCGTCGAGCAGCGCCTGCGTGGGGTGCTCGTGGGTGCCGTCGCCGGCGTTGACGACGCTGCCGTGCACCCAGTTGGCCAGGCGGTGCGGCGCGCCCGAGGAGCTGTGGCGGATGACGACCGCGTCGGCGCCCATGGCCTCCAGGGTGAGCGCGGTGTCCTTGAGCGACTCGCCCTTGGACACGCTCGACCCCTTGGCGGAGAAGTTGATCACGTCGGCGGACAGCCGCTTGGCCGCCGCCTCGAACGAGATCCGCGTCCGGGTGGAGTCCTCGAAGAACAGGTTGACCACCGTGCGCCCGCGCAGCGTGGGCAGCTTCTTGATGGAACGTTCCGAGACCCTCGCCAGCTCCTCGGCGGTGTCGAGGATGAGCAGCGCGTCGTCCTTGGTCAGGTCTCCGGCGGAGATCAGGTGCCGGTTCACTTGGCGCCCCCCTTCATGAGCAGCACGGCGTCGCGGCCGTCGATCTCCTGCAGGTAGACCTTGACCTTCTCGCTCTTGGCGGTCGGCAGGTTCTTGCCGACGTAGTCGGCGCGGATGGGCAGCTCGCGGTGACCGCGGTCGACCAGCGTGGCGAGTTGTACGGCGGTGGGGCGGCCCAGGTCGTTGAGCGCGTCGAGCGCGGCCCGCACGGTGCGGCCGGAGTACAGGACGTCGTCGACGAGCACCACGACCCTGCCGTCGATGCCGTCGGACGGCAGCTCCGTGCGGCCGAGCGGGCGGACCGGCCCGCGCCGCAGGTCGTCGCGGTACATCGTGATGTCGATCGAGCCGACGGGGATCTTGACGCCTTCGAACTGCTCGATGCGGTCGCCGAGCCGGCGGGCCAGCGTCGCGCCGCGGGTCGGGATGCCGAGGAGGACGACGTCATCGGCGCCTTTGGTGCGCTCGAGGATCTCGTGCGCGATCCGGGTCAGCGCCCGATGGATGTCCGGGCCCTCTAGGACGGCCCTGGAATCGGACATGGCGAATCTCACCACCTTTCCCGCCTCACGGGACGGGTCTTAAAAGGGTGTTGGTCGGGACACACAGTACCAGGGGCTACCAGCTACAACGTGGGAGCCCCCGGTGACGCCCGTACGCGGAGCAACGGTCCGGTAGCGGATTCAGCCGACGTCCTCGATCAGGTAATTTCCCGGGCCGCCGCCGTGTCAGCGCCCCGCGGCCGGGGCACGTCACCGGCGCGCGGGGGCGGTCGGGGCGCGTGACTTCCGCTCCCTGGAGGGGGATACAGCAGAGATGACTTTCCATGTCGATTCCGAGGTCGGGCGCCTGCGGCAGGTGCTGCTGCACAAGCCCGACCTGGCGCTGAAACGGCTGACCCCGACCAGCAAGGACGCGTTCCTGTTCGACGACGTGCTGTGGGTCCAGCGCGCGATCGAGGAGCACGAGGAGTTCCAGCAGGTGCTCACCGCCCGGGGCATCCGCGTCCACCTGCTGGCCGACCTGCTCAGGGAGACGATCGAGATCCCCGAGGCCCGCAAGCACATCCTCGACGCGGTCATCGACGAGCGCTGGCTCGGCCCGGTCGCCCTCGACGACATCCGCAACACGCTCGACGGGATGGACTCCGCGACCCTGCAGGTCTACCTGACCGGCGGCATCACCAAGCGGGAGCTGATCGCGCTGGGCTGCGACCCCAAGGCGGTGACCTTCCACGCCACGGCCGACGACGACTTCATCCTGCCGCCGCTGCCCAACCACCTGTTCACGCGCGACACTTCGTGCTGGATCTACGACGGCGTGTCGATCAACGCGATGAAGAAGAAGGCCCGCATGCGGGAGACGGTCAACATGGAGGCCGTCTACATGTATCACCCGACGTTCGCCGGCGGCTTCAACCGGCCGGGGCAGGGCGGCTACCACTGCTGGATGCCCGGTCAGTCCGTGGCCCCGGCGACCATGGAGGGCGGCGACGTGCTGGTCATCGGCCGGGGCGCGGTGCTCGTCGGGATGAGCGAGCGCACCCAGCCGCAGGCGGTCGAGATGCTCGCGCAGCGGCTGTTCAGGGCCGGCTCCGCGCGGCGGATCGTGGCGCTCGACATGCCGAAGGCGCGGGCGTTCATGCATCTCGACACGGTGATGACGATGCTGGACGTCGGGGTGTTCACCAAGTACGCGGGCCTGGGCATGCTGCCGGCGTACACCATCGAGCCCGGCGCGACCTCCAAGGAGCTCGAGGTCACCGACCACCCGCCGCAGGACATGCACAAGGCCATCGCGCACGCCCTCGACCTGCCGGACATCACGGTCCTGACACCCACCCAGGACGTGTACGCCGCCGAGCGGGAGCAGTGGGACGACGGCTGCAACGGGCTGGCGCTGGAGCCCGGCGTGGTCGTGGCCTACGAGCGCAACGCCACCACCAACAACCACCTGCGCGACAACGGCATCGAGGTGATCACGATCAGGGGCAGCGAGCTCGGCCGCGGGCGCGGCGGGCCGCGGTGCATGAGCTGCCCGCTCGAGCGTGACGCCGTCTAGGGGGACCGCTTTTCCATGATGGCTTTCAACCTGCGCAACCGCAGCTTCCTCAAGGAGCTCGACTTCACACCGGGGGAGCTCGGCTTCCTGCTGCGGCTGTCGGCCGAGCTGAAAGCCGCCAAGTACGCCGGGACCGAGCGGCAGCGGCTCCGGGGCAGGAACATCGCGCTGATCTTCGAGAAGACCTCCACGCGCACCCGCTGCGCCTTCGAGGTGGCCGCCCACGACCAGGGCGCGCACACGACGTACCTCGACCCGCTCGGCTCGCAGATCGGGCACAAGGAGTCGGTCGGCGACACCGCGCGGGTCCTGGGCCGGATGTTCGACGGCATCGAGTACCGCGGCAGCAGACAGGCCCACGTCGAGGAGCTGGCCGCGCTGTCGGGCGTGCCGGTGTGGAACGGCCTGACCGACGAGTGGCACCCCACGCAGATGCTGGCCGACATGCTGACCATGCGCGAGCACAGCGACCGGCCGCTGCGCGAGGTGTCCTACGCCTATCTCGGCGACGCGCGCAACAACATGGGCCACTCGCTGCTGGTGACGGGGGCCATGTTCGGCATGGACGTACGGCTCGTCGCCCCCAGGGCGCTGTGGCCGGACCCCGCCCGGGTGGTCGGGCCGGCCGAGGAGCTGGCCGCGGCCACCGGCGCCCGGATCACCGTCACCGACGACCTGAACAGGGGCGTGCGCGGGGTCGACTTCCTCTACACCGACGTGTGGGTGTCGATGGGCGAGCCCGCCGAGGTGTGGGACGAGCGGATCAAGCTGCTGCTGCCGTACCAGGTGAACGACGCCGTGGTGAGGGCCACCGGCAACCCGTCGGTGCGCTTCATGCACTGCCTGCCCGCCTTCCACGACCGGGAGACGGCGGTCGGGCGCGACATCTACGACAAGACCGGGCTGGACGCGCTGGAGGTGACCGAGAGCGTCTTCGAGTCGCCGCGCTCGATCGTCTTCGACCAGGCCGAGAACCGGCTGCACACGATCAAGGCCATCATGGTCGCGACCTTGGGGGACTGAATGCGGGTCATCGTGGCACTGGGCGGCAACGCGGTGCTCAGGCGGGAACAGCGGCCGGACGCGGACGTCCAGCTCGCCAACGTGCGCACGGCCGTCAAGACGCTCGCCCGGCTCGCGGGCGAGCACGAGCTGGTCATCACCCACGGCAACGGCCCCCAGGTCGGCATGCTGGCCATGGAGAGCGCGGCCGACCCCAACCTGACCAGGCCGTACCCGTTCGACGCGCTCGGCGCGCAGACGCAGGGCCTGATCGGCTACTGGATGCAGCAGGCCCTGCAGAACGCGCTGCCCGGCAGGCAGGTGCTGGCCATGGTCACGCAGACGCTGGTGTCGGCGGTCGACCCGGCCTTCGAGCACCCGGCCAAGTTCGTCGGCCAGGTCTACGAGCAGGAGGAGGCCGAGAAGCTGGCCGCCGAGCGCGGCTGGACGGTCGGGCAGGACGGCCGCCACTGGCGGCGTGTGGTCCCCTCCCCCGCGCCGCAGCGCGTGGTCGAGACCCGGCTGATCCGCCGGATGATGGGCGAGGGCGTGATCGTGGTGTGCGCGGGCGGCGGCGGCATCCCCGTCGTACGCGACGAGCGCGGCCGGCTCACCGGCGTGGAGGCCGTGATCGACAAGGACCTCACCACCTCGATGCTGGCCGAGGCCCTGGAGTGCGACGCGTTCCTGAGCCTGACCGACGTGCCGCGCGTCATGCGGGACTTCGGCACGCCGCAGCAGAGCGAGATCGGTCACACCACGCCGCACGAGCTGCGCGCCCTCGACTTCCCGGCGGGCTCGATGGGGCCGAAGGTGGAGGCGGCCTGCCGGTTCGTGGAGACGACCGGCGACATGGCGGCCATCGGGAAGCTGGACGAGGCCGAGCGCATACTCGGCGGCTCAGCGGGAACGATCGTCACGCCCAACGGCAGGTGGCCGCTGACGAGCACGCTTTAGGGGGTGCCGGATGACCATGGCCACTCGGCTCCTGCGTACCAAGCCGACCGAGCGCATCGTGGCCGAGGGCGGGCACGGCGAGGGCGGCGAGCTGCGGCGCACGATGTCGCTGTGGCAGCTCACGCTGTTCAGCGTCGGCGCGACGCTGGGCACGGGGATCTTCGTCATCCTCGGGCAGGCGGTGCCCAAGGCGGGGCCGGCCGTGGTGCTGGCGTTCGTGCTGGCCGCGATCACGGCGCTGTTCTCGGCGCTGTCGTACGCCGAGCTGGCCGGGACGATCCCGGTGTCCGGGTCGTCCTACTCCTACGCGTACGCGACGCTGGGCGAGCTCGTGGCCTGGATCTGCGGCTGGTGCCTCATGCTGGAATACGCCGTGTCCGTGGCGGCGGTGGCCGTGGGCTGGGGCGAATACCTCAACTCGTTCCTGCGCTCCCTGTTCGGCTTCACGCTGCCCGAGGCGATCACCCGCTCCCCCGGCCAGGACGGCGGCGTAGTCAACGTCACCGCGATCGTCATCGTGGCGCTGGCCACGTGGCTGCTGCTGTACGGCGCCTCCGAGAGCGCCACCGCGAACGCGTTCTTCGTGCTCATCAAGATCGCGGTGCTGCTGTTCTTCTGCGTGGTGACGTTCACCGCCTTCCGGTCGGGCAACCTCGCGCCCTTCGCCCCCATGGGGGTGGCCGGCATCACGGCCGCGGCCTCGCAGGTCTTCTTCTCCTACATCGGCTTCGACGCCGCCTCCACGGCCGGTGAGGAGGCCAAGAACCCCAAGCGCGACCTGCCGCTGGCGATCATGCTGTCCCTGGCCATCGTGACGGCCGTCTACGTGCTGGTGGCCCTGGCCGCGGTCGGGGCCATGCCGTGGACCGAGTTCGACCCGGGCCGCACCGAGGCCAGCCTGTCGTACATCGCCGACCTGGCCATGGGCGCCACCTGGCCCGGCCTGATCGTCTCGTTCGGCGCGGTCATCGCGATCGCCAGCGTCGTGCTCACGGTCATCTACGGGCAGACCCGCATCCTGTTCGCGATGTCCCGCGACGGGCTCATCCCCCGCGTCTTCCAGAAGGTCAACCCCCGCCGCCAGGTGCCCATCGCCAACACCCTCATCGTGGCCGCGTTCATCTCCGTGCTGGCCGGGCTGGTGCCGCTCGGGCAGCTCGCCGAGGCGACCAGCATCGGCACGCTGTTCGCCTTCGCCATCGTCAACGTCGGCGTGCTCGTCCTGCGCTACCGCAGCCCCGAACTGCCGCGCAGCTTCCGCACGCCGCTGTTCCCGGCCACGCCGGTGCTCGGCGCGATCATGTGCGTGGTGGTCATGGCGGGACTGGCCGGGGTGACCTGGCTGGCGTTCGGGCTGTGGATGCTCGTTGGTCTGATCTGCTACTTCCTGTACGGCTATGGCCATTCGCGGCTGAATGCCGAGGTGGGGTGAATGAAGCTCGACAACGTGCTGGCCGGATACGTCCAGGGGAGCCGGGGCAGGGACGGGCTGGCGCTGGCCCTGCTGCTCAGGAACCAGGCGCACGCCCGCCTGACGGTGGCGACCGTCCAGCCGCCCGCCGCGTCCACGCCCGGCCCGGCCAGGGCCGAGGAGAGCGCGTGGCGCGCCTACCTGCGCGAGCAGTCCGAGGCGACGCTCGCGCAGGCCCGCGAGCTGGCCGGCGACGACGCCGAATACCTGACGCACACGCACCGGGGCAGCGGGCGCGGGCTGGTGGAGCTGGCGCGCAAGCGGGCCGCCGACGTCGTGGTGATCGGCTCGGCCCCGGGCGGCGGCAAGGGCCGCATCTCGGTGGGCAGCACGGCCGACCAGCTCCTGCACTCCTCCTCCGTCCCCGTCCTGCTCGCGCCGCGCGGCTACGCCGACGCGCCGCCGGCAGCGCTCGACCGCCTCACCGTCGCCTACCGCCGCGGGCCCGGCTGCGACGCCGCGGTCAAGGACGCGGCCAGGACGGCCGCGGCGCTCGACGTACCGCTGCGGCTCGTCACGCTGGTGATCAGCACGGGCCGGCGCGCGCGGATCGAGGAGGAGATGCTCGTACGCCTGCGCGACCAGGCTGCGGCCGACCTGCGTGCCGCGGCACGGGGTCAGCGCCGGCGCGCGCCCGTGGAGGTCGAGGTGCTTGAGGGCCGCAACGTGGCCCAGGCGCTCGGAACGACCTCGTGGCTGCCCGGCGAGATGATCATATGCGCTTCCAGCGACACCGGGCCACTCCGGCGGGTCTTCCTCGGGGACACCTCGATCAAGATCGTAAGGGCCTCGACCAGCCCTGTCATGATTCTCACCCGCCAGCCCTGACTCGCCGCGGCCCCTCGTCAAACTATGACGAAGTAGGGTTACCAGTGGGACATGGGGGGCGTTTGTGGCGATCCCTACCGGACCGGATTCGGCATCTTTTTTCCAATCAGCTTGACCTTAGGCGTCCACCCCTTTACCGTCACTGTGCGTAACCACACCGCGCGGCGTTCTGGGGTAAACCCAGGGCCATGGCTACCGATGGTGCCGAGCCTGGCACCAGACCCCCCGGTGGCCCGGGCATACGCCGCAAGGGAGCACAATCTACTGAGAGCGATACATACGAGAGCCGGGGGGCCACACGATGCCGTCTGAGTACGCAAAGTCGCTGGGTGCACGACTCCGCGCCATCCGCACCCAGCAGGGGCTGTCCCTGCATGGAGTCGAAGAGAAGTCGCGTGGCAGGTGGAAAGCCGTAGTCGTGGGCTCTTATGAGCGCGGCGACCGAGCGGTGACCGTGCAGAAGCTTGCCGAGCTTGCCGACTTCTACGGGGTGCCCGTATCCGAGCTGCTGCCGGGCGGCGCCGCCCCCAGCCCGCTCGGGCCGACACCCAAGCTTGTGATCGACCTGGAGCGCCTGGCCACACTGCCGAAGGAGAAGGCGGGCGCCCTCGCCCGCTACGCCGCGACGATCCAGAGCCAGCGCGGCGACTACAACGGCAAGGTGCTGTCGATCCGCCAGGAGGACCTGCGCTCCCTGGCCGTGATCTACGACAAGTCGCCGAGCGAACTGACCGAGGAGCTCATCAGCTGGGGCGTCCTCGACGCCGAGGCCCGCCGGGCCGTGGAGTCCTTCTGAGGCCTGTCCCCAGGCCGCACCACCGGCCTCGGTCCGCCCTTCCGGCGGGCCTGAGGTCGTCAGTTTGAGGTCGCCCGCTCGAACCGAGGGCCCGCCGCACACCGGCGGGCCCCTTGGCGTTGAGGCCCCTCCCGGCCGGGCCGCACGTGAGCAGACGGCACGCAGCCAGCAGGACGCACGCAAGCCGGCACGCGAGCAGTCGGCACGTGAGCAGACGGGGCGCAACCAAGCGGCCGCTAGCAAGCGGCGCGACAAGCGCCGCACGGCATGAGCCAGACGCCGCACGGCTTATCCAAGCGCCGCACGGTTTGACCGGGCGCCACATTGCTTAGCCACACGCCACCGAACGACGCGCGCGATCAGGCGCCTGCTATCCGGCGGTCGCCCGCGACCAAGCGGTGCTCGATCTCGCAGCGCGCGAGTAGGCCGGTCCCGGCACAGGGGGCCCGTGACCTGAGGCGCGCCGCTGTGGACGCGGGACCGAGGCGGCCTCCTGTCCAGCGGCCCGCGAGCCAAGTGGGCGCGGGGCGGGAGCCGGGGTCAGCCGGCCAGTGGCACGTCCACCGGGAGTTGGGGTTGGGACGGGACGCCCAGCAGGGCCTCGACCGTCGAGACGAACGTCTCCGCCTCGGCCAGGATCTCGTCGGCGTCGGCCGCCGAGATCCGGCGCACCATGCCGGCTTCCGCGGCGGCGCGCTTGTCGGCGGTCTGAGCGAAGTAGGCGGCCCACTCCGCCAGGTGCGGCTCCGCCTCCGGCAGCAGCTCCCATGCGCTGCGCAGCCGGCGTCGGCGCCCCTCCATGGGACGGGGATGGGCGGCCAGGATCGCCGCCGCCGCTCGGAGAGCTGCCAGGTGAGCGGCCACATATCGGGATGCCGGGGTGCGAGCGCCGGTCGCCTCCGCCAGGCAGGAACGTGAGTCGGTCAGGTGTGCCCGAACCGCAGGCGACAGCCGGGGCCCGGGCGTGTCTCTAGGCCGTGGTGCCATCTTGCGCGCCTCCTTGGAGTCGTGGGCGGCGGCCGGCGTCTCCGCCGGTGGAGCCAACAATCGCAGACGCCACCGACATTTCCGCCGGGCAGGCCGGACGAGGAGCTTCCCCTCTCCCCGTCCGGCCAGGACACGCCCACTCGTCTCCGCCGACGACGAGGACGCACCCTTCGCCCGTGGGCCTGGCCGCGGGGTATCGCTTGGGGAAGCGAACGGCCCGCGACCAGGTCCTGGTGACGTTGAGCCGCGAGCCTCACCGTCACTAGGTCGAACATAATTTCGATCACGCTCGGTGTCAACTGGTTCCACGAACATAGGTTCGATGACCATGAACGGAAAGGACCGACACGCGGCAAGGGGCGCCCTGTTCGCAGGAGTGAAGGCCCAGACCTCCCGTTTGCAGGGAGCCCAGAGCCTCCGGCTGTCAGGGGTGTGAGGGCCCGGTGTGTCGCACCGCCTTGCGGATCGCAGGGGTGGGGCCGGGGCAGTGCGGGTTGCAGGGACGGGGTCGGAGGCCTGGTGTGTCACTGGGCCCGCCGGGTGCCACAGGGCCCGCTGGTCACGGTGCCAGATGGGTTCGCCGGAGCGAAGTGTCGTGGGTCGCAGGGGCGAGGGCCTCGTGGGTTCATGGGAGGGCCTCGTGGGTTCACGGGATCGCGCGACGAACCTGCCGCCGCCCACTTCGCCGGAGGCGGCAGATGACAGGGCCGCCGCCCCCCGCAAGGGCGCGGCCGCCGCCGGGGGGGGGGTGCGGGGGGTGGGAAGGGGAAGG
>NZ_JBFANM010000096.1:0-39852 GCF_040674815.1 Nonomuraea sp. NPDC049709
ATCTTTGAGAAAATCGTCGGCACGGAAGCGAACCTCGCGTTCATGTGCGCCGCACGCGTCCTGGCCGCCGGCCCGGACCGGCGGCGGGACCTGGGTCAGCGGGCCGCCCTCCACGGCCAGCGCGGCTCCGCGCTCGCCGGTCGTGACGGCCACGGCCCTGGCCCGCAACGCCCGAACTAGGCGGCGGGCCGCCTGGTCCGGGCCGTGGTAGGAGCCGGACGGGCACAGCAGTCGCGCTTCGGCCTCGCTGGGCGTGAGCAGCGCGCAGCCGGGCATCGGCCGCTCGCCCCGGGGATGCGGGTCCCACACGACCGGCACGGTGCTCTCGTGCAGCAGCTCGTGGGCCATCCTGGCCACGCCCCTGCCGTAGTCGGAGACCAGTACGGCGCCGGCCCGCTCGATCGCCTCGGCCGCCTCGTCGGTGGGCGAGTACCTGGCCGTGCCGTCGCCGGTGTCCAGCCTGACCAGCGTCTGGCCCCTGGACCTGACCCGCGTCTTGCGTACGGTCCCGCCACGCAGCGGCAGCCGGACGAGGTCGAGCTCCTCCGACAGGAGCCCGCACAGGCGGTGCCCGTCGGGGTCGTCGCCGACCGCCGTGATCAGCACGACGTCGGCGCCGTCGCGGGCGGCCAGCAGCGCCGCCAGCCCGGCCCCGCCGGGCCGGCCCTGCTCGGCCGACACGTCGAGCACCGGTACGGGCGCGTCCGGGCAGAGCCGCTCGGCGTCGCCCTCGACGTCCACGTCGAGCACCGTGTCCCCGATGACGACCAGCGGCCCGCCCGTCACAGCGCCTCCTCCACCGCGTCGCACAGCAGGTGGATCAGCGCGAGGTGCACCTCCTGCACGGTGGCCGTCTCCTCGGCGGGCACCGCCACGGCCTCGTCGCACACCTCCGCCAGCGGGTTCGGCGCGGGCCCGGTCATGCCCCAGGCCACGAGCCCGGCCTGCTGGGCGGCCCTGGCCGCGGCCAGCACGTTCGGGCTGCCGCCGCTGGTGGACAGGCACAGCAGCACGTCGCCGGGCCGGCCGTGCGCCCGCACCTGGCGGGCGTAGACCTCCTCGGCGCCGAAGTCGTTGGCGATCGCCGTCAGTGACGAGCCGTCGGCGTGCAGCGGGATCGCCGCGTACGGCTGCCTGTCCTCCCTGAACCTGCCGACCAGCTCGGCCGTCAGGTGCTGGGCCTCGGCCGCCGAGCCGCCGTTGCCGCAGGCCAGCAGCCTGCCCCCGGCGGCCAGCACGCCGGCCAGCTTGCCTCCCCAGGCCCGGACGGTGACCGCGTGATCATCGACCTTCTCCAGGGTGTTCCAGAGTTTCTCCAGATGAGCATCCATGATCAACCCCCCAGGGCGGCCAGATGGCAGACCTTGCCGTCAATGGCCTGCGTGTACACGGCCTCGGTGCGTTCGGCCACGTGCGGCCAGCCGTACCGTTCGCGGGCCCGGCGAGCTCCCGCCGCACCGAGCGTCGCCCGCCGGTCCGGGTCGCCGAGCAGCTCCTTCAGGGCTCTGGCCAGGGCGCGCGGCCGGCGCGGGGGCACCAGCACGCCACAGCCCGCCACCGTGTCCAGGTGGCCGCCGACCGCCGAGGCCACGACCGGCACGCCGCAGGCCATCGCCTCCACCGGGACCATGCCGAACGGCTCGTACCAGGGCACCGTCACCACGACGTCGGCCGAGCGCATCAGAGCCGGCACGTGGGTGCGCGGCACGCTGCCGATCACGTGGACGCGGTGCTCGATCCCGTATCCCTCGGCCAGCTCGCGCAGCCGCGCCGACTCCTCGTCGTCATCGGCCCCGCCGGCGATCACCAGGTTGGCGCCGGGAAGCTGGCGCATCGCCCTGATCAGGGTGTCCACGCCCTTGCGCGGCACCATCCGGCCGATGCTGAGCACGACCTTGCCCGCCGGGCGCGGCGCCACCGGCCCGTCGGGGCAGAACGCCGCCAGGTCCACCCCGCACGGCACGACCGCGATGCGCCGCTCGGGGATGCCCATCGCGCACAGCTCGTTCACCTCGTCGCTGCAGGTGGCCAGCACGGCGTCGGCGCGCAGGCCGATCTCGCGCTCGGTGTCGATCCGGTGCGACGGGCTGGTGTCCGCGTCGCCCTGCCAGCGCCGCTTGACGGTGCCGAGGGCGTGGAAGGTCTGCACCACCGGCAGCGCGCCGGCCGCCGCCCGCAGCGCCGCCTGCCCGCTCATCCAGAAGTGCGCGTGCGCGACGTCCGGCGGGCGGACGGCCCAGCGTTCGGCCAGCCGCTCGGTGAACTCCGGCATGTACGGGGGCAGCTCGTCCTTGGGGACGGGGGCCGGGGGACCGGCCGTGACGTACTCGACCGTGACGCCCGGCGCCAGGCTCACCGACTCGGGTTGCGACTCGGAGGAGCGCCGCGTGTGGACCGTTACCGTGTGCCCGCGCTCGGCGAGGGCCACGGCCAGCGCGGCGACGTAGACGTTCTGGCCGCCGGAGTCCACGCCGCCGACCGTGGCCAGCGGATCCGCGTGCTCCGAGATGAGATCGACCTTCACTGCGTCAGCTCCCTCACTGCCTTGACCACCTGCTCACTTGTCACCTGGGACAGGCACGGGTGCCCGGGCACCGGGCAGGTGCGCGCCCTGCTTCCACGGCAGGGCGCGTGTTGGTCACCCAGCAGCACCACGGGCACGCCGTACGGGGCCCACCGCGCCGCCGGGACGACAGGGGCGAACAGGCTCACGACCGGTGTGCCGACTGCCGCGGCCAGGTGCGCGGGGCCGGTGTTGCCCGCCACGAGCACGCTGGCACGTTCGATCACGGCAGCCAGTTCTGCGAATGTGGTCACGCCGCCCAGGTTGACCGCGACATCGCTGGCCACGTAGGCGGTGAGGTCACTTTCCGTGCCGGTCACGACGACCTGGTGCCCGTCTTCGGCCAACTCCCGGACGGTCTGGCGATGCCTGTCGGCAGGCCAGGTTCGGGCGGGGGCCGAGGTCCCTGGGTGCACCACGACATACGTGCCTTTGTCGGCCACGCCGCCGACGCCTAGAAAGTTCCCCGTAAATTTCTCTATATCCGGCAATGGCCGCTGAACAGCGAGTTCGCCGTCATCGCCCGCCGGCAGCTCGAACCCGGCCGCCCGCGCGACCGCCAGCATCCGCTCCGCCTCCGGCACGTCGACGCTCTCGTCCACCACGTGCCGCACGTCGAGCAGCGAGCCCGGGTAGTCGTTGCTGATGGCGGTGATCCTGGCCACCCCGGCCAGCCTGAGCAGCAGCGCCAGCGGCAGCGCCGACTGGTGGAACGAGGTGAGCAGCACCGCCTCGTCGATGCCCCCCAGCTGCCCGGCGAGGTCGCCGACCAGTTCGGGGGTGACCGGGGGCGGGGTGTGGTCGATCCAGGGGGCGTGCCAGCCGATCACCCGGTCCACGCCGGGCAGCAACTCGGCCGCGGCCCGGCCGTTCGGGCCGGCGAGGAACACCACCTCTCGGGCCTGCGTCCGCACGGCCCGTACGGCGGGGCCGGCCAGCAGCACGTCGCCGGCGTCGTCGAGCCGCGCCACGAGCACGCGCCCCCGATCCCGCCCGTCGCGCCGCCGTCGCCGCGCCGTCCCGCGCGCGGGCGCACTGCCGGGCGCACTGCCGGGCGCACTGCCGGGCGCACTGCCGGGCGCGCTGCCGGGCGCCGGGCCGCGCGACCCGGCGTCTCTCGTCGTGGTCTCGGGTGCCGGGGGGTCGTGCGTCGCCGTCCCGCGGACTTCGACGTCGCTCGGCGCCGCGCCACGCGGTGTCGTACCGGTCAAGCGTCCGCTCATCGCCGCACCCTCCATTCCCCCCGCAACCGGTGCGCGCACGCGACCGGCGGGATCACCACGCTGGTGACGGCCATCCGCAGCACCTCGCCCGGGGTACGCGGCCCCGGAGCGACGCGCCGCCACGCGAACTCCGCGGTCAGCACCGCCCACGCGCCTCCGGCGGCCGTCGCCAGCGCGGGCAGCACCCGCGGGGCCGCGGGCCGCCGCCGGATCGCCGCGAACAGGCGGTAGGCAGGGCGGCGGTCGGCGGGGCGGCGGGTGGCGAGGGTGGCGCCGGCGAGGAGGGCGGCTGCCAGTCCGGCGGCGGTCGTGAGTGCGTGCAGGCGCAGTCGGCCGGGCCCGCCGCCGATGGCGGCCCGCCACCCCGGCCCGTGCAGGCGCCGCATGAGCGCGTCGTCGGCGTTGCCGCGCTGGAAGCGCACGCTCGCCCAGAACCCGTCCGACCGCACCGGATGCGCCGTCGCCCGCGCGCCCCTCACCAGCCGGTGCCCGGCCCGCGTCACCCGCAGCGCCAGGTCGGCGTCCTCCCGGTACGCCCGGGGGAACCGCTCGTCGAACCCGTCCAGCGCCTCCAGCACCGTACGCCGGTAGGCCATGTCGGCCGTCACCCACAACGCCTCGGCCAGCCCGGCGGTGTTCCGCTCGGCGTCGGTGGGCCGGCGGCCGGCGGGCAGCGGCACCACGATGCGCCCCTGGCTGCCCGCCACGTCGTCCGGCAGGTCCACCAGGTCCTTCCAGACCGCTTCGGCCCACCCGGGCTCCGGGATCACGTCGTCGTCGAGGAACACCACCCACGGCGTGTCCGCGGCCCGCCACCCGGCGTTCCGCGCCGCCGCGGGCCCCCGCCCGCCCGACCGGACGACGCGTACGTGCGCGGGCAGCGAGAGCCCGGACGCGTCCGCCGGCTTCCGGTCGTCCACCACGACCACCGGCACGCCGGGCCCCACGGCCGCCAGCGTGTCGCGCAGCGTGGGCCGCCCGATGGTGGGGATCACCACGGTGATCACGAGGCGAACACCTCCGCCCGCCGTACCAGGTACGGTCCCAGGGCCAGCACGTCCACCGGCGAGGAGCCGAAGCACTCCAGCGCGTCGCGCGGGTCGTCCACCATGGGCCGCCCGGCGGTGTTGAGGCTCGTGTTGACCACCACCGGCAGCCCCGTACGCGCCTCGAACTCGCTCAGCACCCGCGCCATCAGCGGCTGCGTCCGCGGCGAGACCGTCTGGATCCGGGCCGTCCCGTCCACGTGCACGACCGCCGGGATGCGCGCCGCCCAGTCGGGGCGCACGTCGTGGACGAACAGCATGTACGGCGACGGCACCGGCCCCCGCCCGAAGATGTCCCCGGCCCGCGACTCCAGCACCATCGGCGCGATGGGCCGGAACTGCTCGCGCCCCTTGACGTCGTTCAGCCGCTCGGTGTTGCGGGCGTGCCCCGGATGCGCCAGCAGCGACCGGTGCCCGAGCGCGCGCGGCCCGTACTCGGAACGGCCCTGGAACCAGGCCACGATCCGGTCGGCCGCCAGCTCGGCGGCCACGGCGGCGGCCAGGTCGGCCGGGCGGGTGTGCGGCACGCGGGCCACGTCCAGCCAGGCCCCGAGCTCCTCGTCGGTGAAGCCGCGCCCGAGCGCCGCCCCGGGCATGGGCGCGGCCGGCTCGCCGTAGGCGTGCGCCAGGTGCAGCGCCCCGCCCAGCGCGGTGCCGGAGTCGCCCGCCGCCGGCTGGACCCACAGCTCGTCGAACGGCCCCTCGTCCAGCAGCCTGGTGTTGGCCACGCAGTTGAGCGCCACCCCGCCGGCCAGCGCCAGGCGCCGCTCGCCGGTCCGCTCGTGCAGCCAGCGCACGAGCTCCAGCAGCACCTCCTCCAGGCGCGCCTGCACGCTGGCGGCCAGGTCGGCGTGGTCGGAGGTCCAGGGGGCGCCCTTCTTGAGCGCCTTGGCGTACACGTTCCAGTCGACCGGCTCGACGCGGAACCCGCCGTCCCCGGTCGTGTGGATCACCTCGCGCAGCGCCTCCAGGTGGCGGGGACGGCCGTAGGAGGCCATCGCCATCACCTTGTACTCGTCGCTGGAGCGCAGGAAGCCGAGGTGCTCGGTGACGTCCTCGTACATGAGGCCCAGCGAGTGCGGGAGCTCCTGCGTGGCCAGCACCTCCAGGTCGCCGCCGCGGTAGACGCCCGCCAGGTGGGAGACGTTCTCGCCCCTCCCGTCGCACACCAGGACCGCGCAGTCGCGCCAGGGTGCGGCCAGGCCGGCCGAGGCGGCGTGCGCCACGTGGTGCGGCACGTAGCTGACCTGGCCGGGATCCAGGCCCGGCAGCGCCGTGGCGAGGAAGGCCGGGGCGCGCACCGCGTACCTCGTCCGCAGGTCCTCCCAGTCGCCCTCCGGCTTCTGGACCACCAGGGACGGGTCGTAGGAGTAGGCCACGGCGTCGATGTCCTCGGGGGCGAGGCCCGCCTCGCGCAGGCACCAGGCGGCGGCCTGCTCGGGCAGCTCCCACGCGGAGAACGCCAGCGGCCGCTTGCCGTGCTTGCGGCGGCTGAAGCGCTCTTCCTCCGCCGCGGCGACGATCCTCCCGTCGACCACCAGGGCGGCGGCCGGGTCGTGGAAGATCGCGTTGATGCCGAGAAACTTCATGCTTCCTCCCCCTAAGGATGTCGAGAACCGCTACCGAGAGAAGCGGTCCTCAAACATTTAGCGAGCTCGCGAGATGCGGAAACAGGCGTGGCCGCCTGGGATTGGTCACCCTGAGTAGTTGTTTGCCGGGGCAGGCGCCGGGTAGCTGCCGGACACGCGACGGAGGTGAATGGTGTTCGAAAAGCGACGTCCCGGCGCCGTGCTCTTCGACCGGGACGGAACCTTGATCAGGGACGTGCCGTACAACGGCGATCCGGACCTCGTCGAGCCCATGCCGGGCGCGGTAGAGGCGCTCGGCAGGCTCAGACGCGCCGACGTGCCGGTGGCCGTGGTCACCAACCAGTCGGGCGTCGCCAAGGGCCTGCTGTCCCCGGACGACATGGACCAGGTGAACGCCAAGGTGGAGGAGTTGCTGGGGCCGTTCGACGCGTGGGCGATCTGCGTGCACGACGACGGCGACGGCTGTACCTGCCGCAAACCCGCTCCCGGGCTCGTGATCAGGGCCGCCGCCGTGCTCGACGTCAGCCCCCGCGACTGCGTGGTGGTGGGCGACATCGGCCGCGACATGGAGGCCGCCAGGGCCGCCGGGGCCAGGGGCATCCTGGTGCCGACGAAGGAGACGCTGCGGCGGGAGATCCAGGAGGCCGCCGAGGTCGCGGACGACCTGACCGACGTCGTGGACCGCGTGCTGAGCGACGCGGCGGCCCCCGTGCCGGCCGTGTCGGCGCCCTGGGCCCGCGCCATGGGCTGGAGCCGCTGGTGAGGATCCTCATCTGGCACGTGCACGGCTCCTGGACCAGCGCGTTCATCAGGGGCTCCCACGACTACCTGCTGCCGCTCGTTCCCGGCCGTGGTCCCGACGGCCGGGGACGGGCGGCCACGTTCGACTGGCCCGGCAGCGCCCGGGAGGTGCCCTGGGACCGGCTGCGCCACGAACCCGTGGACGTCGTCGTCTACCAGCGCCCGCACGAGATCGACCTGGCCCGCGAGTGGCTGGGCCGCGAGGTGCCCGGCGTGTACGTCGAGCACAACACCCCCGCCGGCGACGTGCCGCGCACCCGGCACCCGCTGGCCGGGCAGAGCGACGTCACGCTCGTGCACGTCACCCACTTCAACGAGCTCTACTGGGACAACGGCCGGGCGCCCACCCGCGTGGTCGAGCACGGCATCCCCGACCCCGGCCACCTGTACACCGGTGAGCTGCCCAGGGCGGGTGTCGTGGTCAACGAGCCGGTACGCCGCACCAGGGTCGCCGGCACCGACCTGCTGCCCCGCTTCGCCGAGCGGGTGCCTCTCGACGTGTTCGGGATGAAGGTGGCGGAGCTGGCGGCGGCGGGGCTGCCGTACGGCACTTATGAGGACCTGCCCCAGCACGTCATGCACGCCGAGCTGGCCCGCCGCCGGGTCTACCTGCACCCCTACCGCTGGACCTCACTCGGGCTGGCCCTCATCGAGGCCATGATGCTGGGCATGCCCGTGGTCGCGCTCGCGGCCACCGAGGCGATCGAGGCGGTGCCGCCGGAGGCCGGTGTGCTGTCCACGAAGGTGAACGTGCTGGCCGAGGCGTTGCACGCGTACGCGGAGGATCCGGAGACGGCGCGCCAGGCCGGCAAGGCGGCCAGGGCGGCCGCGCTGGCGAGATACGGGCTCGGCCGGTTCCTGGACGACTGGGATCGGCTGCTCAGCGAGGTATAGCGCCCAGGTCAGTGGGTAGGCGTCAAGGTCATGATGATGCTCGACTGGACACGCAGGGCCGCCTGCCTCGACCTGGACCCGGAATTGTTCTTCCCGATCTCCATGGAAGGTCCGAGCCAGTATCAGGTCGAGCGGGCCAAGCGGGTGTGCGACGGCTGCCCCGTACGCGAGCCGTGCCTGAACTACGCGCTGAACACCAGCCAGGCGTACGGAGTGTGGGGCGGCACCGACCCCGCCCAGCGGAGGGAGCTCAACCTGCGGGCAGAGCCTCCGAGAGAAAGCGTTCCCGCTCGGCCGCTTCGAGGTGGTCGCTGAACAGCACGCCGTCGAGGTGGTCGGCCTCGTGCTGCAGCACCCTGGCCAGCACGCCGAGCGCCCGCACGGTCACGGGTTTACCGAACATGTCACGGCCGCGCGCCGTGACCATATAGGAACGTTCCAGCGGCCACCACACCCCGGGCGCCGACAGGCACGCCTCGTCGGCGGTGACGCGCCGCTCCGACAGCTCCAGCCGCGGGTTGACCAGATGGCCCGACTTGCCGTCGTAGGAGTAGACCACCACCCGCACCGGCTCGCCGATCTGCGGGGCCGCCAGGCCGGCCCGGCCCGAGGCGGCCCGCATGGTGGCGGTCAGTGACTTTACCAGGCGCCGCAGCTCCCGATCGAAGTCCTGGACCGGCGCCGCGACCGAGCGGAGCACCGGATCATCGAACATGCGAATAGGGCGGACCGTCACCCGCAACTCCCCGATAGGCGGCGTCGTCATGACCTACGTTTCCCTGGACCGCCTCCCGTCAACCGCGAAGCTCCTGCCTTGTAGCACAGCGGTAACAGAAGAGACCCAGAGGTGAAACCACCCGAAAGCAGTATCGGAGGGTGATCTCACTTGCGTCACACGCGCCTGTGATGCCTGGCCGGGTGCTCGGGGCCCGGCCAGGCATCCACGACTACCTGGACGACCTGGAGGTGCAGGCATGAGTGCGCTTCCCCTGGAGGGCGGCTCTTCCCCGGAGACGGCGCCCGACGCCCTGTCGGGCTTCACCGTCGGCGTGACCGCGACCAGACGGCGGGAGGAGTTCGGGGCGCTGCTGGAGCGCCGCGGCGCGCGCGTCGTCAGCGCCCCCGCGATCCGCCTCGTCCCCCTGGCGGAGGACACCGACCTGCTCGCGGCCACCCGGCTCAGCCTGGAGGCGCCGCTGGACGACGTGGTCGTCACCACCGGCGTCGGCTTCCGCGGCTGGATGGCCGCCGCCGAGGGCTGGGGACTGTCCTCCGACCTGGGCGAACACCTGGCCACCGCCCGCCTGCTCACCCGCGGCCCCAAGGCCAGGGGAGCGGTGCGCGCCGCCGGGCTCAACGACCACTGGACCCCCGCCACTGAGTCGTGCGAGGAGGTCAAGCAGTATCTCCTGGCCCAGGACCTGCGCGGGCGGCGCATCGCGGTCCAGCAGCACGGTGAGCCGCTCAGCGACTTCGTGGCCGAGCTGCGCGGGGCCGGGGCCGAGGTGATCGAGATCCCGGTCTACCGGTGGCTGCCCTACCGCGACATCTCGCCGCTGCGCCGCCTCATCAGCCAGACGATCTCCGGCTCGGTGGACGCGGTGGCCTTCACCAGCGCGCCCGCCGTGCACGCCATGCTGGGCGCGGCCCGGGCCGAAGGGCTGGAGGAGGCGCTGCTGGCCGCGTTCAGCGGACCGGTGGTGGCCGCCTGCGTGGGCCCCGTCACCGCCGACCCGCTCACCTCGCGCGGCGTGCAGACGCTGCAGCCGGACCGCTCGCGGCTCGGCGCGCTGGCCCGCGCCCTGGCCCGGCACCTGCCGGAGCACGGCGTCACCAGGGTCACGGCCGGCGACCACCAGCTGGAGATCCGCGGCCACGCCGTGGTCGTGGACGGGGAGCTGCGGCCGCTGCCGCCCGCCCCGATGGCGGTGCTCAAGCGCCTGGCCGACAAGCCGGGGCACGTGGTGTCCCGGGCCGACCTGCGTACCGTGCTGCCGGGCAGCATCGCCCGCGACTCGGCCGAGCACGCCGTGGAGATGGCCATCACCCGGCTGCGCCGGGCCCTCGGGCCCAGCGGGATCGTCGAGACGGTGGTCAAGCGCGGCTACCGGCTCGCCTGCCTGTACGAGGCGGGATTTTGACCCGCACGCCCGTCCGTTCCGCTGAGGAGTACACCATGTCCTGGGGCACCGCGTCCCCCGGCCGCGCCCGTTCCGCCGGGGGAGCCCTGTGACGCCCGCACTCGTCCTGGCCGCGCACGGCACGCGCAGCGCCGAGGGGGAGCAGACCCTGTCGTCGCTGGCCGAGACGGTCAGAAGGGCCCGGCCCGGGCAGCGCGTGGAGCTGAGCTACCTGGAGATCAGCTCGCCCCTCCTGTCGGAGGTGCTGCCCGCGGTGCGCGGCCCGGTCGTCGTGGTCCCCCTCCTGCTGGCCGGCGGCTACCACGCGCACATCGACCTGCCGGACGTCATCGCCGAGCACCGCCCCGACGCGGTCGTGGCCGGGTGGCTGGGGCCGCACCGGCTGCTGACCTCGGCGCTGGCCCGCAAGCTGGCGCGGGCCGGGCTGCGCTCCACGGATGCCGTGCTGCTCGGCGCGGCCGGCTCCTCCGACCCGGCGGCCCTGGCCGACGTGCGCGCCGCCGCCCACCAGCTCGCCGTGCGCCTGGCGCGCCCGGTGACGGCCGCGTTCGCCTCGGCGGGGACGCCGACGCTGGAGGAGGCCATGGAGCGGCTGGGCTCGACCCCGGCCGCCCGCGTGGCGATCGCCTCGTACGTGCTGGCGCCCGGTTTCTTCCACTCCCGGCTGGTCTCGGCCGGGGCGGGGCTGGTGAGCGCGCCGCTGGGCGCGGATCCCGACGTGGCGGCGCTGATCTGGCACCGCTACGACGAGGCCCTGCGCCGCCGCCGGAGCGTCGCCGGCCTGAACGTCGCCGCGGGCAGGGCCTGAACGGATGGCGGGAGAGGGGGGTCAGGCGGGCTGGACGACCGGTTCCAGCCGCAGCTCCCGGACGATCTCCTGGGCGGATTCGTCCTGCCCGGGCCCTCCGTCGGAGCCGATGAACATCTCGATGTAGGCCCGGTGGAAGCAGCCCGCGATCAACAGTCGTGCGCTGGCCTCCGGGTCCACGTCGTGCCGCACCCTTCCCAGCTGCTGCTCGGCCGCCAGGTAGGCGGCCAGCGGCGCGGTCTCCGTACGGGGCCCGAGCCCTGTCTCGCGGATGGCGTGACGGAAGCGGACGGTCACGTTCGGGGAGGTGAAGGCGGGAAGCGCAGCACTTTGTACGTCTATGTAGTATTCGATGCCCGCACGAGCGATTGGTAGAAGGTTGTCCGTTACGGACCCTTTTCCAATGCGGTGGGATAAATCGTGAAGAATGCTCAGCCAGAACGGGAGCCGGTCCTGCAGTAGGGCGAGGAAGTAATCCACCGAGCCGCCGCTGCGGTCCTCCCTGAGCGAGACGGCCATCTCGAGGATGCGCCGCCGGGTGTCCTGGCTCCTCTGGTGCGGATCTACGTGGGATGTCGCCATGGCATGCCTAACGTGCGCGGTTAGTTGAGTAGGCATCACGTGCGAAGCCGGGTTTTCAGGTTTCGGGTGACTTAAATCTGGGGTCCCAACTTGATGTAATCTTGTATGGGTCCCGATTATTACCCGAAACCGGGAAAAATTGTCGGATTTAATCCCTGAAGATTAGCTGTCAGTGTCGCGGTTGTCCCTGCGCCGCAGGTAGCGCTCGAACTCGGCCGCGATCGCGTCCCCGCTGGCCTCCGGCAACTCGGCGGCGTCCTTGCGCTCCTCGAGCTCCTTGACGTATTCGGCCACCTCGCTGTCCTGCGAGGCCAGCTCGTCCACGCCACGCTCCCACGCCCGCGCCTCCTCGTCGAGGTCGCCCAGCGGCATCGGGATCTCCAGCACGTCCTCCAGCCGGCGCAGCAGCGCGAGCGTGGCCTTCGGGTTGGGCGGCTGCGCGACGTAGTGCGGCACCGACGCCCACAGCGAGATCGCGTCGAGCCCCGCCTGGCCGAACGCGTGCTGCAGCACGCCTACGATCCCCGTCGGGCCCTCGTAGCGGCTCAGCTCCAGGTTGGTCGAACGGGCCAGCCCCGCGTCGGTGGCGCCGCCCAGGATGGGCACGGGGCGGGTGTGGGGCGAGTCGTTGAGCAGCGCCCCGAGCATGACCGCCAGCTCGACGCCCAGCTCGCGGCAGATGTAGATGATGTCGGAGCAGAACGAGCGCCAGCGCATGTTGGGCTCGATGCCGCGCAGCAGCACGACGTCGCGCTCCAGCCCCGGCGGCCGGGCGCGCAGCAGCCGCGTCGTCGGCCACACGACCGACTGGGCCAGCCCGTCGTTCATCTCCACCACGGGACGGGTCACCTGGAAGTCGTAGTAGTCGTCGGGGTCGAGCGCGATCAGCGGCTCGGCCTTCCAGGCGGACTCGAGATGGGCGATCACACCGCTGGAGGCCTCGCCCGCGTCGTTCCACCCCTCGAACGCGGCAATGAGCACCGGGTCGACGAGCTCGGGGAGCCCTTCGAGCTCTATCACGTGTCGCCTCCTCTCTCCATCGTCCCGCTAAGCCTATGCGGTAAGGAGGCATCACCGTCACCGATCTCTCCCCGAACGCCCGCCGGGCGCGGCCTCGCGGTACACCGGCCGTCGGGGGAGCGGCGCGGCCTGGCCGGCCGGGGATCGCCGGGGCCGGGGGCGTGGGCCGGGGACGGGAGAGCGGTGGAGGCGGGTAGCGGCTGGTCGCCCCGCCCACCGTCTCGCGTCCCCGCACCCGGGTCGCCGGTTGGCCGTCGCGCCGGCGCCGGGCGGTCGCCCGTCCTCCGCCCGACGGGTCGGCGTCCGGCCCCGCGCATGCCGTTCGCGCCCCGCGAAACCCGCTCGTCCGGGGACCTGTGAGCGCTGCCGGGCGAGCACCGGCTATATAGAGGTGTGCCGCCCTAGGGCGGGCGGGCGTGGGTCAGCGGCCGCCGGCGGTGGTGTGCACGACGAGTACGTCGCACGAGGCCCGATGGGTGACGCCCGACGGCACCGACCCCAGCAGCCGCCCGGCCAGGCTGTTGAGCCCCCGGTTGCCCACCACCAGCAGGTCGGCGCGGTGCCGGGAGGCCAGGGATATGAGCACGTCCACCGCCTCACCCTGCTCGGCCGCCAGGATCACCTCGGTGGCGCCCGCCGCCACGGCGTGCTCGCGCGCCGCCCGCAGGGCGTCGTCCGCCGGAGTGGACCCGCTCACCTTGTACGCCAGGTCGCCGAGCCGTTCGGCCGCCGCGGCCCGCTCGCTCTCCCGCATCGGCAGGTACGCGCACGCCAGCACGAGCGTGGCCCCGGTCGCCCCGGCCAGGGACGCCGCCGCAGAGACGGCGCGGAAGGAGGAGGTGGACCCGTCGGTGCCGACGAGGACGGTGCGGTAGGCCATGGAGCCCCCAATTAGACGTCCTGTCAATGACGTGACGTACACTAGCGCTCGTCCCCGGAAGGCGACAGCGCGAGCCCCGGAGCCGGCACGCCCGGCACTCCAGCCGCACTCGAACGGCGCTGGAAGCGCACCCGATAAGCTCTACCTCATGAGCATCTCCCCGTCCTTCCGCGAAGTGTTGTCCCAGCGTGTCATCGTGGCCGATGGCGCGATGGGCACGATGCTCCAGGCCCAGGACCCGACGCTCGACGACTTTCACGGCCACGAGGGCTGCAACGAGGTGCTCAACGTCACCCGGCCCGACATCGTGCGCGGCGTCCACGACGCCTACTTCGCCGTGGGCGTCGACTGCGTGGAGACCAACACTTTCGGTGCCAACATGGCCGCGCTCGGCGAATACGACATCTCCGACCGTGTCTATGAATATTCAGAGGCGGGCGCCAGGATCGCCCGCGAGTCCGCCGACCACTGGTCCACCCCCGACCAGCCCCGCTTCGTGCTCGGCTCCATGGGCCCCGGCACGAAGCTCCCGACCCTCGGCCACCTGCCCTACGCCAGCCTCCGCGACGCCTACCGCGACAACGCGGCCGGCCTGATCGCGGGCGGCGCCGACGCGCTGATCATCGAGACCTGCCAGGACCTGCTCCAGGTCAAGGCCGCCGTTGTGGGCGCCAGGCGGGCCATCGAAGACGCCGGGCGCGACGTCCCGATCATCGCCCAGGTGACGATCGAGACCAACGGCGCGATGCTGCTCGGCTCCGAGATCGGCGCCGCCCTGACCGCGATCGAGCCGCTCGGCGTCGACGTGGTGGGCCTCAACTGCGCGACCGGCCCGGCCGAGATGAGCGAGCACCTGCGCTATCTCGCCCGCCACTCCCGGCTCCGGCTGTCCTGCATGCCCAACGCGGGCCTGCCGGTGCTGACGGCCGACGGGGCGTACTACCCGCTCACCGCGGAAGAGCTGGCCGGCGCCCACCAGTCCTTCACCCGCGACTACGGCCTGTCCCTGGTCGGCGGCTGCTGCGGCACCACGCCCGAGCACCTGCGCCAGGTGGTCGAGAGGGTGCGCGGCAAGGAGATCGCGCACCGCCGCCCGCACCCGGAGCCCGGCGCGTCCTCTCTTTACCAGACCGTCCCGTTCCGCCAGGACACCTCCTACCTGGCCATCGGCGAGCGCTGCAACACCAACGGCTCCAAGGCCTTCCGCGAGGCCATGCTGGAGGGCCGCTGGGACGACTGCGTCGAGACGGCCCGCGACCAGGCCCGCGACGGCGCCCACATGCTCGACCTGTGCGTCGACTACGTCGGCCGTGACGGCGTGGCCGACATGAAGGAGCTGGCCTTCCGCTTCGCCACCGCCTCCACGCTGCCGATCATGCTCGACTCGACCGAGCCGGAGGTGCTCCGGGCCGGGCTCGAGATGCTGGGCGGGCGCGCCGCGGTCAACTCCGTCAACTACGAGGACGGCGACGGCCCCGACTCCCGCTTCCAGAAGATCATGCGTCTGGTGAGCGAGCACGGCTCGGCCGTGGTCGCCCTGACCATCGACGAGGAGGGCCAGGCCCGCACCGCCGACTGGAAGGTGCGCGTGGCCACCCGCCTCGTGGAGGACCTGACCGGCAACTGGGGCATGCGGGTCGAGGACATCATCGTCGACTGCCTCACCTTCCCCATCGCCACCGGCCAGGAGGAGACCAGGCGCGACGGCCTGGAGACCATCGAGGCCATCCGCGAGCTCAAGCGCCGCTACCCGGGCGTTCAGACCACGCTGGGGCTGTCCAACATCAGCTTCGGCCTCAACCCGGCCGCCCGCATGGTGCTCAACTCGGTGTTCCTCAACGAGTGCGTCAACGCCGGGCTCGACTCCGCCATCGTGCACGCCTCCAAGATCCTGCCGATGGCCCGCATCCCCGACGAGCAGCGCCAGGTCGCGCTCGACATGGTCTACGACCGGCGCCGCGAGGGCTACGACCCGCTGCAGAGGTTCATGGACCTGTTCGAGGGCGTCGACGCCGCCGCCATGCGCGCCGGCAAGGCCGAGGAGCTGGCCGCGCTGCCGCTGTGGGAGCGGCTCAAGCGGCGCATCATCGACGGCGAGAAGAAGGGCCTGGAGGCCGACCTCGACACGGCGCTGGACCAGCGGCCCGCCCTGGAGATCATCAACGAGGTGCTGCTCGACGGCATGAAGACGGTCGGCGAGCTGTTCGGCTCCGGGCAGATGCAACTGCCGTTCGTGCTGCAGTCGGCCGAGGTGATGAAGTCCGCCGTGGCCTACCTCGAGCCCCACATGGACCGCGTCGAGGGCGAGACGAAGGGCCGCATCGTGCTGGCCACCGTCAAGGGCGACGTGCACGACATCGGCAAGAACCTCGTGGACATCATCCTGTCCAACAACGGCTACCAGGTCGTCAACCTCGGCATCAAGCAGCCGGTCTCGGCCATCCTCGAGGCCGCCGACGAGCAGAAGGCCGACGTCATCGGCATGTCCGGGCTGCTGGTGAAGTCGACGGTCATCATGAAGGAGAACCTGGAGGAGATGAACTCCAGGGGCCTGTCGGAGCGCTACCCGGTGCTGCTCGGCGGCGCCGCCCTGACCCGCGCCTACGTCGAGCAGGACCTCGCCGAGCTGTTCGAGGGCGAGGTGCGTTACGCCCGCGACGCGTTCGAGGGGCTGCGGCTGATGGACGCGTTCATGGCGGTCAAGCGCGGCGTGGCGGGCGCGACGCTCCCGCCGCTGCGCGAGCGGCGGGTCAAGACCGGCGCGGTGCTCGCCCGCACTCCGGTCGGGGAGCTGCCGGCCCGCTCCGACGTGGCGGCCGACAACCCCGTGCCGACGCCGCCCTTCCACGGCGAACGCGTCGTCAAGGGCATCTCGCTGGGCGAATACTCCGCCTTCCTCGACGAGCGGGCGCTGTTCCTCGGCCAGTGGGGGCTCAAGCCCACCAGGGGCGGCCACGGGCCCGGCTACGACGAGCTGGTCGAGACCGAGGGGCGGCCGCGGCTGCGCATGTGGCTCGAGCGCATGCAGACCGAGGGGCTGCTGGAGGCGGCCGTCGTCTACGGCTACTTCCCGTGCGTCTCCGACGGCGACTCGCTGATCATCCTGGGCGACGACGGCAACGAGCGCACCCGCTTCACCTTCCCGCGCCAGCGCCGCGACCGGCACCTGTGCCTGTCCGACTTCTTCCGCTCCAAGGACTCCGGTGAGGTCGACGTGGTCGGCTTCCAGGTGGCGACCATGGGGTCGAAGATCTCCGAGGCCACGGCCGAGCTGTTCGCGAAGGACGCCTACCGCGACTACCTGGAGCTGCATGGCCTGTCGGTGCAGCTCACCGAGGCGCTGGCCGAATACTGGCACGCCCGGGTGCGCTCCGAGTGGGGCATCGGCGGCGAGGAGTCGCTCGACGACATGCTCAAGGTCAACATCCAGGGCTGCCGCTACTCCTTCGGCTACCCGGCCTGCCCCAACCTGGAGGACCAGAAGCAGCTGTTCGAGCTGCTCGAGCCCGAGCGCATCGGGGTGTCGCTGTCGGAGGGGTTCCAGCTCCACCCCGAGCAGGCCACCTCCGCGCTGGTCGCCCACCACCCTGAGGCGAAATACTTCAACGTCTGACCCCCCGGCCGGATCCCGGCAGGGGAGTGCCCGGCGGTCACGGGCGGCACGGAGGGGCGCCATGAGGCGTTCTGAGGCGCGCCGGACGCCTCATCACGGCACGGAAGGGCGTCAGGCGCTCGGAGGAGCGTCAGGCGTTCGGTGGAGCGCGTCGGGCGTTCCGAGGGGCGCCCGGCGTTCATCCGGCGGCTCGGAGGGGCGCGCCGGGCGTTCCGAGGGGCGCCCGGCGTTCACCCGGCGGCTCGGAGGGGCGCGCCGGGCGTTCACTGGCGGGCGGTGGCGCTCTCGCCCGCCGTTCACGCACGCCGGGCACAATCTCACGCAGGCACTACGGATCGGGGGCGGGGCTTGGAAGCGGTCTTCTTCGACATGGACGGGCTGCTGGTCGACAGCGAGCGGGTCTGGCTGGAGATCGAGACCGAGGTGATGGCCAGGCTCGGCGCCGACTGGACGCCCGCGCACCAGGCCCACCTCGTCGGCGGGTCCATGGAGCGGACGGTCGACTACATGCTGGCCGTGTCCGGGGCCGACGTGCCGCCCGAGACGGTGCGCGAGTGGATGACCGGCGGGATGGTGGCGCGGTTGACGGACGGGGTGCACGTCATGCCGGGCGCCTCCGAGCTGCTCGACGCCCTGCGCGCCGAGGGGGTGCCCGTGGCGCTGGTCACCTCCTCGCTCCGGCAGATCGCCGACGCGGTCCTCAAGGGCTTCGGCAGGGAGCGCTTCGACTGCGTCGTGACGGCCGACGACGTCATCCGTACCAAGCCGGACCCTGAGCCGTACCTGACGGCCGCCCGGCTGCTCGGCGTGGAGCCGGTGCGCTGCGTCGTCCTGGAGGACTCCCCGAACGGCGTGGCCGCCGCGACCGCGGCGGGCTGCGCCGTCGTGGCCGTCCCGAGCCTGCTGCCCGTCGAGGCGGCTCCCGGGCGGCTGGTGGTCTCGTCCCTGACGGAGATCAGGGTCGAGGACCTGAGAACTCTGGTGGACTCCTGAGCGTTCCCCTAAGGGAAAAGTGGTTCTCACGGAGGAGGCGGACGGGCCTCCGCGTGCCAGGATGGACATCAGGAGCCACGACAAGGGGGCGGCGAGATGGGTACCTTCAATGCGATCGCCTGGCTGCCACTGTGCGCCGGAGTGAGCATCGCCGGGCTTGTCCTGGCGTTCCTGGCCTTCAAACGCAGGGGAGCGGCCGCGGGCATGCGGATGGCCGCCTGGGCCCTGCTGCCGGTGGCGGCCTACCTGACCGGCGCGCTGCAGGCGCTGTGGACGATCGGCACCACCGTGGTGGGCTTCGTGACCAGCCTGGTCTTCAACCCGACCGTGTGGATCGGCGTGGCCGTGGCGGGGCTGTCGGCGGTGCTGTTCGTGGTGTCGGGCGTCATGCGCGGCCGGAAGCTGGGCCGCGGGAGGAAGAAGAAGAGCACGCCGGAGGCGGGCGAGGGACAGCGTCCCGTTAAGCCCTCAGCTGAAAAGCCGGCCGTCGCGAGCGGGCCGCCGGCCGCCGCGGCAGCACCCAAGACGCCGCAGAAGGCCAAGGGCGATGACGACTTCTCCGACATCGAGGAACTGCTCAAACGCCGTGGAATCAGTTGATGCCGCGTTGTGTCACAGTTCCGAGACGTAACCGGGACGGGGCCTGGACATTCAGATCAAGATCGATACGAATGAGTTTCGCGTCAATCACAGTTGAGCCACATAGCAGCCGGAGGGACTAGTCAGTCCAGCTCAGGCCATAGATTCTGCCTCCTGAGGTCGCGACTCGCGGTCTAAAGTCAGTACGCGAAAAAGACGCGTCGTTTGGGCAGCAGGGGGCAATTCGGCATGACCGCACCGCTAGACGTTTCCGGTTCCGCCGCAGAAGCGCATCCGGAGTCGGTGCTCGTGGGAGCGGGCAAGGCCATCCAGGGCCGCTCGCTCACCCGGATCGCCTGGATGCGGCTACGCCGTGACAAGGTCGCCCTGGCCGGCGGCGTGGTCGTCGTGCTGCTGATCCTCGTGGCGATCTTCTCCACGCCCATCATCGCCGCGTTCGGTCACCCGCCGCTGGAGTTCCACCAGGACGCGATCGACCAGAGCACGCTCCTGCCCAAGGGCTCCTTCGGCGGGATGGGCGGCGAATACCTGCTCGGTGTCGAGCCGGTCAACGGCCGTGACATCTTCAGCCGGATCGTCGCGGGCGCGTGGATCTCGCTGCTGATCGGCTTCCTGGCCACGATCCTGTCGGTCATCATCGGCACCACGCTGGGCGTCATCGCCGGCTACTTCGGCGGCTGGGTCGACCAGGTCATCGGCCGGCTCATGGACGTCTTCCTGGCCTTCCCGCTGCTGGTCTTCGCGATCGCGCTGGCGGGCGTCATCCCCGACGAGGGGTTCGGCCTGGAGGGCAACGGCCTGCGCATCGCGATGCTGATCTTCATCATCGGCTTCTTCAGCTGGCCCAGCATCGGCCGCATCGTCCGCGGCCAGACCCTGTCGCTGCGCGAGCGCGAGTTCGTGGACGCGGCCAAGAGCCTGGGAGCCCGTAACGGCTACATCCTGTTCCGCGAGGTACTGCCGAACCTGATGGCGCCGATCCTGGTCTACTCGACCCTGCTCATCCCGACCAACATCCTCTTCGAGGCCGCGCTCTCCTTCCTGGGCGTCGGCATCAACCCGCCCACCCCGACCTGGGGCGGCATGCTCTCCGAAGCGGTCCGCTTCTACACGTTGCCCCACTTCGTGCTCTTCCCGGGTCTGGCGATCTTCATCACCGTCCTCGCGTTCAACGTGTTCGGTGACGGACTGCGGGACGCCTTCGACCCGCGCGCACGCTGATCTTCGCCATCGCTCCATCCCCCATCTCACTAATCAAGGGGTTAGTCAATGAGAAGGAAACACGCACTGGCAGGAGCCGCGACAGCGGCGCTCGCCCTGGTGCTCTCCGCCTGTGGCGGCGGAGGTGGCGGCACACCACAACAGCCCGCCCAGTCGGCGTCCGGCGGTGCCGCGCAACCCGCGTTCAACGCCGGTCTGACCCAGGTGTACAACCCGTCCACCAAGAAGGGCGGGACGCTCAAGGCGGCCCACTCCGCCGACTGGGACAGCCTTGACCCGGGCGACACCTACTACGGCTACTCGTTCAACTTCGGCCGGTTCTACTGGCGGACGCTGACGATGTACAAGACGGGTCCCGGCCCTGAGGGCAACACCGTCGTCCCCGACCTGGCCGAAGGGCTCGGCACCCCCAGTGACGACGGTAAGACCTGGACGTACAAGCTCAAGAGCGGCCTGAAGTTCGAGGACGGCGCGGCGATCACGGCCAAGGACGTGGCCTACGCCGTGGCCCGGTCGTTCGACAAGGAGACCTTCCCCCACGGTCCCTCCTACCTGAACGAGCTGCTCGACTGGCCGAAGGACTTCAAGGGCGTCTACAAGACCCCCGACGTGGACTACAAGTCGGCCGTCGAGGCGACCGACGACTCGACGGTTGTCTTCCACCTGAAGAAGCCGTTCGCGTCCATGGACTACATCGTGCAGATGCCGATGACCGCGCCGGTGCCGAAGGACAAGGACACGGGCGCGAAGTACAAGGAGAAGGTCGTCTCCTCCGGCCCGTACAAGTTCGAGACGAACGAGATCGGCAAGCGTTTCACCATGGTCCGCAACGACCAGTGGGACCCCGCGACCGACCCGAACCGTCCCGCGCTGCCGGACCGGATCGAGGTCCAGCTCAACGTCAACGCCGATGACCTGGACAACCAGCTCATCTCGGGCAGCATCCACCTGGACATCCCCGGCACCGGCATGCAGCCGGCCGCCCTGGGCAAGGTCCTTCCCGACCCGGCGCTGAAGGCCCGTACGGACAACCCGACGATCCCCAGGCTCTGGTACGTCTCGGTCATCCCGGACACGCCGCCGCTGGACAACGTCGAGTGCCGCAAGGCCGTCCTCTGGGCCGCCGACCGCGTCGCCAACCAGACCGCCTACGGAGGCCCGCTCGCCGGTGGTGAGATCGCCACCAACGTGATGCCGCCGCCCATCGTCGGCCAGGAGAAGTTCGACCTGTACGCCACCCCGGAGAACAAGGGTGACGTGAACAAGGCCAAGCAGGCGCTGGCCGCCTGTGGCCAGCCGAACGGCTTCTCCACCACCATGGCGTTCCGCTCCGACCGGCCCCGCGAGAAGGCGCTGGCCGAGTCGATGCAGCAGGCGCTGGCCAAGGTCAACATCAAGCTCGAGCTCAAGGGCTTCCCGGGCTCCAGCTACTTCTCCGACTACGCCGGCAACGTCGACTACGTCAAGAAGAACGGCATCGGCCTGGCCGGCCACGGCTGGGGCTCCGACTGGCCTGACGGCTACGGCTTCATGCAGGCCATCGTGGACAGCCGCACCATCCGCGACGCGGGCAACTACAACCTCAGCGTCAAGAACTCCGAAGTCGACAAGCTCATCGACCAGGCCTCGGCCGAGCTCGACGAGGCGGCCCGCGCCAAGCTCTGGGTCGACGTCGACAAGAAGGTCATGGAGGACGCCTCCATCCTTCCGGTTGTGTGGGCCAAGTCGCTGCTCATGCGGGGTCAGGGCCTGACGAACGTCGCCTACAACGAGGGCCAGAGCATGTACGACTACGTGATGCTCGGCGTCGAGTGACCAGGCGGGGTTCGGGGATCTAGCGAAGGCAGGTGAAGGCAGGAGTGGCCCGCCCGGCGGCGGGCGGGCCACTCGGCCGGTAGCGGTGGTCACATACATCATCAGGCGTCTAATCGGCGCGTTCGCCATGCTGATCGTGATCAGCATGGTCACGTTCGGCATTTTCTTCGTCGTGCCGCAGTGGGCCGGGGCGACACCCGAGGCCCTCGCGTCGCGTTACGTAGGCCGGGCGGCCACACCGGAGACGGTCCACCTGGTGGCCGAGCGGCTCGGCTTCAACGATCCGGTGGTCGTGCAGTACGGCAGATTCGTCAAGGGCATCTTCGCCGGCGCCGAGTACGACTACGGTGCGGGCGTCGAGCAGTGCCCCGCCCCCTGCTTCGGTTACTCCTTCATCAGCGGGCAGCCCGTCTGGCCGGACCTGGTCGACCGCTTGCCGGTGACCTTCTCCCTGGCCATCGGCGCGGCGCTCATCTGGGTGGTGGCCGGCGTGAGCGTGGGCGTGCTCTCCGCGCTGCGCAGAGGCAGCTTCTTCGACCGCCTCTCGATGGGCACCGCGCTGGCCGGCGTGTCGCTGCCCATCTTCTTCACCGGCATGATCTCCCTGGTCATCTTCAGTTACGGCCTGGGCTGGACGCCGCCGGGCGGCGCGTGGACGGACTTCACCGTGAATCCGGCGCAATGGGCCTACAACCTGCTGCTGCCGTGGATCACCCTGGCGTTCCTGTTCGCCGCCGGTTACGCCCGCCTGACGCGGGCCGGGATGCTGGAGACGATGGGCGAGGACTACATCCGCACGGCCAGGGCCAAGGGCCTGTCCGAGAGCCGGGTCGTGGTCAAACACGGCCTGCGCGCCGCGCTCACCCCGATCCTGACCCTGTTCGGCATCGACTTCGGCCTGCTCATCGGCGGCGCCGTCCTCACCGAGACCACCTATACTCTGCCCGGGCTCGGCCAGTTCGCCATTCTGGCCATCAGGAACCAGGACCTGCCTCAGGTCATGGGCGTGGTGCTGGTCGCCGCCGGTTTCGTGGTGGTGGCGAGCCTGGTCGTCGACCTCCTGTACGCCGTGGTCGACCCGAGGGTGAGGTTGTCATGAGCTTCCTTGACGTCAAGGACCTGAAGATCCATTTCCCGACGGACGACGGTCTCGTCAAATCCGTCGACGGGCTGACGTTCAGCGTCGAGCGCGGTCAGACCCTCGGCATCGTGGGCGAGTCCGGCTCCGGCAAGAGCGTGACCAGCCTCGGCGTGCTCGGCCTGCACAAGGGCGGCCGGGCCCGGATCTCCGGGGAGATCTGGCTCGACGGCGAGGAGCTGAACGGCGCCTCCGCCGAGCACGTGCGCCGGCTGCGCGGCAAGAAGATGGCGATGATCTTCCAGGATCCGCTGTCGTCGATGCACCCGTACTACACGGTCGGCCACCAGATCATCGAGGCGTACCGCATCCACAACGACGTCTCCAAGCAGGTGGCCCGCAAGCACGCCATCGACATGCTCGGCCGCGTCGGCATCCCCGAGCCGGGCGGCCGGGTCGACAGCTACCCGCACGAGTTCTCCGGCGGCATGCGGCAGCGCGCCATGATCGCCATGGCGCTCTCCTGCGACCCCGAGCTGCTCATCGCCGACGAGCCGACCACCGCGCTCGACGTGACCGTGCAGGCCCAGATCCTGGACCTCATGCGTGACCTGCAGCGGGAGTTCAACTCCGCGCTGATCGTCATCACGCACGACCTGGGCGTGGTGGCCGAGCTGTCCGACGACATCCTCGTCATGTACGGCGGCAAATGTGTCGAGTACGGCTCCGCCGACGACATCTTCTACCGGCCCGAGCACCCCTACACCTGGGGTCTGCTCGGCTCCATGCCCCGCCTGGACCGCGAGCCCACCGAACGGCTCCTGCCGATCAAGGGCTCGCCGCCGTCCCTGATCAACGTGCCGCCGGGCTGCGCCTTCCACCCGCGCTGCCCGTACGCCGAGCGCACCGGGGACAAGGCCGCCACCGAGGTGCCGGCCCTCGCCGAGACCGAGGGAGGCCACCTCGTACGCTGCCACATGAGCAGGAGCGAGCGGCAGGGCCTATGGGAGAACGAGATCAAGCCAGTGCTGGAGATCCAGTGAGCGAGAATGAGCCGCTTCTTTCCGTGCATAACATGGAGAAGCACTTCCCGGTGACGAAGGGCCTGCTCAAAAGGCAGGTCGGGGCCGTCAAGGCCGTGGACGGGATCAGCTTCGAGGTGTTCAAGGGCGAGACGCTCGGCCTCGTGGGGGAGTCCGGCTGCGGCAAGTCCACCACGGGACGGCTGGTGACCCGGCTCCTCGAGCCCACCGGCGGCGAGGTCGTCTTCGAGGGCCAGGACATCTCGCACATGAGCCAGGGCCGGCTCCGGCCGCTCCGGCGCGACATGCAGATGATCTTCCAGGACCCGTACTCGTCGCTCAACCCCCGCCACACGGTGGGCGCCATCGTGGGCGCGCCCTTCCGGATCCAGGGCATCAGGACCGAGAACGGCATCAAGAAGGCCGTCCAGGACATCCTTGAGCTGGTCGGGCTCAACCCCGAGCACTACAACCGCTACCCGCACGAGTTCTCCGGCGGGCAGCGCCAGCGCATCGGCATCGCCCGCACGCTCGCGCTCAAGCCCAAGCTGATCATCGCCGACGAGCCGGTCTCCGCGCTCGACGTGTCGATCCAGGCCCAGGTCGTCAACCTGCTCGAAGACCTGCAGAAAGAGCTGGACCTGACCTACGTCGTGATCGCCCACGACCTGTCGGTGGTGCGGCACATCAGCGACCGGGTGGCGGTCATGTACCTGGGCAAGATCGTGGAGATCGCCGACCGCAAGCGGCTCTACAGCTCGCCCATGCACCCGTACACCAACGCCCTGATGTCGGCCGTGCCCGTGCCCGACCCGAAGGCGCGCAAGGAACGCGAGCGCATCCGGCTGACCGGCGACGTGCCGAGCCCGCTCAACCCGCCGCCCGCCTGCCGCTTCCACACCCGCTGCTGGAAGGCGCAGGAGATCTGCAAGCAGGTCGAGCCGCCGCTGGAGCAGCTCGCCAGCGGCCACCGGGTGGCCTGCCACTTCCCGGAGAACGCCCCGGCCACGCCGGAAGTGGCCGGCAAGGCCGGCTGAGCCACCTGAAACGCCGGGCGCCCGCTCAGGAGATGGCGCCCGGCGCGATCGGCCTCCAGCGGATGGCGCCCTGCGTGACCGGCCTCAGAGGATGGCGCCCGGCGTGATCGCCCTCAGGAGATGGCGCCCGGCGTGATCAGCCCCGTCTCGTAGGCCAGCACCACGGCCTGCACCCGGTCACGCAGCCCGAGCTTGGTCAGCACGTTGCCGACGTGGGTCTTCACCGTCGTCTCGCTCACCACGAGCTTGGCCGCGATCTCCGCGTTGGACATGCCCTTGGCGATCAACCGCAGCACCTCCAGCTCCCGCTCGGTCAGCCGGTCGAGCCGCGCGGGAGCGGCCTGCTCGTACGCCGACGGCAGCCGCGTGGCGAACCTGTCCAGCAGCCGCCGCGTCACGCTCGGCGCCACGATCGCGTCGCCGGCCGCCACCACCCGGATCGCCTGCACCAGCTCGTCCGGCGGCACGTCCTTCAGCAGGAACCCGGACGCGCCCGAACGCAGCGCCTCCACGATGTACTCGTCCAGGTCGAACGTCGTCAGCACCAGCACCTTCGGCACGTGCGCCGCGGGCGCCGCCTCGCGCACGATGCGGCGCGTGGCCTCGATGCCGTCGACCCCGGGCATCCGGATGTCCATCAGCACCACGTCGGGCAGCAACGCCCGCGTCTGCTCCTGCGCGCCTTTGCCGTCGCCGGCCTGCCCCACCACCGTGATGTCGGGCTCGGCCTCGAGGATCAGGCGGAAACCGGTACGCAGCAGCGGCTGGTCGTCCACCAGCAGCACTCTGATCGTCATTGGCCGTCCTTCAACGGGAACCTTGCCCGCACCCCGAAACCGCCCCCCGGCAGCGGACCGATGCTCAGGATTCCACCATAGAGGGCCACCCGTTCGCGAATCCCCACCAAACCATGCCCTGGCGGCAGGGACATCTCCCCGGCCGGCTCCCGCGGCGCGCCCTTGCCGTCGTCCTCCACCCGCACGTCCAGCTCGTGCGCGTCATGGCGGACGGTCACCACGGCCTCCGCCCCCGCCCCCGCGTGCCGCAGGCTGTTGGTCAGCCCCTCCTGGACCAGCCGGTAGGCCGCCAGGTCCACACCCGCGGGCAGCGGCGCCGGCTCGCCCTCCGTCCGCAACCGCGTCGGCAGCCCCGCCTCCCGCATCTGCTCCACCAGCGCCGGCAGGTCCCGCACGCCCGGCTGCGGGCCCAGCTCGGCCCGCGCGTCCGCCCTCGAGTCGGTACGCAGCACGCCCACGATGTTGCGCATCTCGGTCATCGCCATCCGGCCCGTGTGCTCGATCGCCGACAGCGCCTCGCGCGCCAGCTCCGGGTCGGAGGCCAGCACCCGCCGCGCCGCCGCGGCCTGCACGGTCATCACGCTGACGTGGTGGGCGACCACGTCGTGCAGCTCGCGGGCGATCCTCGACCGCTCCTCCGCCCGCGCCGCCCGCGTGTCGGCCGCGTGCGCCCGCTCCAGCCTGGTCGCCCGGTCCTTCAGCTCCTCCAGGTACGCCCGGCGCAACCGCAGGCTGCGGCCCGCGCCCCACACCGCCACCAGGACCACGGCGACGACCACGTACTCGTTCCAGCCGGCTGCCCGCACTGGCCCGGCGACGGCGCCGGTCACGTACGTCACCAGCGACAGCAGCAGCGCGCCCAGTGCGATCGCCAGCCCCCGGTAGGACGCCACCGAATACAGCAGCACCAGGCCGGACAGGCTGGACATGCCGGTGCCGTAGCCGAACACGTTGAGGAACGTCTCCGGCACCAGCCCCGCGCACAGCGCCGCCAGCGGCCAGCGACGACGCCACGCCACCGGGGCGCACGCCAGCACCACCAGCAGCACCCCGAACGTGTCGGGTCGCCGCATGCCCCCGACAGGCAGCCCCTCGGCCTGCAGGCGATCGGGCCCGTAGAGCACGAACAGCGCCACGGAGATCGCGGCCACGAGCCCGGCGAGCACCGTGTCGTGGAGCCTGCTCCGATCTATGCGCACGGCTTCACTGTAAGACCAGGTGAGAGCCCTCAACCTCCTCCCTCGGGAGGATAAGCCCCCATCCACCCCCAAGCCCGCCCACCCAAGCCCCCTGAGTCCGCCGCGGACCACCCGGGACGATCCAGGCCACCAGGCACCCCCCGGCCCCCACCGCACCTCGGACACCCCCGGCCCGCCCAGTCCGCCAGCCCCAGGCCCGCCCAGTCCGCCAGCCTTGCCTGTCGGCCCTGTCAGGATGCCGGGCGCCCTCCAGGCCCTGAACCCGCGCGCTCCCTACGGGCCCAGCGCTTCGCCGCCTCCCCCACCTCACACCTCGCGTGCCGCTGGGGCGTCCGCGTGCTGATGGGTGCGCCTTTGGACAGCCGCGCGTCGGAGGGACGGCCGCGCGCGTCAGAGGGACGGCCGTGGGTGAGACGGACTGTCGTGAGTCAGAGCTCGTCGGTGGCCGAGCGGCGGCTGCTGCGGACCGTGTCGCCCGGTTGGCGGTCGGGCACCGGCGGTGGGGTGCCGCCGAACTCCGGGCACAGTGCCTGGTGGTCGCACCAGTCGCACAGCCGGCTGCGCCGCGCCCGCCACTCGCCCGTCTCCAGCGACCGCTCGATCGCCGCCCACAACGCCATCACCTTGCGCTCGGTGGCCAGCAGGTCGGCCTCGTCGGGCGCGTACCGCAGCACTTCGCCCTGGCCGCCCAGGTAGACCAGCTGCAGCAGCCGCGGCACCTGCCCGCGCAGCCGCCACAGCACCAGCGCGTAGAACTTCATCTGGAACAGCGCCTTGGCCTCGAAGTCGGGACCCGGCGCGCTGCCCGTCTTGTAGTCGACCACGCGCACCTCACCGGTGGGCGCCACGTCGAGGCGGTCGACGTAGCCGCGCAGCATCAGCCCGCCGTCCAGCACCGCCTCCACGTAGAGCTCCCGCTCGGCCGGCTCCAGCCGCGTCGGGTCCTCCAGCGTGAAGTAGCGCTCCAGCATGCCGCGCGCCTGCCCCAGCCACTCGGCCTGCTCCGCGTCGTCGGTGAACATCCGCGCGTATTGCGGGTCGTCGGCCAGCAGCCGCTCCCACTGCGGCTCCAGCAGCTCCAGCGCCGCCCGCACCGAGCGCCGCGGTGCCGGCAGGTCGTAGAGGCGCTCCAGGACCGCGTGGACCACCGTGCCGCGCACCGCCGCCTGCGACGGCTTCTCGGGGAGCTGGTCGATCACCCGGAAGCGGTAGAGCAGCGGACACGTCATGAAATCGCCCGCCCGGGACGGGGAGAGAGCTCCGATGATCACCGGTTCGGTCAACGTCATGCACCGCACTCTAGGTCAAGACCCCGACAGAATAACGCCCGCGGGACGAGGATCACGTGATCCGGCGCGTAGCATCAAGGCAGCAACAGCACGTAATGGACGTTCAAGGAGTGCGGTGAGCGAGCAAAGCCCGCGGCGAGAGTTCTCCGGTCTTCGGATGGGGAAGCCGTTCGGCATTCCGGTGTACGTCTCGTGGACATGGTTCCTGGTGGCGGCGTTCATCACCGTGATGTTCGGGCCACAGATGCGGCAGATGCTGCCCGAGCTCGACAGCGTCGCCGCGTACGGGGTGGCGTTCCTGTTCGCGGTGCTGCTGTACGTCTCGGTGCTGCTGCACGAGCTGGCCCACAGCGTCCTGGCCAAGGCGTACGGCCTGCCGGTCCGCAGGATCACCCTCTACCTCCTCGGCGGGGTGTCGGAGATCGAGAAGGAGCCGCCCACGCCGGGCAAGGAGTTCATGGTCGCCGCCGCGGGGCCGGCGCTGTCCCTCGGGCTGGCCGGGATCGGGCTGGCCGCCGACGTCTGGGTGATCAACAACGGCGGCATCCTCGAGGTGCTCACCTGGCAGCTGTGGTTCGCCAACCTCATCGTCGGCGTGTTCAACCTGCTGCCCGGGCTGCCGCTCGACGGCGGCCGGATGTTGCGCGCCGGAGTGTGGAAGCTCACCAGCAACCCCGGCTCCGGCACCATCGTGGCGGCCTGGGGCGGGCGGGTGCTGGCCGCGCTGCTGGTGGTGTTCCCGGTCGCGACCGCGCTGTCCAGCGGGCGCGACATCGACCCCGTCGACCTGGTGTGGCCGCTGGTGCTGGCGTCGTTCATCTGGATGGGCGCCAGCCAGTCGCTGCGCATCGCCAAGATCCGCCAGCGCATCCCGCAGGTCAACGCGCGCGCCCTGGCGCGCCGGGCCATCCCCGTGAGCGCCGAGACGCCACTGGCCGAGGCGCTGCGCCAGGCCACCGAGCGCCTGGCGGGCGCCCTGGTCGTCGTCGACCACGAGGGCAGGCCGCTGGCGATCGTCAGCGAGGCCGCCGTCCAGGCCACCCCCGAGCACCGCCGCCCCTGGGTGAACGTCGGCTCCCTGGCCAAGACCCTGGAGCCCACCATGATGCTCGCGGCCGACCTGACCGGCGAGCCGCTCATCGAGGCCATGCGCGCGGCCCCGGGCAGCGAATACCTGCTCGTCGAGGACGGTGGCGAGATCTACGGGGTGCTCGCCACGGCCGACGTGAACAGGGTTTTCACCGGCGTCTGATTTGTCCCACTCGTTTAAGCGGCGGGCCATCGATAGGGTCGTGTCCAGCAGTTTCGGGTGGGCCGGAGCCGACTCCGGCGATTTCTGCGATGCGACGACTGGCCGATAGTGTGCTGTTTGGCCAAACTTGCACAGTTGAGGGGTTTGCTGCGGTCCACCGGTTCACCGAATCGAGACGAGGGGGCCGCGACACGGCCTCGTCGTCTGGGTATGCGTATGGCTGGTGGCCAGCACGGCAGTGCGGGTGCCGTAATATCGCCGGCTTCCGGGGAGGAGAGTTGAGTGACCGAGCGCAGCGAGGGCACCAATGAGCGCAGCACGGTCGTCATGAGGGAGGACGCATGACCGACCACGGCTTCGGAGTGGTGCGTCCGCTTCCTGGAAACGGGCTGGTCGCCTACGTCGGCGGGCTGCTGCTCGTGTGCGATTCGGCCGAGTCGGCCGCCGATGACCTGCTCGAGGCGCTGCGCGAGACGGCCGCCTCCGGTGGCGACGGCCGGGCGCTGGCCCGCCGCGCCGCTCAGGTGCTCGCGGCCAACATGGCGGGCGACCCGGCCACCTGCGCGGTCGCCGGTCCCGTCGGCGGCGGCGTCGCCGTCCTGGTCAGCGGCTCGGCCGCGGCCACCATCGCCACCGCGGCCGGCGAGACCCGGCTGGCCGGCAGCGACTCGCTGACCTGGGCCGACCGGCTCGTCACCGGCACGGTCGAGCGCGTCGAGCTCAGCCTGCCCGGCGCCGGCAGCCCGCACCCCGCGGTCCGCTTCGAGGGCGGCGTCGTGCACGGCGGCGGTCTCGTCGGCGACTTCACCGACCGGCCCGCGCCCTCCGCACCGTCCGCGCCCTCCCGGCCACTGACCAGCGAGATGCCCAACACGGCCTTCCACATGGAGGCCGACCTCATCCAGCCGCCGGCCCAGCAGCCCGTGGAGCGTCCTCCGTACCCACTGGCCGACCAGCCGCCGGTCGTGCCCGGCCCGCCCTCGGGTCCCCAGCCCGCGCCCCCGGTCATGGACCAGCCGTACCACACCCCGCAGGACCCGCCGGCCTACCACACTCCCCAGGACCAGCCCCCCTACCTGCCGCCGCAGGAGCCCGCCTACCACCCGCCGCAGGACTCTCCCTACCAGGAGCAGCCGCCGCCCCTGCCCGAGCAGCAGCAGTTCCCGTCCTACGACGAGCCGCCCTCCGGCAACGGCGCCGCCGACCAGCCGATCCCGCAGCACATGGGTCCCGGCGACCACTACGACCAGCCCGCGCCGCCCGTCCTCGGCCCGCCCGACCACTTCGACCACCCGGGCCCGCCGCAGCAGGATCAGCAGCCCGAGCACGGCGACCGCCCTCTGGTCTACGGGGTCGACTGCAAGAACGACCACTTCAACGACCCCCGCGCGCCCTACTGCGCGGTCTGCGGCATCGCCCTGGTGCAGCGCACCCTCGTCCCCTACAAGGGCCCGCGCCCCTCGCTCGGCGTCCTGATCCTCGACGACGGGACGGCGCTCCCCCTGGAGACCGACTACCTGCTCGGCCGCGACCCGGAGCGGGCACCCGAGGTGGCCGGCGGCACCGCCAGGCCCGCCAAGGTGACCAGCCCGGACGGCTCGGTCTCACGCCGCCACCTGCGGGTGGCGCTGGACGGATGGGACGTCAACCTGGTGGACCTGGGGTCGGTGAACGGCACCCAGATCCAGCCGCCCGGCGACCCCAACTTCTACGACATCCCGCCCAACGAGCCCGTCACGATCGCCCCGGGCACCACGGTCCGCGTCGGAGTGTCCCGCACGCTCCGCTTCGAGCCGCACCGGGGGTAGGTCTCATCGAACGCCCGCGTTCCCTGGGGTTCCGGGGCGCGGGCGTTCGCACGTCCGGGGCGTGGCGCCGCCTCACGAGGTCGTGTCCCGTACGGTGCGGCCGTCCGGCGCCGCCGAGTGCCGGGCGGCCGGCTCCGCCAGGAACTCCCGGGCGCCACGGAGCCGGGTCCCCAGCCGCCGCCGCGTCGCCGAGCAGTCCAGCCGGACCTCGAGCGGCCCCGGCACCCCCGCCCGCACCCGGCTCCCGGCGACCAGGAGATCCTCGTCCAGGCCGTCCCGGCGGGCGATGAGCACGCCCAGCTCGTACCGGCTGACCGCATCGGCCCCGGCGACGTGCAGCACCCCCGAGCACCCCCGGACCGCCACCTCCGCCAGCGCCGCCGCCAGGTCGGAGACGTGCACGGGACACCGCACGTCATCCGCGAACAGCACCCCCGAACCCGGCCTCGCCACCAGCGAGTGCACCAGCGCCTCGTGCGCCGATTCACCGCGCCCGAGGATCAGGGACGTCCTGGCGATCGCGGCATCGGGCAGCACCGCCCGCACGGCCGTCTCGGCGGCCGCCTTGGCCGCACCGTACGGGCTGATCGGGTCGGGCACGCACGCCTCATCGTACGAGGGCGCGGATCCGGAGAAGACGGCGTCGCTGGAGACGTGCACCAGCCGCCCGCCCGCCCGCGCGGCGGCCACGGCCACGTGCGCGGCGCCGTCCGCGGTGGCCGTCCAGTCCGTCGAGCGGTACGCCGTGTTGATCGTCACCTCCGGCCGGAACCCGTCGAACACGGCGGCCACGGCCTCCCGCGACCGCACGTCCAACGGCAGCCACCGCGCGCCCGGGTCGTTCCCCGGCCGGGTGTGACAGGTCGCGCCCACCTCGTGGCCCGCCGCCACGCACAACCGTACGAGCTCGCCGCCCAGATGGCCGCTCCCGCCGACGATGAGCATCCTCACGAGCGGCCACGCTACTCCCCGCCGAGCGTTCCGTCCCAGGGAAGTGCTGCGCCGGGGTCCCGGACACCGGGTCATGCGGGGTGGGGGCGCCAGCCGGGCCGGGTGCCGTCGCGCAGGGCCTTCGCCTGCGCTCTCGCCTCCGTTCCGAAGAGCCGCAATCCCGTGGCGTCGAAGCCGGCCGCGACCTCCGCCAGCGCCGCCGCGTCGCCTTCGGCCAGGGCGCGGGCATGGCGCACGGCGAGCCGTACGCGCGGCCCGTCCAGGACCGCAGCCAGCTCGCTCAGCCGGGGGAGCGCGCTGGTGGGGGCGCCCAGCCGTACGGCGTCGTGCAACGCGATCGCCTCGAAGGACGCGGGCCCGCCCTCCCGGCACTCCTCCGCATGCGCCAGGGCGAGCTCCACGGCCCGTGACGGCCCTCCCGACGCGGCCTCCGCCCAGACCTCCGCGAGCGCCGTCCAGTGCCGGAGCGCGGTCCACGTGGCGCGTCCGCGGGCCGCCTCCAGCGACATCCGCGCGCCCGCCGCGTCCCCGTGCAGCGCCTGGGCCATCGCGTACGCGGCCATCCGCTCGGCGGCGTCCTGGGGCGTCTCCCGCCGGGCCGCGGTCCGCAGGATGAGCAGCGCGGCTCCCAGCTCTCCTCTGAGCATCGCCAGCCGTCCCTGCGCGAGGGCCTGCTCGTTCCGGCCCGGCCAGCCGTGCTCGCCGGCCGGCCGGCGCATGGCGGCGATGGCACGGGCGGTCAGGTCCAGGTCGCCGGAGAAGCAGCCGCACATGGCCGACGTCGCGTACGGAGACGTGTACGGCCGCCCCGGCCCCTCCTCGGCGCGCGCCGCGTCCTGGACCGCTCCGGCGGCCTCGCCGGTCCGGCCGGCGTGGCAGAGGGCCAGCGCTCGTGCCCCGGCGACCCTGGCGGCCGTCACCGCGCCCGAACCGGCGCGGAGGCCCTCGTCCGTGCCGCGTGCCCGGCCGATCAGCCTGAGTGCCTCGTCGGCCCGGGCGGCTTCGGCCAGCAGGATCGCCCGCGCCGCGTCCGCTTCCCGCCGCGGGCCGGGGTCGGGGACTTCCTTGCGCGTGGTGGCCAGCAGGTCCAGCGCGTCGCCGAGCCGGTCCAGGCCCCAGGCCAGGTTCTCGGCCCTGGCCACGGCGAGCCGTACCCGGTCCCGATCGTCACCGGTCCAGCGCTCCTCCGCCCGCAGGAGCACCGCCTGCGCCTGGTGCGGCTGCCCGGCGTCCTCCAGGGCGGCGGCCAGTCCGACCGCCGCACCCGTGCCGCCGCCGGCGCGTACGGCGGCGCGGCCGAGCCGGATCGCCGCCGGGTGATCGTGTACGCCGCCCGCCAGCCGGCACGCCCCCAGCAACGGCCCGGGGTCGGCCTCCAGCCCGCCGGCCAGCCGCCACCCGGCGAGCACGGCCGAATCGCCGCTCCCGTCCGCCTCCACGGCGGCGACCAGCCTGGCGTACCGGTCATCGCGCCGCTCCCGCGGGCACCGTTCGCGGGCCGCCGACCCGTACAGCGGGTGCGCCGGTCGGACGACCTCCCCGCGTCCCTCGGCCGCCACGGTGATCAGCCCGTCCTCGGCCGCCTCCCGCACCGCCGTCCCGGAGCACAGGGCCGCCAGCGTGGTCACCCCGACCGGCTCCCCGAACGCCGCGTACTCCAGCACCTCCCCGACCTCGGACGGCAACGCCCCCACCCGCCGGTCGACGAGCTCCTCCGGCCCCCGCGCCGCCGGCGGCTCCCCGGTCAGCCGCCACACCCCGCCGGTCCGCTGGAGCGCTCCAGCCGCCCGGGCGAGCTGCACCGTCTCGCGCAGCCACAGCGCGTTCCCTCCGGTGATCTCCGCCAGCCGCGCCACGGCGGCCCCATCGACCCGGCCGTCCAGCGCCGCGGCGAGTACGGCCGCCACGTCGACCTCGCGGAGCGGCTCCACCTCGAACCGCCTGAGCCGGCCGTCCCGCCACAGCTCCACGACCGGCCCGTCGAGGGCCTCTTCGGAGCACACGGTCGCGATCAGCCGGACCCGTCCGGTGCGTACCAGGGTGGCCACCACCTCGGCCGAGTGGCGGTCCAGGAGGTGCGCGTCGTCCACCGTCACGACGGCGGCGCCGGCGTTGCGCAGCAGCCGCTCACCGCACCGCTCCACCGTTTCGGCCGCCGCGCAGGCCGTGCCGGGCGCGGGGCTGCGGGCCGTGCCGGGATCGGGCGGGATCGAGGTGGTCAGGGCGCCGCCGGGCACGTCCCGCAGTGCCGTGGCGGCCCTGATGGTGAGGACGCCCCCGAGCCGCCCGGCCGGCAGCTGCTCGGTCAGGTGCGTGGCCAGGGCGGTCTTGCCCGCTCCCGGTGGTCCCGCGAGGAGCACGCCCTGGGCGGTGGGGTCGCACGCGAGGCGGAGAAGGTGCCCGAGCTCCTCTCCGCGCCCGGCGAACGGCCAGGTGGTCCCCATAAGGGCAGGTTACGCCCTGGCTGCGAGAAGGTGATCAGCTATTTCCGTGTTTATAGCCTGACGAGGACTAAAGCGACACAAGTCGGGACGGGTGCCGCCCGCCCAAGGCCGTCAATGCCGCGCCGAAACGCCGGGAAGGACGCGGTGGGGCGGGCAGTGCGGGCCGGATCGGCGGCGCCGGCGGGGCGCGGGTGGCGGTGGCGGGGGAGTGCTGCAGGTTGTATTAGGACTACTCGCGAAAAGCCGGGGAATATATCGCTTAATCCGGTAAATGGTGAAGATCTTTCGGAAAATGAACGGTCGGAAACGAGCCTGCCATGTGGTGATTGGCGGGGAAATGCGGCACGGTACCGGTCGTCCTGATCCTGGTGATCCGGTCCGTCTCGAAGCCGCGGGTCCCGGCTAGGCCGGTCGGAAAGACCGTACGCCCCGCAACAGACGTACCGCCGCCTCGAGCCCGCTGGCCGCCTCCAGGGCCCGCCCCGTCGCGGTCGCGAAGCGGCTCAGCAGATGCTCGTCCCTGTCGCAGAACCCCCGCCCGGCCACCCACACGAACGTGTGGTCCCGAGCCGCCACGGGCACGGGAGTGGCCAGGAACCCCGGCTCGCCCATCGAGGCGTCATGCGCCAGCCGAACCGTCACCGACGACGCGGCCAGCTCCTTCAGCACCCCGGATTCGGCCAGCCACCGCCGCAGGCCCAGCGGGTCGCCGGGAGGGGCGTGCACGTGGACGGCGCTCGCCTCCTGGCGCAGCGCGTCCACCCGGACGAATCCGGAGTAGCCGGTGCCGGCGACGGCGGCGGCGGTACGCGCCAGCCGTTCGAGCAGGTCCCCGGCCTCCAGGCAGGAGAACGAGGCGATGAGTTCACGCACGGCGACATCGACACGGTTGTATGGCATCGCGGTGATCCCTCGGAGCGGAGGGGCGAGATCGCGCAGCCCGATCGCGCGAAGCTCACCTGCGGGTGCCCTGACTATCACTCTCGACGCGGCTCTTGACTACCCCTCAACAGGAAATCAGGATTTTTGACCTTTTCGGCCAGCTGCCGGGCCCCCGCCCGCAACACGCCCGCATGCGCCAGGGACGGGCCGGCCGCGACCTTGACCAGGGCGCCCACCGCGACCCCCGCCGGGGCGGCCCGCGCCTACGACGACCGCAGCCGCACCCACTGCACGTCGTCGGCCCTGGTGCCGTCCGGCCTGGGGAACAGCTCCCGGTGCACGCCCTCCCGCTCGAACCCAGAACGTTCCAGCACCGCGTGCGAGGCCGTGTTGTCCACGTCGGTCCCCGCCACGATCCGGTGCAGGCCCGTGTTCGCGAACGCCCACTCCACCAGCAGCCCGACCGCCCGCGTCATGAACCCCTTCCCCCGGAACTCCGGCACCAGCGAATAGCCGATCATCGCCTGCCCCAGGGCCGGGACCACCTGCATCAGCTGCAGATGCCCCGCGAACGCCCCCGAGGCCGCGTCCCTGACCGCCAGCTCCACCCGCTGCCCCGACACCCACCAGTAGCCGGTGTACCGGCAGCGCCGCTCGTCGTCCTCCAGGGTGGTCGGCGGCGCCAGGGAGTAGGCCCGCACGCCCGGCTCGGCCATCATCCGGTGGAAGTCCCCGGCGTCCCCGGCCGCCATCGGCACCAGCCGCACCACGCCGTCGCTCAGCTCCCCGCCCGGGAAGAACGGCAGGTACGGCGCCACCGGCGCGTCCCCCTTGAGCCTGGCGAACGTCACGAGATCGACGTACCGCCCGTCCCGCAGCCGCTTGGCCGCCCGCCGCCGCCCCTCCTCCTGGAACCCCGCCTTGTACGCCACCCGCAGGCTCGCCACGTTCTCCACCTCGGCCTGCAGCTCGACCCGGCGCACCCCCTGGTCGAACAGCCAGTCGGACACGGCCCGGGTCGCCGTCGTGGCCACGTTCCGGCCCCGCGCCCACGGCGCCACCAGGTAGCCCAGCTCCGCCACGCCCCAGTGGTCCGGCGGGCGCACCCCGATCGACCCGGCGAACCGCCCGTCCTCCGTGATCGCGTACTCGGCGCCGCCGTCCTCCCACTTCCCCGTGGAGCTCTTCACGTAGTCGAGCGCGTGCTCCAGCGTGTACGGCCGCGGCAGCAGCGGCATGAAGCGAACCGTCACCGGGTCGTCGCACATCTTCACGATCGGCTCGGCGTCCGCCTCCACGGGAGGACGGAGGATCAGGGAGCCGGTCGAGATCACATCACGCGGGAGCATCCCCCATAGATATCGTGCGTCCGGACCTGCTCGAAAGCCCTATAACCTTGCCGCCATGGGTTTCCGCAGGCATGGGCCTTTCCAGGTGGGGGATCAGGTGCAGCTCACCGACCCCAAGAACAAGCGCCACACGATCACGCTCAAAGAGGACGGCGTCTTCCACACCCACAAGGGCGCCATCCCGCACAGCGAGCTGATCGGGCAGCCTGAAGGCTCCGTCGTGCGCTCCTCCGGCGGCACCCAATACCTGGCCTTCCGCCACCTGCTGCAGGACTACACGCTGGCCATGCCGCGCGGCGCGGCCGTCATCTATCCCAAGGACGCCTCGATGATCGTCGGCATGGCCGACATCTTCCCCGGCGCCCGCGTGATCGAGGCCGGCGTCGGCTCCGGCGCGCTGACGTGCTTCCTGTTGCGCGCCGTCGGCCCCGAGGGCCGCGTGACCTCCTACGAGCGCCGCCAGGAGTTCGCGGACGTGGCGCGCAAGAACGTGGAGAAGTTCTACGGCGGCCCCATGGACGACAACTGGCGCCTGGTCGTGGGCGACCTGGTCGCCTCCATCGACGAGGTCGACGTCGACCGCGTCATCCTCGACATGCTGGCCCCCTGGGAGTGCGTCGACGCCGCCGCCAAGGCGCTCACCCCCGGCGGAGTGATCTGCTGCTACGTGGCCACGACCACACAGATGTCCAAGACTGTCGAGGTCATTCGCGATCACGGGTGTTTCACCGAGCCACATGCGTGGGAGACCCTGGTTCGCGACTGGCATGTCGAAGGACTCGCGGTGAGACCGGATCATCGGATGATCGGTCACACCGGTTTCCTCGTCTCCGCCCGCCGCATGGCCGACGGCGTGACCCCGCCGCCGCGCCGTCGTCGACCGAAGGGGACCACCGAGGAACTATGACAATTTGGCCACGAGGGTGCTTTGGTGCGTGACACGGGAACAGATCGCCGTGTTCATATGCTGGGAGTATTAAACGCACCATTAGGCATTATTCAACGAACACTGAATGTCACTCGACGAACACTGCCCGGCCAGGTTACGGAGGGGCCCGAGATAGGTAAGGTCCTTAGTAGTCGCCCTCGACTGGGAAGGAGGTGACGGGGCGTGGCAGCTCGCGATGATGCTGAGGCTCGAGCCGCGCAGCGCGAACGGGAGGTCGCTGATCTTTCAACACAGGTCTCCTTCCTCCAGGAGGAGATCACCGCGCTGAGGCGGAAGCTGGCCGAGTCACCCCGTCAGGCCAGGGTCCTCGAAGAGCGTCTCCATGAGGCACAGGCGAATCTCGCGGCCGTGACAGGCCAGAACGAGCGCCTGGTGGCAACCCTCAAGGAGGCCAGGGACCAGATCGTCGCTCTCAAGGAGGAGGTCGACCGGCTGGCGCAGCCGCCATCCGGCTTCGGCACCTTCCTTGAAGCCAGAGAAGACGGCACGATCGAGGTGTTCACCGGAGGCCGCAAGCTCCGGGTGAACGTCAGCCCGGCCGTCGACGTCGACTCGCTGCGGCGTGGCCAGGAGGTCATGCTCAACGAGGCGCTCAACGTGGTCGAAGCCCTCGGCTACGAAGAGGTCGGCGAGATCGTGATGCTCAAAGAACTGCTCGACGAGGGCAAGCGGGCCCTGGTCATCTCGCACGCCGACGAGGAGCGCGTCGTGCGACTGGCCGAGTCGCTGGTCGGCCAGCCCATCAGGGCCGGCGACTCGCTGCTGCTCGAACCTCGTTCCGGCTATGTCTACGAGCGCATACCCAAGTCCGAAGTCGAAGAGCTGGTGCTGGAAGAGGTCCCCGACATCTCCTACGAGGAGATCGGTGGCCTCATGCGGCAGATCGAGCAGATCAGGGACGCCATTGAGCTCCCCTACCTGCACGCCGACCTGTTCCGCGAGCACAAGCTCCGTCCCCCGAAGGGCGTGCTGCTGTACGGCCCGCCCGGATGCGGCAAGACGCTCATCGCCAAGGCCGTCGCCAACTCCCTGGCCAAGCAGGTCGCGGAGAAGACGGGCCAGTCCGGCAAGAGCTTCTTCCTCAACATCAAGGGTCCGGAGCTGCTCAACAAGTACGTCGGTGAGACCGAGCGGCACATCCGCCTGGTCTTCCAGCGGGCCCGCGAGAAGGCCTCAGAGGGCACCCCGGTGATCGTGTTCTTCGACGAGATGGACTCGATCTTCCGCACCCGAGGCTCCGGCGTGTCCTCCGACGTGGAGAACACCATCGTCCCTCAGCTGCTGTCGGAGATCGACGGCGTCGAGGGCCTGGAAAACGTCATCGTCATCGGCGCCTCCAACCGCGAGGACATGATCGACCCGGCGATCCTGCGGCCCGGCCGCCTGGACGTCAAGATCAAGATCGAGCGGCCGGACGCCGAGGCGGCCAAGGACATCTTCTCGAAGTACCTGGTCGCGGACCTCCCGCTGCACCCGGATGACCTCACGGAGCACTCCGGCTCCCGCGAGTCCACCATCCAGGGCATGATCCAGAGCGTCGTGGAGCGGATGTACACCGAGAGCGAGGAAAACCGCTTCCTCGAGGTGACCTACGCCAACGGCGACAAGGAGGTCCTCTACTTCAAGGACTTCAACTCCGGCGCGATGATCCAGAACATCGTCGACCGGGGCAAGAAGATGGCCATCAAGCAGTTCCTCGAAAGCGGCCAGAAGGGCCTGCGGGTGCAGCACCTGCTCACGGCCTGCGTGGACGAGTTCTCCGAGAACGAGGACCTGCCCAACACCACCAACCCCGACGACTGGGCCCGCATCTCCGGCAAGAAGGGCGAGCGGATCGTCTACATCCGCACGCTCGTCTCCGGCAAGCAGGGCACCGAAGCCGGCCGGTCCATCGACACCGTCGCCAACACCGGTCAATACCTGTAGAACCCCTGGACGGCAGGGCCGCGCGGAACCATCCGCGCGGCCCTGCCGCCATTACACCGCGAGCGCCATGCGGCCCGTTG
>NZ_JBFANM010000097.1:0-39766 GCF_040674815.1 Nonomuraea sp. NPDC049709
AGACACGGTCAGCTCGCGGTGATCGACCTGCTCTTCATCGCCACGGCCCAATCCGCCTTCGAACGGGCCGGCGAAACCATGCTGGCCGTACGGAAAGCCGTGGCGCCGCGCAAGGACGCGACGTGATGGGCCGCTCCGCCGGTCATGTCCGGCCGGATAGCGAGGCGGCCCAGGTGCTGGACGCCCTTGGCCGGACCAGCCGGGAGAGTACGGCCCTCACGCCATGGTGACGGGGCCGGCGTGCCGAACCTCACCCCAGGAGGCGCGGCGCGGCAGACGCTCGGACCGACCGTATCGAGCAGCGTGGAAAGCAAGGTGCTGTGATCCCCGTACGGTATGTCTGAGTCGCGCATCATGGCCATCCCGGCCGTGAACACGTAACAGGCACCACGGACCATACGGATCTCGTGCTCGAGGTTCTCGGCCGACATGTGCCTCCGCCACGGTCCTCGGCTCCCGTCGGGCCGGATCACGTTGGCGAAGCCGCCGCAGCTCATCGGAACAGAGCGGACGCTCCCTGTCCCGCTCAGCGAAGCATCCGGCCCGGGTCGTCCGCCAGGACGGCTTCGACCTCGGCGCGGCGCCTGCGGGATGTCGGGCCGCGCTCGTTGAAGACCTGGCTGCATTTGCTGGTGCCGTAAACGAGGCGTTCAAGGGCGGCCCAGACGATCGAGCCGGGCGTATAGCTGGGCATGCGGCCCTGCCGGGTCCGGAGCGGGATCAGGTTGGCCGGGTCGGCGAGCCAGGCCGCCAGGAGGCCATCCAGGTCGTCGGTCGGTCGGCCGATGTAGCGGGACGGCTGCTTTGCGAAGCCGATCGCGCCATCCCTGACCTCGACGATCGTGAACTTCTTGAACTGGCCGCGCTTCACCGCCTTCAAGACTCTGAGCTTGCGGGCCGCGGCCGGTGTGACAGTGGAAGACGCCTCGTGCCGCCGGTGATCAGTAAGGACAGGCTCGTCCAGACAGGCGTCCCCGCCCGGATGCCCCACCGGCCGTGGGCGTCATGTTTGTGGACGGGGACGAGGGTGGCGCGGTTCGAGAGCCAGTCGTCCACGAACTGGTTCACCGTTCGCGGTGGCGCAGGCCAACGAAGCACGAAGCCGTGGAAGCGCCGCCGCGTGAACAGCGGCACAGGCCAGAATCCGCGGCTTCAGCCCGAGGAGCGCGTCAATACGCCCTCAACCGCACCACCACACCCACGATCAGCAGAACGCCGCGATCGGTGCCTACATCCGCTGGCGCAACGCCCGCGCCCAACCGAAGACCAGCTTCGCCGCCAGCTCACCCATCCGAAGCTGGACCAGTTACCATCCAAGGTCGCGTGACGAGCCATTAGGGACGCAGCCCAGGCCATCACGAGGGCATTCAACGGATATTTCCCGCCAGCGGCGGGCGCTGTGAACCCTGGATGGAACCCATCCGGCCCGGTCAGCCCAGCGAACAGCGACGCGACATCCGTCCTCCCCGGTGCGGATGAACGCTCCGGTGAAGCCGAACAGAAGCCACTCGTGCTCATCATGCTCTCGTACAGCAGCGGTCATCTGCCACACCGCTGGTACGCGAGGTCTGGTCACTCGAGATGTGGGGCTGTCGTCATGCGGGTGTGGTGTGCTGTAACCACGGTTGTCTGCCTGTTCACATTGACGCCCGCCGTCCAGGCGGCGGAGCTACCGGTTACCCGGAGCATGGTGCAGGAGCCGCCGCCCGGCGCGGCGAGTGAGGCGCCAGAGCAATTATCCGGCTCCGCAGAGAACCTGCGCCCAGGCGGCTCCACGGTGACGAGCCTGCGCAGCCCCGAGCGGAAGCCGCAGCGTCCCAAGCATGCGGTCGCGGACCGGTTGCCCGTGCCGGCCCTCGATCCGTCCGCATCGCTGCCGCCGCAGCGGGTGACGGACGTGAAGATGCTCGAGGCCGAGCGGCCGCAGGGCGAGAATGTGGTCGAGGTCGGCCAGGAGCTGGTCGAGCAGCGCTCCGCGACCTCCCGCGGGTACCGAAACGACGATGGCACGCACACCCGCCGCCTGTACAGCGAACCGGTGCAGGCTCGACGACCGGACGGAAGCTGGGCGCCGATCGACCTCAACCTGACCCAGGACGCCCGTGGGCGCATCGCGCCCCGGCTCGTGCCCTCTCCGGTCAGCTTCGCGGCCACCGCCGCCGACGGGAACCTCGCCACGTTGACCCTGGACGACGCGCACGAGGTGGTCTTCGGCTTGCCCGGGACGGCCGCGACACCCGGCCGGATCTCCGCCGAACAGGTCCGCTACTCCGGTGTACGGCCGGACGCCGACCTGCGGCTTGGCGCCACCGCGACCGGGCTCAAGGGCAGTATCGTGGTGCACTCCGCCGACGCGCCGACCACGTATGACGTCGATCTCCGGTTACGCGGCCTCACGCCCACCCGGGACGAGGCCACCGGCGACATCGCGTTGTCCGATGCCGGCGGCGCGGTCCACGCGCTGGTCCGCGCCGGGTCGATGCGTGACGAGAAGGGCGCCACCTCGCCGGGCGTTCGCTACCGGCTGCAGCAGTCCGGCCAGTCCTGGGTGCTGCGCATGGAGCTGGCCGAAGACTGGCTGCGCGACAGCAGCCGGGTGTTCCCGGCGCTGGCAGACCTGACCATGGAGAGGCAGGTCAATGGCGACGGCGACGACACCTACGTCACCACCGGCGCACCGGGCGACCACTCCGCGGAGACTATCCTCAAGATCGGAAACGAGGGCTCCGGACGGGTTCACGCGGCCTACCTGCATTTCTCCGGTTTGGCTAGTAGCCTGCCCAACCAGTACGTCGCTGGTGCGACGCTGAACCTGCACAACGTGCACAGCGCCACGTGCGCCCCGAAGCCGGTGGACGTGTACGCGGTTGGCGCGCCGTGGTCCGGGTCCCGGATGACCACCTGGCCGGGAGCCCCCCTCGCGCAGCATCTGAGCCAGCGATCCTTCTCATACGGTCGTACCGAATGCCCGAATGCCTGGGCTTCCCTCCCGCTGGAGCTGGATCGGGACGTGCTCACCGACTGGACGCACGGCACGCCGTTCCACGGCCTTTCCGTGCGCTCGGCCGACGAGGCGGACACCGGCAGCTTCAAGCGGTTCGGATCGGCGCAGGCCACCGCCGAGGATGGCGCGGGCGTGCCCTTCCTGGACGTCAAGTACTCCCCGCAGGGCGCCGAGTACCGGGCGGACGAGGTGACGCTGCCGACGGCGAACCGGGCCGGCCAGCTGAAGGCGACGGTGCGTAACCGTGGCGCGGTGACGTGGACGCCAAGCGGCCCGCACAAGTTCGGGTTCATCGTCAAGCAGGGCAGTACGGTCGTGCAGACCTCGCCGAAGTTCAACGTCCCGGGGAACGCCGGCCCGAACGCGTCGGTGGCGATGAGTGTGCCCATCGCGCCGCTGCCGCCCGGCGAGTACCAGGTGGCCATGACGATGTACAACGGCACCATCGACTACCGCGACTACGGCGTGCCGCATGGGGCGTTCAGCCTGCGGGTGGTCAACGTCCCGCCGACCACCCGCTTCCAGCAGCCGGGCAGCGGCGCGGCGGTCGACTCGATCAGGCCGACGCTGTATGCCGAGGGCCACGACGACGACAAGTGGCCGGGCACCGGGTTCAAGTACAAGTTCCGGATCTGCGCGGGCACCCCCGAGGCGCCGGTCGACTGCGCGCAGACGCAGGACTGGACGAACGCGACGTGGGTGCCGCCGGCGGGCACGCTGCGCTGGAGCCGGACGTACTACTGGTGGGTCCAGGTGCACGACAACGTCACGGCAGGGGAGTGGCGCGGCCCGCTGCAGCTGAACACGCGGGTGCCGCAGCCGGAGATCACCTCGCACCTCGGCGTGACCCCGCGGGGGGCGCCGGCGCCGGGGCTCGACCCGCAGGTCGGCAACTACGGGATGACCAGCACCGACACAGCGGTGGCCACCGTCGGCCCGGATCTGACCATCACCCGCGCGTACAACAGCCTCGACCCGCGTAACACCAACGCCTTCGGCGAGGGCTGGGCGTCCCGGCTGGACACCGAGCTGTCGGAGGACGACGACGGGTCCGGCAACGTGACGGTGACGCTCCCCACCGGCCGCCAGGTGCGCTTCGGCCGCAACCACGACGGCACGTACGCGCCGCCGATGGGGCAGAACCTCACCCTGGCCTACGACACGAGCATCGCGAAGTACACGCTGCGCGACACCAGCAGCAGCCAATGGCGCTTCTACGAGTGCGGCAAGCTGGACCGGATCACCGACCCGAGCGGCCTGGTCCAGGAGCTGGAATACGAGGCCGCCTGCCCGGACGGCAGGCCCGTCAGCGTGCGCAACCTGACCAGCGGCCGGCGGCTGAACCTGACCTGGACCGGCGGGCACGTCACCCGGGTGTCCACCGACCAGCCGTCGCTGGCCTGGACCTACACCTACGAAGGTGACCGGCTGACCAGCGCGTGCAATCCGGCCGCGGCGCCGAACTGCACCCGGTACGCCTATCAGGCGGGTTCGCACTACCGGTCGGTGACCGTGGACGACAGCCCGCGGGCGTACTGGCGGCTCGGCGAGACGACCACGGGCGGCGCGGCCAGCGTCACCGCCCGTACGCCGGGCGCGGACGCCGGCACCTACCACTCGGTGACGCTCGGCGTCACCGGTGCACTGGCCGGCACCACCGACGGCGCCGCGGCGTTCAACGGAACGAGCAGCCGGATCGCCCTGCCGGCCAAGCTGGCCGGCAGCACCATGACCCTCGCCGTCGAGCTGTGGTTCAAGACCACCGCGGGTGGCGTGCTGATGAGCTACGCCGACCAGCCCTTCGGCTCGGCCACGCCGAGCAAGCAGTGGACGCCGCTACTGTACGTCGGGCGGGACGGCTACCTGCGGGGCGGATTCTGGGTGCCCAAGCCTGAGGGCCAGCGGCAGATCGTCTCCGACGGCCGCGTCAGCGACGGCCGCTGGCATCACGTGGTGCTGTCCGGATCGATCGACAGCCAGAAGCTGTACATCGACGGCGTGGCACAGAAAGACGACATCGACCCGGAGCAGGACGACACGATCAAGGGCCTCATCGACCACGACGAGATGCCGCATCTCGTCGCGGGCGCGGGCAAGACCACCGGGTGGCCATCGGGCAACGGCGGCGACTCCTTCTTCGCCGGCAGCATCGACGAGATCGCGCTCTACCAGCATCCACTCGGCTCGACCGCGGTCGCCCAGCACGCCGCGGCGGCGCGGCAGGTCCAGCAGCTCACCACGGTGACGCTGCCGCAGGACGACCGGATCGCCGCCCAGCTGAGCTATGACACCGGCACGGACCGGGTGGCCAGCTACACCGATCACTCAGGGCGGAGCTGGACCCTGGAGGCGCCCAGCCGCAACGAGGGGGTCCGCCGGGTGGTGCTGCACGGGCCGTACCCGGACTACGTCTACGAGTTCGACGCCGACCACGGCGGCCGGCTGACCAAGCGCACCCAGGACGGCAAGACACGCAGCTACTGGTACAACACCGCGGGGTTCAGGTCGGAAGAGGTCGACGAGCTCGGTCACCGGATCACATTCACCACCGACGACCGCGGCAACGTGTTGTCGCGCACGACCTGCCGGGCCGTCGGCTCGTGTCAGACGTCGTACGCGACGTATTTCGTGGACAAGAGCAATCCGCTCGATCCGCGCAACGACCGCAAGCTCACCGACTCCGACGCGAGGTCGTCCGGGCCCGCCGACGCCACCTACCGGACGACGTACCGGTACGACACCGTCGGGCGGCTGCTGTCGGTCACCTATCCGCATGCGAGCGGCACCACCAGCAACCCGGTCGAGACCTGGAAATACTCCCTCGGCAGCGAGGCGGCCGACGGCGGCGGCACGGTTCCGCCGGGGCTGCTGATCGAGCACACCGGGCGCAGAGCCCAGCAGACCACCCGTTACCTCTACCGCAGCAATGGGGACCTGGCCGAGGAGGTCTCACCGGTCGGGCTGCGCACCCGCTACGCCTATGACGGCATCGGCCGGCGGATCAGCCAGACACGGCTCAAGGCGTCCGGGCAGGAGTTCGGCACGACCACCTACACCTACACGCCGCGCTCGGAGGTCGAGACGGAGACCGCGCCGCCGGTGACGAACGCGGTCTCAGGGGTGAAACACACCTTGCAGACCCGCTACGCCTATGACGCCAACGGCAACCGCACCCAGATCACCGAGAGCGACACCACGGGCGGAGATCCGGCGCGCACCACCAGCTTCGCCTACGACGCGCACGACAGGCTGGTGGCCACCACTTTCCCCGACGGCAGGCAGGAGAAGCGCGAGCTGCGCAACGCCGGGTTGGAGGAGCGGTTCATCGACCGGGCTGGCACCACCTGGATCACCCACTACGACGCACAGGGCCGGCCGCTGCGCCGTACGGCCGTGGGCGCGAACGTCGACCCCGAGGACTCCACCTCCCAGGCGCTGGTGCTGGAGGTCCGGACATACGACGCCGCCGGTCGGTTGGCGGGTCAGGCGGACGCGATGGGCCGGGAGACCCGCTACACCTACTACGACGACGACCTCCCGGCGACCGCCACGCGCAAGAACGTGCTGCAGGCCGATGGCAGCCGCAAGGACGTGCTGCTCGACCAGCGCGAGTACGACCCAGCCGGCAACGTCACGAAGATCACCGCCGCGGGCGGCCGGGTCACCGCGATGACCTACGACCCCGCCGGCCATCTCGCCACCCAGACTCTCGACCCGGCCGGGCTGAACCGCAGCACCGCCTACACCCGCGCCGCCGACGGCCTGCCGGTCGCCGTGGACCGCACCGGCACCGTCCAGTCCGGCCGGGTCGAGACCACCAAGTACCGCTACGACGCGGCCGGACTGGTCATCGCCGAGGACGTCCAAGCGGTCGAGGGCGATGCGGGCAGCGTGGTGTCCACCACCTACGACCGCGATGAGCGCGGCCTCGTCATCGAGCACGCGGACCGCAAACGGCTCCCGACGACGTTCACCTACGACGCGCTCGGCCGGCTGGTCACCGAGACCGGCCCGCAGGTGGAGACCTGGGTGGCCGGACAGCGGCAGACCGGCGTCAAACCGCAGACGACCATCGGCTACGACACCTTCGGCGAGCCCACCCACCTGAAGGACGCGAACGGAGCGGTCACCACCGTCGGCTACAACCTGCTCGGGCAGGCGGCCTCGGTCCGGCGGCCCGACTACACGCCGCCCGGCGGGCAGGTGATCCGAGCCGAGACCCTCATCGGATACGACGCTCTCGGTAACGAGACCTCGGTGACCGACCCACTGAAGCGGACCACCACCCGGACCTACGACCCGCACGGCCGGCCACTGACCAAGACGCTGCCGGCCGTCGACGGTCAGCCCAGCGTCACCAGGATCCGGTACGACCGCAACGGTGAGCCGCGCTCGGTCGTCGACCCGAACGGCGCCACCGTCGAGTACACCTATGACGAGCTGGGTCGGCGCATCACCCAAACCGCCGTCGAACGTGCGCCGCAGGCGTACTTCGTCACCAGGTACGGCTACGACGACGCGGGTAACCTGACCGCGGTGACCGACCCGGTGGGTCACACCGCCACCAGCACTTTCAACGCCGCCGGCGACCTGCTCACCAGCAAGGACCCGACCGGGCGGACCACCACCTACACCTACGACAACGTGGGCCGCGTGCGCACCTCCACCGATCCGGCCGGCGTCACGACCCGCATCGCCTACAACCTGCTCGGCCAGGCCACCATGGCCGGGCAGCTGACCGGAGCGATGGGAATCGAACAGCGGCGCTGGCAGACGGCGTACGACCCCAACGGCAACCTGACCACCAGCACCTCGCCGCAGGGCCGGGTCACCACGCTCGGCTACGACGCGATGAACCGTCTGGTGAGCCAGGAGGAGAAGGTCAGCGACGCCAAGACGATCCGCACCACGTTCGGCTACGACGCGGCCGGCCGCCGGACCCGGTTCGTCAACGGCAACGGGCACGCCACCGACTACACCTTCACGTCCTGGGGGCTGCCGGAGTCGACGATCGAGCCGGCCACCGCCACCACCCCGAACGCGCCTGACCGGACCTGGACCACCTCCTACGACCCGACCGGCAACCCGGTACGGCAGGCCGTCCCCGGCGGCGTGACCCTCACCGCGCAGTACGACGCCCAGAACCGGCTCAGGGTCCAGCGCGGCACCGGTGCGGAGGCGGCGACCGCCGACAAGACGTACGGCTACGACCCGGGCGGGCGGCTCACCTCCTTCGGCGGACCGGGCGGCCCGACCCAGCTGACCTACGACGACCGCGGCAACCTGCTGACCACCCGCGGCCCGGCCGGCGACGCCACCTTCACCTACACCGCCGACAGCCGGCCCGCCACGCGCAGCGACGCGGCAGGGAACTCCACGTACACCTACGACGGCGCGGGCCGCACGAACTCTGTCACCGACGGCCTGTCCGGCAGCACCCTCGACTTCGCCTACGACGCGGCGGGCCGGCTTTCCTCCACCGCCCAGCGCGGCACGGCGGGCCTGGTCAAGCGGGTCAACGACTACGACGCGCTAAGCCGCCTGCTCGGCGACAAGATCACGGAGTACACCGCCGGCGGTGCGGTGTCGCGCATCGTCCAGGGCACTGAATACCGCTACGACCGCGACGACAACGTCACCTCGAAGAAGACCATCACGAACGGGGTGGAATCTCCCAACACCTATCAATACGACGGTGCCAACCGGCTCACCTCGTGGACCCCGCCGAGTGGCACCGCCACGACCTACGAATGGGACGACGCTGGCAACCGCACCAAGGCCGGCTCCACCACCTTCACCTACGACGCACGCAACCAGCTCCGCTCCGGCAACGGGATCGACTACACCTACCGGCTACGCGGCACCATCGCCACCGCCGGAACCCGCAACCTCACCTTCGATGCCTTCGACCAGCTCACCTCGGACGGAGTCCAGTACACCTACGACAGCCTGGGACGCATCGCCCAGCGCAACGGCACCGCCTACCAGTACAGCGGGCTGGGCAACGACGTCGTCTCCGACGGCACGAGGCTGACCAGCCGCGGCGTCAACGGCGAACCGGTCGCCGACAAAGGGATCAATGCCACCGCCACCGGCAAGCTGCTGTACGCCGATCTGCACGGCGACGTCACCGCCCGCTACGGCGGCGCGGAGACGTCCGGCACCCGCACGTTCGACCCGTTCGGCGCCCAGCTCGGCGGGTCGGGGGAGACCCCCAGCGTCGGCTTCCAGGGCGAGTGGACCGAACCCACCACCGGCGCGGTCAACATGCACGCCCGGTGGTACGACCCCGGCACCGGCGCGTTCACCAGCCGCGACACCTGGACCATCCCGCAGATCCCCTCCACCGCCGGCAACCGCCACGCCTATGGCCTGGCCAACCCCCTCGGCACCACCGATCCCTCCGGGCACGTTCCCTGCTGGGTCTACGCCTTCGGTCCCCAATGCGACGGCCCGGAATCGACGCCGCAGTGGTTCGACTACCCCCAGCTCGGCTCTGGCGGTGGCTTCATCAACGGCCCGCCCGGGGGTGGCAGCGGCTCCGGCAACGGCCCCGGCAGCGGGTCAGGTAGTGGCACCGGCGGCGGTGGCGGCGGGGCCGGCACCGGCGGTAACGGAGAGGGCCAGCCCCCGCCCCCACCGCCGCCCCTGTGGCAGCAGTACCTGAACAACCCCCCGCCCCGGCCTCCCGCGGGCTCCACGGTGCCGCCCCCGCCGTCAACGCTGCCCAGCTGGGACCCCGGCCACAGCGACCTGATCGACCGGTCCGGCTGGCTCGCCGACAACGCGACGGACATCACCGAGGACTCCGTTGAGCCCAGCTCCATGTACATAGACCATCAGCCGCCATCCGATTTCGATGGCATGTGCGATGCTCCCAATATCGGAGACTGTCCCAAAGTCCCATTGAACAATGACAAGGGCTTCTTCGAAGGCCATCTCGACGATTTCCAGCAATCCTTGGAAGGGCTGGTCGGCGGAATTCTGACCGCCCGAGACTGGCTGGCGGCGAACCAGGGGTTCATCTTCGCCGTGATCGGCGGCATGGCCGGCATGGTCTGCATGCTTCCGGGTGTGCACACCTTTGCATGCGCGGCGGCGGCGGCTACTTTCGTGATCTCCGGACTCGACGGCATGTTCCAATGTTTCGCCGCCAACTCCGTGAACGGTTGCATCGGGCTGGCGGTGGGCCTCGGGTCATTCGGGGTGGGTCAAGGGCTTGGCGCCCTCGCGGGTCGGCTGTTCACACTGGCAGACGAGCTGGCCTGGGCGTGGAGATGGGCCCCTAATGCCCTGGGGGGAGCGATGAAGGGGAACGAATTCCTGTGGACCGGAATCGGTGATCCCCTGGTGAATCTCATGCTCTCCCCCATAACCGGCGAAACAGTCAAGGGCTGGGACCCCGGAAACAGGCCTCGAGTCAACTGGGGTGAGATGTGTGACGACAAGACGTGCTGAGTAGTCACTCGGACGACGAGACACATGTTCCGATGCCCTTTTCTCAGCAGAAATCTGGAGGAATTTCGTGAGCAGCCGAAGGGTGTCCGCCATGATGGCGGCGATATTAGCCCTGGGGGCACTGGTCGTTCCCGCGTCAGCGGTATGGGCCGAACCGGGACCGTCCGCGACGGAACGGATGGACGCGGCGGTACGCCTGACGGCCGGGGTGGACACAGCCAAGCCCGGGGCCGGGGGAAAGGTGCTGCCGCTTGAGACCGACGGCCAGGGCCGGGTCCTGGTGTACGTAGCCGGCACCGACGCCGAGGCGGCGCGGACGGAGGTCAAGGCGGTCGGCGGCGTGGTGTCCGACGCGGGCGGTGCCCAGGTTCGTGCCGCGGTACCGCCCGGCAAACTGAAGGATTTGGCGTCCCGGCCCGGTGTGGTGGAGGTGCGCGGCCCGGAGCGGCCGGTGCCGCTCGACACCACCTCGGAAGGCGTGGCGCCGTCGGGCGCGCAGGCCTGGCACAGTGCCAGCCCCGCCCGGCTCGGCGCCGGGGTCAAGGTGGGAATCCTCGACGTCGGGTTCGGCGGGCTCGTGGCCGCCCAGCAGGGGGGAGAACTGCCCGCCGACGTGACGGTGGACAACGGCCAGTGCGGTCCGGAGGGGCAGAGCACACACGGCACCGCCGTGGCCGAGGTCGTGCACGACATGGCGCCCGGGGCGAAGCTCTATCTGGCGTGCGTCACCGACTCGATGAGTTTCGACGACGCCGCCCGCTGGCTGAAAGGCCAGGGCGTGCAGGTCGTCAACGTGTCCATGAGCTTCCCCGGCACCGGACGCGGCAGCGGCGTCGTCACGGAGAACGGCTCCGACCCGGCCACGGTGGTGGCCTGGCTGCGCGGCCAAGGGGTCGTGGTCGTGGCGGCGGCCGGCAACGAAGCCGAGCAGCACGTGCACGGGACCATGGTCGACACCAACAGCAACGGCTGGCTGAACTTCCCCGGCGGGGGCGAGAACCAGGGGTTCACCGTCCGTGAGACCGGGGCGCCGATCACCATCGAGCTGCGCTGGGACGCCTGGCCCCGCACCAACACCGACTACGACGTCTATGTCATGGACCAGCTGGGCGTGCCTTCGGACAATCCCGGCCGCCTTCCGGTAGCCGTCGCCAATCGCCCGCAGCAGGAGACGCCCGGCGGACTCCACCCCGTCGAAACGGTGACCATCGAGAACACCGAGGCCGGGACGGCCTACTGGATCTACGTCAAGGTCAAGAACCCCGCCCCTCTGTACACGCGCCTCGACCTGACCCTTCACGGCCGGGCCCAAGGGGTCGCCATCAGGAGCCCGGAAGGCAGCATCGCCGAGCCGGCGAGCTCCCCGTACGCCATCGCGGTCGGTGCCATCACGCCGGCCGCCGCCGCGGCGAACGGCGATGTGGAGCCCTACTCCGGCCGCGGGCCGACGATCGACGGGCGGATCAAACCCGACGTGATCGGGTTCACCGGTGTCAGCACCTACACCGGCGGACCGACCATCCCGGGGAGCCGGCAGGGCACCTCGATCGCTGCCGCGCACGTCACCGGCGCCGCCGCGCTCTACAAGGGCGTCCGGCCCGGCCTCGACCCGGCGGAGCTGGAAGCGCTGCTGCTGGACAGCTCCACCCGCCCCGGGCGGAGCAACACCTTCGGATCCGGCGTGCTCAACGTCGGTCAGATACGCGACCTGGCACCGCCGTCCGGCAGCGCCTTCACCCCGCTGCCCACCTACCGGCGGCTGCTCGACACCCGCGACCCGGCGAGCCGGCATCCGGCGCCGCTGGCCCGCGGAGAGACACTCGCGCTGGGCGTCCCCGACCTGCCCGCCGACGCCACCGCGGTCATGATCGATGTCACCGCGGTCGACCCGAACGCCGACACCGAGCTGGAGTTCTTCTCCGACACCCCGACGGGCATCCCGTCGCTGTCCGCCGACGCGCGCAGACTGACCACGGCCCTGCTCACCGTCACCCTGCATCCGCAGGACAAGACCATCAAGGTCAAGAACTCCTCAGCGACGACCCACGTCGTGATCGACGTGTACGGCTGGTACAGCAGCCAGAGCAGCGCGTCCACATATTTCCCCAAGACCTCGCCGCACCGGCTGCTGGACACCCGCACCTGGGGGACCGCCGCGCCCAAGCTCGACCCGGACGAGGAGCAGATCCTGCGGGTACGCGGCGTGGCCGGCGTCCCCGCCACCGCCACCGCGGTGCTGGTCGACGTCAAGGCGACCGACGTGACTCAGACGGCCAACCTGGAGTTGTACGCGCACACCGCCCGCGGCAAGGTCACCCTGTCGGCCATGCCCGGCGAGACGCTGCAGACCCTCACCCTGGTCCCGCTCGCCGACGACGGGACGATCAGGATCCGCAACGGATCCGGGCAGGCGCACGCGGTGGTCGACCTGATCGGCTGGTACGCCACCGGCGCAGGGGCCCGCTACGTGCCCCTGCGCTACGCCCAGCCGCTGTTGGACAGCAAGCTGGGCGACAACACCGCACCGCTCGCGTTCGGCACCGCCGACAAGCGCGCCTTTCAGGTCAAACTGCGACCCCGGGTGCCGTCGAACGCCACCGCCGTCATGCTCGAAATGGCGCAATCGCGACGGCGCCTGGCGGCGGCCACGAGCGCAGCAGTGTGGTGCACGGAGTGCGGCTGGGCAGGCCACACCGACCTCAGCAGCACCACCTACGAAGGAGCGGACGGGGGCGACGACGATGCCGTGCCCTTCTCCGTATCCCGCACGGTGACCAACACCGCGGTGCTGCCGCTGGGCCCCGGCGTCATCCTGAACGCGCAGAACGCCCAAGGCGACGACACCCCGAACCTGACCCACCCCGGAGTGCACATCTCCGCCGGCCTCACCGGCTACTTCGTGGGCGGCCAGTCACACGGGTCCGCCCCGTTACCGTCGCCCACCGGCCATTGGAAGCTCGACGACGGCACCGGCACCACAGCCGCCGACTCCTCCGGCAACGGGCGCCCCGCCACCCTCCAGAGCGGCGCGTCGTGGATCGGCGGCCGAAACGGCGGCGCGATCATGCTGAACGGCACCTCGGGCTACGCGGCCACGACCGGCAGCGTGCTGCGCACCGACCGGTCCTTCACCGTCTCAACGTGGGCCTTCCTGAACCGCCGCGGCGACTGGTTCACCGCCCTTGCGCAGGCGGGGCAACAGCAGTCCGCGTTCTACCTGCAATACAGCCGCGAGCTGGACGCATGGCGTTTCGTCGCTCCATCCGCCGACACCGCGAGCCCGACCGCCTATGCCGCAGTCGACGCCGCGACGCCGGCCGCCACCGGCGAATGGACCCACCTGACCGGGGTGTACGACTCCGGAGCGCGCCAGCTGAGACTGTACGTCAACGGGGCCCTGGCCGGCCAGGCCACCGGAACCATCTGGAATGCGGGCGGCCCGTTCATGATCGGCGCGGCGAAGAGCGGCGGACAGGTGAGCAACCGCTTCCCCGGCGGCGTGGACGACGTCCGCGCCTACGATCGGGCACTGTCCGACTCCGAGGTGCGCGAGCTGCACCGGACCCCGCCGCCGGGACTGTACGACCACTGGAAATTCGATGAGGGCTCCGGCACGGTGGCGCGCTCCTCGGAAGGGCGGAAGATGAGCGCCACCTTGAAGGGCGGCGCCTCGTGGGACACCGCCGGTGTGTCCGGCGCCGCGGTGCGGCTCAACGGCACCTCGGCGTTCGTCGAGACGCCGCAACGCGCGATCACCAGCACCGACAGCTTCACCGTGACCGCATGGGCCAAGCCGATCAGCGACGTCAACGGCGGCTGCCGGATCGTGCTCAGCCAGGACGGCGCCACAATGAGCGGTTTCGCCCTGAAACACTGCGGCTCCGGCACGGGCAGCTGGCAGTTCGGCAAGGTGAGCCCGACGAATTTGGCGGCGGGCGCCGCAGCACGCGGGCCGTCGGCCACGCTGAACACGTGGACGCACCTGACCGGGGTCTACGACGCTGCCGGCCGTACGCTCCGGCTATATGTCAACGGTAGCGTCGTGGCCACTGCGGACGGGGTGACGCTGGACAACGCGCTCGGCGCGTTCGCGGTCGGCCGCGGGAAGCTGAGCTCCGGCGCGGTCGGCTTCTTCGCTGGCACGATCGATGACGTACGCGCCTACGTGGGCGTGCTGGGCGACAACGAGATCCGCGCGCTCGGCACGACTGCTCGCTAAAAGGAGAGGGGCGCGGCGGCCCATCCATGGCAAGGGCCGCCGGATACCTACAACCTGGAGGTCCGGTCCTTCAGGGTGGAGAGGACATGCGGAACTGCGGGGCGTGACGGCGCCTGGGGCTTGTCGGTGGTGGTCGGTAGCTTGGGCGGCCTGTCCCGCTACCGGCTCCACCCCGCGGCTGTGCAGGAGGACGTGGTGTTGCTGAAGCATGGTGGGCATGCCCCGTTCATCGGGGAGAGACGAGAGTGGGACGTGGTCATCGGGCGGCTGCGCCAGGCGCAGGAGCGGGGCGAACTGCGGACGACGAGGACCTGCAGCTGGTCACCGAATTGTTGTACGGGCCCATCTACTACCGGATGCTCCTGCACCTGGGCCTGCAATCCCCCGACCGCGTCCCCGTCGCTGATCGACTATGTGATCAGGCCCCTCATGCTCGGTAGCGACCGCTGAGCGCCGCCCGAAGCCGGGCCGATCGGCGGAAAGGGCGTAGGCCAGGTGCGCCGCCTGCGTGCGCAGGCCCACCGCGGCCGCCTGGTCCAGAACCGCCGGCAGCACGTCGTGCTCGTGTCCGAGGGACGGGAACTGGTCGAGGTCCAGAACCGCTGCCAGTTCGATCTCGGGGATCGGGCTCTCGAGCTGGAGCCTTTGCAGAGCTGGGGCGGATCGCATCCGGCAGGCGCCGATGACGAGGCATGGACGGCGACAGCCTCCTTGCAGCGCTACGCGGAGGACCTGGGAGTGCCCTTCAACTCCCTCAAGAACTACCGGTGGGTTGCCGCTCGCTGGCCCAAGCAGCGTCGTCGGCCCGGCGTGTGCCACAGCGTGCACCGCATCTTGGCCGGGATACCCGCCGACGAGCAGCGCTGGCAGACCATCACCAAGCCGCCGCTCGACGAGCGGACAGGCGAGCACCGGTGGACTTAGGACGCCGCCAAGCGGCTGGTCGGCCATCAGGTCGAGCGTCCGGTCAGCGTGCAGGAGAAGGTCGAGCGTATCCACGACCTGGCCCGCGATGACGAGGCCGCCGCTCAGGTGGCCACCGACCTGCTGCGTCGGCCACAGGTGGCCGACCGGTCCATGCGCGACGATCTGGCCAAGCACATGGTCAACCGGGCGCAGATTGACCACGCTCAGTAGGCCAGCCAGCCGGTCCGGCAGCGCACGCCCGCCTTGCCTCGCATCGAGCGAAGCCGTGACTTCCTCGACCTGATCGGGGCGTGCGCCCTGTTCGTAGCCTCGATCGCCCGCATTCTGCCGGTGCTCCGCGACCATCAGTTCAGCGAGGACGAGCGCGCAGCCGCGGCGCGTAACGTGGCACGTGTTCGCGCCACGGTCGATTGGCTGGAGGCCGCCATCGAGTCGGGGGACGTGAGTTTGGACGAGAACCTTGCCCGGCTGCTGCGCGGCGAGTAGACCATGCCCTCCAGGGGCTTGGCGGCCAATGTCTACGGGGAGCAGGTGCGCCTGGCGCTGCTGGAGGCCCGCCCGGCCGGGCTGACCGCCCAGCAGTTGGTGGCCGCCACCGGGCTGAGTCTCTACCAGGTGCGCAAGGGCATTCTCTACATCCGCGAGGTCGCGGCGATGGCCAACCTGACCCAGCTGATCTGGACATACGCCTACGGATACGCGTTCGCGTCCACGCCGGTCGACTGGATCGCCTACGAGCGCTCGCGGCTGCGCATGGAGCTAACCCGGGTCAGCCGTTTCCTGTCGGCGACGGTGGCGCCTCATACGGCGCTTACCCCGGAGGAGGATTGGATCAAGCTGGTGCTGGGCCAGCTCAACGTGATCCAGACGGCGCTGAGCCTGGTCAACAAGGCGGAGGTGTGACGGGCGTGCGTCCCCGCCGCTACCCCTCCGACACGACAGACGAGGAGTGGTTGCTGCTGGAGCCGTTACTCCCGGTGCCGGCCTGCCGGACCCGCAAAGGCGGGCGACCGGAGAAGCACCATCGCCGCGACATCGTGGACGCGATCAGGTACATCACCGACAACGGAGCCAAATGGCGAGCCCTGCCTGCGGACTTTCCGCCCTACCAGACCGTGTTCGGCTTCTTTTCGCGCTGGGCCAGGACCGGAGTTCTTAACCAGATCCGCGATCAGCTCCGCCGCGCCGTCCGCCTGCGCGCCAGCCGGTGCCCGAACCCGGTCACGGGCGTCATCGACTCCCAGTCCGTGCGCGCGGCGGCCACCGTCACCGGCCGCTCACGCTCGTACGACGCCGGCAAGCGGGTAGGAGGGCGGAAACGTCACCTGGTCGTGGACACGCTCGGCCTGCTCATGGGAATCATGGTCACCCCTGCCGGGCAACCCGACGGCGACACCGCCAGGGAACTGCTGGCCCGGCTCCGGATGCTGCACCCGCAGCTCACCCTGGTCTGGGCCGACAGTGCCTACGCTGGTGGCATGGGCCCGCCGCTTCCTGCGCCTCACTTTGAAGATTGTGACCAAACGGCCAGGTCAGACCGGGTTCAAAGTCCTCGCGAGACGGTGGATCGTCGAAAGATCCATTTCGTGGCTGATGAACGCTCGACGCAATGTGATCGACTTCGAACGCAAGCCCTCACACAGCGAAGCACACCTGACCGTTGCCTCGATCACGCTCATGACCAGGCGGCTGACCAGGAAAAGGCCGCAGGCATGGACCCGAAAGCCGACCTCTGCGCCACGGGCCGCCTGATGGAAGCAGGAGCGTAGCGGCCACGCCAAGGTGTCGCATGTCCGGACTGGTGGAACCGACGTCTCGCAAGCTTGTGGCCAGACCGGACTACAGAACTCACACCCCCGGCCGTTCAGGGGCGTGACACCGGCCGCTCATACGGGGTCGCGAAAATGCCAGCGTTTCAACAGGCCCACGCCCCGCACGGGGGCGAACGTCAGCCAGGTGCCGTCGCCCGCACTGCGCACGACAACAGAATCCAGTTCCTGCCCGTCTGTTGGAACCTCACTGTTGGGTGGGTAGCAGACGATCCCTCTGCGTTGCGGTGGATTCGTCCCGAAGATCACCTGCATGGTTGCCTCGACCCCCTCCAAGTTATTGTCATAAAGGCAGGTCAGCGCGAGGTCGCGGGACAACAGACAGGCCGCAAGCAGTTCGTCGATCGCATCTTCGTAGACCTCCCAGTCGTCGTCTTCCACGCCCGCAAGCGGGAGGATTTCCCGCACTGGCCCGCCCTGGAAGTCGCCAATGCACAGGGCATGATCGTCGCCGCTGATCGCCAGCCACGGCTCCCCGTCCGGATGAATGTCGACCGGCGTGAACTTGTCCGAGATGACCACCTCCTCGGTTCCGTCGTCAGCCCATCGCACCCAATGCCCGTCCGGCTCCCCTGAGTCCACAACGAAGTGTTCGACGAAGCCGTAGCCTGCGTGCCGGCCGTCGCGGTGAACGAGCACATTGGTGTCCAGCCCGTACTGCGTCACAGCCCGCATGGTGATGTGCCAGCTTGCGACGTCGATGTGCCACCGCTCGACAGCAGGGTTACCGCCCCCGGCCTCCTCGGCGGGGACGAATGTCCACAGCACGGCACCATCGGCGCTGAACACCGCACAACTCGGCCGCGGGATGTCATCATCTTCACAGGCGGTCGAGAAACGAACCGGATGCCTCACCTGCCACCGCACACCGCCGTCCCGGTCGACCACGACGATCCGGTCGATGCCGGCAAACACCGCAAACTTCCGGTCCGGGCTTACGTCGAACCGGCACTCCGGGAACGCGATGTCGACCCAGTACCACGGCCAGCCCTTACTGGATTCGCTCTTCGTGAAGATATCCTCCGGCACCGGAAACCGCCCGACTACCGCTAGATCCTCATCTAAGACGAGTAGTCCACCGGCGGGACGGTGCACTGTCCCGGGTTCGGCCAGCACGGCCCAACCACCGCCGAACAGACGGCGCGGCGCACTGACTATCCGCTCCACCAGTTCGCAGACGAGCCCGGCGGTCAGCCGCACCTCCGGCTGGCCGGTCGCATGCATCCAGTTCGACACCATCCGCGCATCATAGAGATACCACCTGTCGTCCAATGGCTGAACGGGTTCGCAACACCGAAGCCGGACCCTCTTGGTGGCTTGGGTTGGACTCCCAGGACGATCCAAAGATCACTTATAGGGATCGAAGACACCCTCTCAGGTCGATCCATCGCTCCACGGCCGCCAGCCGCACCTCCACCAGCTGCGCGTCCGTCGAGTCGCGCAGTGGGCCGCACTCGACGCCCACGAACGGCATCCCGCGCCACAACGAGAGCGCGTACTCCAGGGTCTCCCGCTCCCCGCCGCGCCGCGCGATCTGCTCACCGCGGCCAGCAAGTCGCAACCGCAGGGCATCGACGCGGTCGGGCTCCACCTCCAGCCAGTAGCCATCCGGCATCGGACGGATTGTGCCGGCACCGAGCGCGCGGCGCAGGCGCACGACGTAGGTCTGCACACTACGCCGCGGGGTTGGCCGGGAAGCCGTGCGGCCAGAGGAAACGGACCAGCCGCTCCACCCGCATCGTCTCGCTGGCGAACATCGCCAGCGTGGCCAGCAGGGCCCGCAGCCGTTCGGGCCAAGGCTGACCGGCAGGTCGTTACGCCAGACCTCGAACGGCCCCAGAAGCGCGACTCGCAGGTCCGGCCGCGACGACGGGCCGGGTGGGCTCGCCGGTGTCATGTCCCCGCAGCCTCCAGGAAGGCGGCAGAGCAGGCCAGGCCGACTGCAGGACATTGCGAGGGCATCATGGCCGGACCATGTCGTGGCGCACGCCGAACGCCGGACACCGTGATCCGCACGCGCCGTGACACACCGGGCAGCCGCGTCGGCGCGCGGATAACGCCGAGATCACGCCCGCGCATTCCGCCAGGCCCCGGCCGGAATTCCGGCCCTGCTCCCGGTCCCGTAATCAGCCGGACCTATTCACGAATATCGTGCGACGCAACGGTCCGGCCACTGACGGTGCAAGGTGAAGCCGATGTGGCGCACCGCATCCCTAGGCTGTGGGCCGCCGCGATCTTTTGACGCGGTGCGGAACATTCTTGCTGCGCTCGGCGGGCCGTGTTGACGGATCCACGCCGCGATATCGGCGTCGTGCCCGGCCTTGCTCTGCGTGGCATCGCCACAGGTAAGTGCAGCAGAATCCCGCTTTGCGTCGGACATGACGCATTGTCCTGCCGTGCCGTTCTTCCATCACTTGAAGAGTCAGACATGAATTCAGGTCAGCACCGTAACCTCGACGTCCCGCCACAGCGGCCGCGAAGGCGCGACATCCACGGAGGGACTGACATCATGCGCGCTTCGAACGGCGCTCACCGCCTCGCCACCGGGCTCGCAGCCGCTTTCCTGTGCGCCGGCCTCGCCGCGTGCGGCGGCTCTCCCGAGATCGGCATCGGGGAGGTCGCCGCCTCCCCTGCCGCCCCCGCGTCGGACACGGCCTCGGACACCCCCCCGACCGAAAGGAAGGCGACCAGCGCACGGCCGACGCCTGCCCCCGCCGGGGGCATCAGCAAGGCCGCTCTCGTACGCAAAATGCGCAAGGACCCGGAGATGCAGGGGCTGCCCGACACGTACGTCACCTGTATGGCGGACCTTGCCATGAAGTACGGCGACAAGAAGGACCTGCGGCGCTACATCGACGGAGCGATCAAGTCCGACGACATCAAAGGCCTGACCCCGTCGAACAAGCGCTTCTGGAACGAGGCGGACAAGTGCGTGCATTGACATCCTCCGCCCGCCTGAAGGCGGGGGATTCCAACGTTTCTGCCGAGGAGTGATACCCCCACACAACTACCTCACCAGGAGGGGGAGTGTCGACTTGACGGCTGATCTTGGTTGTTGAATTGGTCAGAGGCTGGCACGGGTAAGGCGGCCTTCGAAGGCGATCTGGAAGGCGTTCAAAGGCGCCTTCCAGCGCATGGTCCCTCTCTGGCGGCCCTTCCCGGTCGGATCCAGGCTCATCAGCGCCATGAACACGCACTTCAAAGCCGCAGCCTCGTTCGGGAAGTGGCCACGGGCGCGGACCGCCTTGCGGATGCGCGCGTTGACGCTCTCAATGGCGTTGGTGGACCAGATGACCTTGCGGATCTCGACGTCGAAGGCCAGGAAGGGCACGAACTCGCTCCAGCTGGCCTCCCATAGGCGCACGATCGCCGGGTACTTGCGCCCCCAGGCTTCGGAGAAGTCGTAGAAGCGCTCCAGCGCCGCCTCCTCGGTCGGGGCGGTGTAACCGCCAACGCTGAGGTGAACGCGGCATGCGCTATCGCACACGCGGCAGGTCCTCCCCGCGGGGAGGTGCGCCAGGGGAATCCCCCGACTCCAGGCGGGGAGGACATCCACAGGGTGTGATCCTCGACGACCGGCCGGACTCGCCCCGCCCTCAACGATGTCAGCCGCGGACCAGGGGCAGTACGGAGGAGTGAATGCCCTTGGTGAACAGGGTGATCGCAGAGTAGTCGATGGGTATGGGGGTGATCCCCCTGCTGTGCACCTCGGCGGCGAGCCGTTCATCGGTGGCCTGCACGATCAGCCGGTTCGGCGCCAGCGCGAGCGTGTTGACCGCACATTGGCGCGCTTCGTCGGTGGTGACTTCGATGAGATTGAACCGCGACTCCAGATAGAGGCGGCTCTTCCGGGTGAACGCGACAGGGTTGAACAGCCCTACGCCGGCGCCGGCCATGGTGAAGTGGTCGTTGAGATGAACGACTCCGGAATGCGCGAAAGTCAGGGGCACGACCTGCCGATTGATGCCTTCGGCCGCCAGCGTGGCCCGCAACGCGGTCAGGCCGTCGGTGTTCGTGGCGCCACTGATTCCGACCAGGATGTCGTCGTCGGTGACCAGGACATCACCTCCCTCGATATGACCGTCGGTCAGTTCGCGCGTCTTGGACAGGCGAGGCAGGAGCCACGCCAGACCCGCTAGTTCGCTGCGCCGGTGGATGGAGGACGGACGCGCGGAGATGTAGAGGTCGTCGATCACAAAGCCCAGGTCACGCGTGTGTAGCTGGATGAGCGCCGCAGCGGGCTGAGCCCAATGAATGGTGACGCCATGGGATGCCAGCAGGGCAACCAGTTGCTCATGCTGGATGATGGCAGTGACCAGATCCTGCTGCTGAATGGGAAGGCGCTCGAAAACCTCCGCCTCGATTTCATCGACGGTCAACCCGGCGGTTTCCGCGAATTCCGGGGCGAGGCCTGTCAACCGGAATGGCTTAACAGGCCCGACGACGACCTCGTGCAACCTGGCGACATCGCTGGACACCTGTACGGTGATGTTCTTCTCATTCACTGGTTCTCTTCATTCTTTATCGGCGCTCCGGTGGTTCTTCCAGTAAAGAGCGCGCCCAGAGCGGCCCCCCGCAGGCGCTAATAACCGTCAAGCGTTCGACATCACGCTGGCGTCATGCCACGAGCCTGCAGTTTGCAAAGTATTCAGGGCGGGAGACGCGGTCGCCAGGGCGTCGGCCGGTCATTCACCGGACTCAGGCTGGCGTCAAGCCGCCCGGCCGACCGCCAACATGACCATGCCCAGCGTCAGCGGACATACTCGGCGACAGCGAGAAGAAGAATTCTTCATGCCTAGCACCCTGTGGCACCTAAGCCTCCAGAATCAAGACATATAAATAACATTTAAGTCTCGATTTTGTGTCATCCTGGTTGCTTCTGTAATGTATGGGCAGAGAGATAGATAATTTTGCTGCACGGGGGCGGAGGCTCCTCCAGCCCCTCGACCAGATCTGATCAGTCAAGCCTGCCGGTGCTTCGGTCACCGTGGTCCGGGGCGCACAAGGTTCTGACCGGCCAGGCGCAGGAGGTGCGGTGTTGTGATCGCTGTACGGTTCTCGGTGCTCGGCCCTTTGTCGGCGGCTCGTGACGGGAGGACGCTGCCCCTGCCGGGTGGCAGGATCCGGATCTTGCTCGCGGCGCTGCTGCTCCGGCCCAACCAGGCCGTCTCGTCCGACCAGCTCGCCGAACGGTTGTGGGGTCAGAACCTGCCGCGCAATCCACGCCGGGTCCTGCAGACCAACATCGTGCGCCTGCGGCAGTCCTTGGACCTGACCGAGGTGATCCTGACAGAGCCTGGCGGTTACGTCGCCCGCCTGCGGGCCAACCAGCTCGACCTGGTCGACTTCCAGCACCTGATCCGGACGGCCGCTCTCGCGGCGACACCCGCGGCGGAGAGCCGCCTCCTCCACCAGGCGCTGCAGCTGTGGCGCGGGCCCGTTTGCGCCGACATCGAATCAGACGTACTCCACCAGATCGACATCCCGCCCCTCACCGAGCAACGCCTATATGCTCTCGGCCGCCGCATCGATCTCGATCTCCACCTGGGTAGGGGTGCCGCGCTCATCGAGGAGTTGCGGGCTCTGACCGCCAAGCACCCGCTGCGGGAGCGGTTCTGGGCCCAGCTCATGACCGCCCTCTACCGGAGCGGGCGGCAGGCCGACGCGATCGACGCATACCGCACCGTTTCCCGCCTCCTCAGGGAGGAGCTCGGCATCGACCCCACCGCCGAGCTGCGCGACCTCCATCAGGTCATCCTCACCCAGCAGCACGAGATTCGGCAGCACGAGCCGCAGGAGCGCTTCCCGGTGGCACGCACAGCCGCTCGTGAGCGTGAGGCATCCGTGTCGGCGCGAGCACGCGACGGCGGGCAGGCGCATCCCCCGAAGGCCACCTCGCAAGAGCGGCCAGCGGCCTTGGGTACATTGCTGCGCACTTGGCGGGAGGGGGCCCTGCTGACGCAAGAGGAGTTGGCGGCGAAGGCGGGGCTCAACGTTCGTACTCTTCGCCGGTTGGAGGCGGGTGATCTGCGCCGGCCGCGTAGCACGTCGGTGCGGAAGCTCGCGGAGGCGCTGGGTCAGGACGCCATGGAGTTGTCGATCGTCATGCAGGCATCCGGTGAGGGGCCGGGCGGCCCTGGCTTGGTGCAGACGACGGTACGGCAGTTGCCCGCCGATGTGCCGGCGTTCGCCGGCCGGGAGCAGGAGCTGGCCGTCCTGGACCGCATCGGTGACGCGGACACGGTGGCGATCACCGTCATCGACGGCATGGCGGGGGCCGGCAAGACCGCGCTGGCCGTACGTGCCGGGCACCTGCTGGCCTCCCGTTTCCCCGACGGCGACCTGTTCGTCGATCTGCACGGTTTCACGCGCGGGACGGCTCCGGCGAATCCCGCGGACACGCTTGCCCGTCTGCTGGACGTGCTGGGGGTGCCGGGGGAGTCGATTCCGCTGCATGTCGATGATCGGGCCGCGTTGTATCGCAGCGTACTGGCCGGCCGGAGGATGCTGATCGTGCTGGACAACGTAGCGAACGAGGCTCAGGTGCGGCCGCTGCTGCCGGGGGCAGGGAGTTGTCTGGTGCTGGTCACGAGCCGGCGGCGGCTGGTCGGTCTGGACGGCGCCCTTACGGTGTCGGTGGATGTCTTGCCCCCGGCGGATGCGGTGGCGTTGTTCACCGCTGCCGCCGGGAGGGAGCGGGTGGCAGGCACACCGGTGGAGGTGCTGGCCGAGGTGGTGCGGCGGTGCGGGCTGCTGCCGCTGGCGATCCGGCTGGCGGCGGCCCGGTTGGAGGCGCATCCGGCGTGGAGCGTGCGCCATCTGCTGGAGCGACTGGAGCGCCCTGCGGACCGGCTGGGCGAACTGCATGCCGGTCAGCGCAGCGTCAGCGGTGCGTTCGACCTGTCGTACCGGGCGCTCGCGGCCGCGGAGCGACGCGCGTACCGGCTGCTGGGGCTGTACGCCGGGGTGGACATCACCCCCGATGACGCCGCCGCTCTGCTGGCCACCGGCGTCGGGGACGCCTCGGCGCTGCTGGACCGGCTGCAGGGGGTTCACCTGCTGCGGGAGCCGGCTCCCGGCCGCTACCGTTTCCACGACCTGGTCCGCGACCATGCCGCCGAGGTCGCCGCCCGGGCGGAACCGGAGCCCGATCGGCCCGTCGCGCCGGCCCGGCTGCTGGACCACCACAGCCAGGCCGGCCAGGACATGAGCGGCTGACCGCGGGCGGTGGTCAATCCTGCTCAGCAGGTCTCAGGCGGTCCCTGGACCGCTGGTTTTGCGGAAGGCGTTGCTGGCGGGACGGAAGAACAACACGACCGCGACCAGGGCCAGCACCACGAAAGGCACGTCGGCGACCACTGAGATGACCGGCATCGCGATGAACGGATCCGCCGCCTTCACCAGCACGGAAATAGCGAGAATCACCGTGGAGAAGATCCGGGTGACGCGGCCGCCGCGCAGCGCCAGTACCGCGAGCAGGACGAGCACGAGCGACCAGAAGATCGTGCTGTACCCCAGCGAGGAGTAGATGGCGTACAGCGACTGGGCGCGCTCGGATCCGGGGTCGACCATCTCCGGGGTCACCGGGTCGCTGCCCTGTCCCGAGTTTGCGGCGATCTGTTCCTTGACCGCTTCCATGCCGCCGGTGAGGATCCCGATGGCGCTGATCAGGTTGAGCCCTGCGGCGCCAATTGCGACGGCCACAGCTCCCGTCAGGGTTCCCGGCCGACCCGCGTCCGCGTGGCGCCGAGACACATGACTTAAGGGCACGGGATTTTGCTGTTCGTACATGGACATCGGACATCTCTTTCGAATCGATGATTGCGTCGTGGAGCATGGACGGCAATAGTCTCACCGGTCACGAAGAATGGAACGGACTAACCGAAATCTGCGGGCCGAGAAACCCTCATGAAGCACATATGAAGCTGATATGAATGCCATCACGTTCGATGCGTTGAGCGCGTAGGTAGGACATACCTCATAGCGGTGAAGCCATATCGTCCCCGGCTCATCTGATCAGGCGGATTTCCATGCAGCAGCAATCTGCTGCACCCGGCCGGCGGCACCAGGACGGCCTCCGTGGCCAATCGCTGCTCCACGCGTGTCCACAGCTCGGCCGCCGGCCTGCTCCATGAGGTCATCGACCTCCCTGACACGGACGCTCACGTTGGCCGACACGACCTTCTCGCTGATCAGCGTGGCCAGATGCGTACGATTGTTCGAGGGGAATCGGCGAGTCGCCAACTAGGAGTCCTCTGATGATGTTGCTGGTCAGGCTTCCGATCATGTAGGTCGAGGGTCAGGCTGGCAGCATGATGGGGCACCGTCGCGAGCGGCCGGTGGGGCCGGATGTGTGGAGCACCTGCCGGGAGCTGATCCCGCAAGGCAGCGTGTACGCGTTCCTGGCCGAGCACCGGGACGATCTGTTCCCCGAGGAGATGTTCGCCGACCTGTACGCCGCGACCGATGGGCGGCCGAGTGTCCCGCCGCAGGAGCTGGCGTGTGTGCTGGTGTTGCAGGCGTTGCTGCACCACTCCGACCCGGAGGCGGCACTGGCGCTGCGCTGTGATCTGCGCTGGAAGGCCGCCTGCGGGCTGGGCCTGCAGGATCGGGGCTTCGATCCGTCGCTGCTGGTGTATTTCCGGCAGCGGTTGCGCCGGTCCGGCGCCCCGGACCGGATCTTCGCCCGGGTCAGCCAGGTCGCTGCGGCCGGCGGGGTGCTGTCCGGCCGGACGCGACGAGTGCTGGACTCGGCGGTGCTGGACGACGCGGTCGCGACCCAGGACACCATCACCCAGCTGATCGCGGCGATGCGCCGGGCGGCCCGGCAGGTGCCCGGCGCCGCCCGGCTGATAGCTGAAGGTTGTCACGCGGCCGATTACGCCGATCCGGGCAAACCCGCGATCGCCTGGGACGACGCCAAAGCGCGCCAGGAGCTGGTCTCCGCCCTGGTCACTGATGCGCTCACCGTGGTGGGAGCGTTCGAGACGGCCGCCATCGCGGGTGAGCTGGACGATGACGCGGCCCAGGCGCTGGCGCTGCTGGCGCTGGTGGCCGGCCAGGACGTCGAGCCGGCCGAGGGCTCAGACGGCGCCGACGGGCGCTGGCGGATCGCCCGCAAGGTCGCCACCGACCGCATCATCTCCACCGTCGACGTGCAGGCCCGGCACGTGCACAAGACCGTGCAACACCGCCAGGACGGCTTCAAGGCGCACGTGGTGATCGAACCCGATACCGGACTGTTCACCGGTGTCCGGCTGACCATGGCCACCGGCGCCGCCAACCACGAGGCGGTGATCGGCGTGGACCTGCTGGCCGCCGATCCCGCCGATGCGTCCGCTCCGCTCGCCGGCCCCGCGACGTTCCAGGTGCTGGGCGATACGGCTTATGGCACCGGCGACGCCCGCGCCGCGCTGCTCGATGCCGGGCACACCGTCATCATCAAGCCCGCGCCCTTGCACCCGGCCATAGCCGGTGGTTTCACCATCGACGACTTCCTCGTGGACGAGGCCACCGGCACCGCCACCTGCCCGGCCGGGGTGACGCGGCGCATCACCCGGACACGCGCGGTGGTCTTCGGCATCGCCTGCCGCTCCTGCCCGCTCCGGGATCGCTGCACGACCAGTGAACACGGCCGCATCCTGCACCTGCACCCCCACGACGCACTGTTACGCCAGGCCCGCCACCAATGGGCCACCGAACCCGGCCTGAAAGCCGTCTACCAGCAGCATCGCCCCATGGTCGAACGCTCCATCGCCTGGCTGATCGGCGCGGACGGCGGCGCCCGCAAGCTCCGCTACCGCGGCGTGGACCGCAACAACCTCTGGCGCCACCTGCGAGCAGCCGCCCTGAACCTACGCCGCCTGATCAACCTCGGACTTACCCCCGTCCAGGGCACCTGGATTCTGCAGCCGGCCACCGGCTGAGCCCATCCCGCAGGCAGTACCCCAGGAAAGGACGACCTTCAACTCCTTGATCGCCGCACCCTCAACATGCGATCCGCCACACCAGCAACATCTTCAGAAGGCTCCTAGACGCCGATCCGGGCGAGCGCGGTCCCGCAGGCATTCGCTGCCTGCTTACCCCATACGTCAACTGTAGACCGGTGCGACCGAACTGCAGACCGGTGCGACCGCGCGCCGGAAACGGCGTACCGTATGCTCCTAACCGGCGAACCTGGCGTGCCACCGTGACGGGCCTGGTGACCACTGGGCCGACGCAACCGGTATCCGGCCAATGATCTGCTGGCCCTACCCGGGCTCCCACGCACGGCCGACGAACGTTCCGACCTCGGCGGGCAACTGCGGCTGCGACATGCGCGCCGGACGAGGCCCCTGCGACCCCGCGCCCGGGACCGACCGCTCCGCGGCGTCCAGGCCCAGCACCTGCGCCAGCCGCCGCGTCGACGCAGTGCACGGACGTACCAACGCACTGGTTTCCACCCGGCGGATCGTCCGGACGTGGAGACCCGTTCGCGCTGCCAGTTGCCCGTGGGTGAGCATGGCACGCTCCCGTCAGAAGCGTAACAACGTCCGCAACTCCGGCTCTCCCGCCGGAGGATGCCTCTCGATACTCGCGCGTGCTCCTGACAGCATGAACCGTTCACCCGCAATCGCCAGCCTGGATCAGGAGGAAATTATGCCAAGGAATACCAACTGCCGCGGCAGAATCCCCAACCGGCGATTTCGGGTTATGCCCGTCAAATGCCCGTCAAATGCCCTGGTGCGGCCTAGCTCAACGGTAAACAGTGGGAGGATATGAGATCAAGCGACCGGGTAACGGGGCCCATAAGAGGTGTCCCTTCATGACGGCAGGGGCGGAAAGCGGCCTCCGCATCGCGCTGCTGGGGCCATTGGAAGTGTGGCAGGACGGAACCCGCGTCGACTTGAGCTCGAATCGGCTGCGCATGCTGCTGGCCGTACTGGCGCTCTTTGCAGGTGAGACGGTCTCTGTGGAGGACCTGGCTGTCGCGCTGTGGCCCAAGGAACCGCCCGTCCATGAGCGGCGCAGCGTGCAGACCTACATCAGCCGGCTGCGTCACGAACTCAGTCCAGGGGCCATCCGCACAGTGCGGGACGGCTACCGGCTCGAGGTCGAGCACGATCGCGTCGACGTCCTGCGTTTCCGGCGGCTGGTGAGCGAGGCGGCGCTGTTGAAAGGCACGCTGGAGGAACGGGAGCTCCTGGAGGAGGCGCTCGCTCTGTGGCGGGGCAGGCCGTTCGATGGTGTCGAGTCCGGTGCCCGGCACCTGCCCAAGGTCGCGCGCTTGGTGGAGCTCCACCTTTCGGCCATGGAGCGATGGATCGACCTGTGCCTGGCCGAGGGACGTCACAACGGACTGGTCGCCGAGGTGTGGGAGCTGGCGATCCGCCATCCGCTGCGTGAGCCGTTGTGGGGGCGCCTGCTTCTCACGCTCGACCGCTGCGGCCGGCCCGCCGAGGCGCTGGCCCTGTACGAGCAGCTCAGACGCCGCCTTGTCGAGGACCTGGGTGTCGATCCCGCACCCGAGCTGCAACGCATCCACGCGACCCTGCTCGACAGTGACATGCGGCAGGCCGAGCCGCTGGTGCCGCGCCAGCTGCCGGCCGGCGTGACGGGATTCGTCGGCCGAGATCATGAGCTGGAGGAGCTGGATCGCTCGCTCTGCGGCGGCGTGAGGATCTGCGTCATCTCCGGAACCGCCGGGGTGGGCAAGACCTCGCTCGCCGTGCACTGGGCGCACCGGGCCGGTGCACATTTCGAAGACGGCCAGCTTTATGTGGATCTGCAGGGCGTCGGGCCGTCTGAGGCCGCCATGAGCCCGCAGGATGCGCTGTCGGCGTTACTGGAAGCCATGGGTGTTCCGCCGCAGAACGTTCCGGCGGACCTGCCGGCAAGGTCCGCGCTTTACCGGACGATGCTGGCGGGCAAGCGTATCCTGCTGGTCCTCGACAACGCCCAAGATGCCGGACAGGTGCGCTGGCTGCTGCCGGGCGGCACAGCGTGCACCGTTCTGGTGACCAGCCGCCACAGTCTGAGCAGCCTGGTCATCGCGGAGGGAGCCGCGCTGATCACGTTGGACGTGCTCACGCGGGACCAAGCCCGGAATCTGTTGTCCCACCGCCTGGGCCGTGAGCGGATCGAAACCGATGTCGCGGCCACCGACGAGATCATCGACCTGTGTGCGCGACTTCCCCTCGCACTGGCCATCGTGGCGGGGCGCGCGGCGGCCAGCCCATCCCTTCCGCTCGGCGTCCTGGCCGCGGGCCTGCGCAGGGTTCGAACTGACATCAGCGTCCTGGCCACGGGGGACGCCCGCACCGATCTGCCTTCCGCATTGTCGCGCTCCTACGACACGCTCCCCGCCGACGCCGCCCGCCTGTTCCGGTTGCTGGCCGCCCACCCCGGACCGGACGTCACCCCGGCGGCGGCCGCCAGCCTCGCGGGCCTCGATCGGCCGCAGACTCAGCGGCTGCTCGACGTCCTGCTTGAGGCCCACCTGGTGAGCGAGGTCGTCCCCGGCAGGTTCGCCTTCCACGATCTACTGCGCGCCTACGCACGGGGCCTCGCCCGCGCCGCGGCCCCGGCCGCTCATCAGCAGGCGGCGAGGCGGGCGGTCGAATATTATCTGCACTCGGCATACCAAGCCGCATCGCTCCTGGAGCCGGCGGCGCACCTGATTACTCCGCAAGCACCGGAGCCGGAAGTACGGCCAGAGCATCTGGAGCGCCACAGCCAGGCGCTCACCTGGCTCCAGGCCGAGCAGACCGTCCTGTTCGCCGTGCTCAGCCAGGCGATGGCGGACGGCCTGCATGCTCATGTCGTCTGCCTCGCACCCTCCCTGGCCGTCTGGTGCGACCTGCAGGGCGACTGGAACGGCAAGATCACGGTCCACCGCCTCGCCCTGGAAGCGGCCAAAAGGTTGCACGACTCCACAGCATGCGTCAGGGCGCATCAGGGCATGGCATCGGCGTTGATCGAACTGGACCGCATCGAGCTGGCGCGCGCCGAACTCGATCGTGCTCTCGGCCTTTCCCGCGCGCTCGGCGACCCGGCACTGCACGGAAGTTGCCTTTTCACCCAGGCACTGTTGTCCCTCAAGCAGGGATTGCCCGCGACCGCCCTGGGGCAGGCTCTGGAATGCCTTGAATGGTGCAAGACGGCGACACTCAGTGCAGCCGGCGCCAGGACGATGAGCCTGATCAGCGAGTGCTACAGCCTCATGGGTCAGTATGACCAGGCGATCGTCGTCGGAGAACTCGCCATGGGAATCTCCGTGCGGGCGGAAGACGGCGTCGGCCAGGCGCACATCGCCGTCGCACTGGGTCTCGTCCACTCCCGGATGAGCGATCACCAGGGGGCGATCGTATGTTTCGAACGAGCCCTGGGCCTGTTCCGCGATCTCGGTCATCGTTTCCATGAAGGCAACACCCTCATTCACCTCGGCACCGCGTACGAGGCCGTGGGGCGATCGGTTGAGTCGGTGCGATGCTGGCAGCGCTCGACAGCGATCCTGGACGAGCTCAGATACGAGACCACCCGCGAGCCGCGCTCGCAGTTGGCGGACCTCACGCATCCGACGGGCGGCTGAGGTCCGCGATGCGGTCTACGTCGGCGTCGATCGGAGATCTAGGGCGCGGACCCCTGGCTTCAGCCATAGGGGTAAGCCCTTTGTGTCGAATCTTTGAGCGGGAGACCGGTCAACGCCGTATTTCGATCTGTGTGGCGATGGCCTTGCGTGCGAACTGCAACGTCGCTTTCCAGCGTGCCATTGAGGTGGTGTGGTGCCCCACGTTCCGCAGGCGGCTGCTGGGCGGCCGGATCGAGGCGCGGCGGAAAGAACTGATCGGTGGGGTGATCGAGGAGAAAGGGAGGCATGACTGGTGGAAATGGGGGTTATGCCCGGCCACGTTCACCTGCTGGTCGAGGTGGATCTGCAGTTCGGCGTCCACAGGCCGGTCAAGGCCGTCAAGGGCCGCTCCTCCCGCGTCCCGCGTCAGGAGTTCCCGTACCCGCCCCGGGCCAAGACGACGATCCTACGCCCCGGAACCACGGCGTTCGGACAGATCGTTGAGCCGTTTGACATCCTCCACCCGCCTGGAGGCGGGGGATTCCACCAACATTCATCTCCCGAGGAGATGGTCGTGTTGAGGCTCGCGGTTCACCGGCTCGCCCAGCGGCATGCCTGCCCGCGCAGCAACGGCATGCCCTGCCGCGTTATCGCGGACGTTCTTAGCCGCGTTGACGTCGGTGTGGTCGCGATGCCCGCAGGCGACGCACAGCAACAGGGCTTGGCGCCCGCGGCTATGCCTGGCGATGTGCTGGCAGGCGTTGCAGGTTTGCGACGTGGAAGGCGGGTTGGTTGTCTGGACTCGACCAGGAGCTTTGTGCTCCAGGCGTGTCACCAGCCGGCCCCAGCCGTGGGCAAGGATGCCTCGGTTCAGGGACGCCTTCTGGTCGACGTTCTTCCCGGGGGCCTCGATGGCACCTTTCGGCGAGCGGGTCATGGTGCGAATCTTGAGGTCTTCGACGGCGATCACGTCGAGGCGGCGAGCCAGGTCGGTGGAGGTCTTCTCGATCCCGTCCGTGCGCCGGTCGCCTTCGAGGGCTCTCAGCCGGGCGATCGCCCGCTTGACCTTGACCCGCCGGCTGGAGCCGCGCCTGGCCCGGGCCAGCTTCCGGAGCAGGGCCGACAGACGGGCCTGCTCGGTGTCGCGGAGCATGGGGGCATGCGCAGCATCTCACCCGAGGACAGGGCGGCGCTTACGGTCACCCCCCGGTCGACGACCTCGCCCGTGCCGGGGGTTCGACTCGGGGATGACGGCGAATGCCACCGGCCAGCGGCCGGCCCGGTCGCGGGTGACCCGGTAGGACTTCATACCGTCCGGCAGGCCGCGGGACCAGCGCAACACCCACCCGACCTTCGGGATCTGCACCTCGCCCACGTTGCGAGACCGGCGGTGCACATCGTCCGGCTCGACCGCGACGATCCGGAACCCCTCGCTCTGCCCGCGCCTGCGCCACGTCGGACGCTGGTGGGTCGGGCCGAAGAAGGTCGCCATCGCTTGGGCGACGTCCTTCAGGGCCTGATGCCGCACGATGACCGACCCCGCGCAGCCACGCGTTCCCCGCCCGCGCTCCGGTCACCTGGCGGCACCGCTCGGCGAACCCCGGCGCCCTTCTACAGCCCGGCTTAAAGTGCTCCTGCTGCTCAACGCCGAGATTCCACACCTACCGAGCGTGCCCGCAATGCTCCACAAGCACCTGCTCCCAGGCAGGCGCGGGCTGAAGCCGGAAGTGGGACACGACCACCAATCTACCGATCACCACCGACACCACCAGGACACCACCAGGACACCACAGTGTCCCCGTGCTCCGGCTTTCCTCCCCGCCCTGACGGATGGGGACTCCAGCCTGGAGGTATCCGGTGAGAAGGGAATCCGTATGACGGGGGCGGATCGCCAGATCAACCTGGGCGAGTACCGGCTGCGGGAACAGCAGCGGAACGTGATCTTGACGCTGATCGCCTGCGCGGGGCTGGGCTTGTTGGTATCGGGGCCGACATGGGGCAGCCTGGGCCTTGCGATCGTGCAGGCGAGCGGGGCGCTCGCAATTCTCGTCCTGCCGCTATTCGTTGTCGCGGCGGTGGGATTCCGGCCCTCCGCGACGGCGGCCTTGGTGACCCTGCAGGCGATGGTCGAACTGTTACGTGTGGGGCTGGTGACCTGGGCCGATCTGGGGGCGGCGGAGGCGGCGTGGATGGGACTGTGGAGCCACCTGCTGAGCCTCGTTGGCGGGCTGTTGTTCGCCACGATCGCTGTCGAGGTCAACGCCGCGAGGAGCGACCCAGCCGACCTGACAAGCCAATACCCCGGCTCCCTGGTGAGCCCGAGGCGGCTGCTGGCGAGTGTGTCGGACATCTGCAACGCGGTCGCGCAGTGCCTACTGGTGGCGTGGAGCCCATGGCTCGTGCTGGTGATCATAGCCACCCGCACGACCACGACGCTGTTCAGCGAGCGCTCGGGAACCGGCATCCGGACATGGATCCCGGTCGCGGACGGCTATGCGCTACTGGCCCTCGCGCTCGTCCTGTGGCTCAAATGAGGACACCCACCTCCCCACGGCGTCGGCGATCAGAAGCCACCCCCCGACCGAGCCGCGCGGCTCCTGCATCTCCGTCGTCAGCGCGAGCATGCGCCCCACGTCGGGCACCGAGGCCACCCTCGTGAGCTCCTCCACGCTCTCCAGCGGCAAGAACCGCTAGCCTACGTCCGGAGGGAACAGTTCCTCATCGACCATGAACCTGGCCTGGTCCCACCAGCCCGTACCGTCGATGTGCGAACTGCCGGTTAGGTCGGCCTAGGCAAGCTTCACGTCCACGGCGGCCGGGGCCGAGATCCCCGAGGTGAAATTCCCGAAGTTCTCGAGGGAAGTCATGGACATCATCGCCGCCTACCGTGAGGTAGGGGGCGATCGCGGGGCCGCTGAGATGTGCGGCGCCACGAGCAAGACCGTCAGACGCATCATCGAGCGGGCGCTGGCCGGGGACAAGCCGCCGGGCCGCAGACGGCGGGGGATTGCAACAGCAGCTACCTCATGAGGAGGAGGTCGCGTTGAGGTTCGCGGTGCTCCGGCTCGGCAACCCGTGGCCCTTCCCGGGCAGAGGCGGCATGAGTGATCCCTCGCTGGCCGAGCATTCCGGCGGGGCCAGCAGAGACGTTCAAAGCCACCAGGGCATACACGTGCAACGCTGTCTTGGACGGTGCCATGCAGGTCGCGGCTGCAGGAGCAGAGGAGACCATGAACGCGTATGCCCCGGCCTGGACAGGACCTTTGCCGCTGTGGGGACATCGGAGAGGTCCGCCGGGAACTCCTTCGGACCATTCCGGGGCGATGATCTGGTTGACCACGGCGTGGGACGTAACTGCCCGCGCCACCTGGCAGCGGTCCTCTGGCTGGTCCCTGGGTTTAGGGGTGCTCTATGCGCGCCGCCTGCCCGCTTCGGCAGACACGGCAGTAGATAAGGAGGTCCACCCGGGTGAGCGTGCCGGCTGGGTTGTAGCGCTTCTTGCAGTAGGCGAACCAGTTGCCGGTGGCCTCCAGTCTGGCGCCCTCCAGTTGGCATTTGGTGCAGGCGTGAGGATTGTTGTATGAGGAGTCGTAGTAGTAGCCGCCACTGTAGGGGCCATCCCCGCAGGCGGCCGCAGGACTCACACCGGGCTGCACCGGACTCGCGCTGGCGCTGGCCGTCCCGCCGGTCAGCAAGACGAGCGTCATGCCCAGCATCGCGGTCCCGCCCAATATTACGTTAGACCTCATCAACCGTGCTCCCTTGCATTTTCCTATGTTTCCGCATTCATTCTCAGCGCACGCGAACCGACGTGACAAGGTCAGGAACAGGACATTCTGGGGACTTTTGAACTGATGGTTGGCCTGAGTCCTGGGACTCATTTGACTTCTTGGGTTCTAGATCATGTCGCAATACCCGGTACTGGCGTGACTCAGCGATTTGCCGGTAGGTAGCCGCGCTAGAAATGGGTAAGGGCAAGCGCTGCGCGGGCGATGTCGCCGATTCTGCTGGGGCTAACAGTGATGTGCTGGAGCTTCTGCTATCGGCCTTTGAGCAGGGCGAATCCGCGTTCGCCGAGACACCGCAAGGCGCGTAGGAGCCGGTTGTCCGTGCGGTTGTCCGGGCTGAGAACCCCGGGTTCCGCAGTTCGTCGTCACACATAGCGAGTGTGTTAGGAGAACCTGCAGGTAGATGGCCCGCTGGGTGCTTCGGGCTGCTGCGAAGGGTCGAGGGTGTAGTAACACGACTTCGAAGATTTCATGTGCATGAGCTTCAGGTTCGTGATTCCGTGTAGTCATCAACTTGCGGTTCACTCGGCGGACCAACGTCGACGGCAGTGTCGTCAGGTATGTCGCGCTGGGCCCACAATCGGCGTGTGGACGGCAAGATCAAGCCGGATGTGCTGATGAACCTGGGCCGTGTGGACCGGTTGGACGTGGGCGGCCTGCTCGGGCTGGCAGCGTCGATCCGCAAGCACTTCGGGGACGGCCCGGACGGCTCGAGCGAAGGTGATGAGGCCGTCGAGGTCAGCCAGCATGCCGGGAGCGCGCCCATCGAAGTGGTCGATTCTCGTCCTTGCGGCGCCCTCTGGCTGCTGGAGGGCCGGTGAAGGCAGTTGGCCGTCGCCTCGGCGATCAAGAAGGCGGCTGACGGCGGGCGCTTCACCACCAACATGGAGCGCGTGCTGTTCGCGTTGGTCGCCAACCGAGCGATCGCGCCGATGAGCAAGCTGTCGGCGGCCGAATGGGCCAGCCAGGACGTGATCATCCCCAACCTGGCCGTGATGGACGACGACCAGGCCTATCGGGCGATGGACCTGCTGGTGGAGCCGACACCCAGGGCGAGGTGCAGGAGGCGGTGTTCTTCGCCGTCGCCCACCTGCTCAATCTCGAAGTCGACCTGCTGTTCTTCGACACCACCTCGACCTACTTCGAACGCGACGAGAAAGAGGAGGGCGAGCAGGCGTTTCGCACCTAGGGCAAGTCCAAAGATCATCGCGATGACCTGCCGCAGATCGTCATGGGGCTGGCGTCACCCGTGAGGGCATCCCGGTGCGAGTGTGGTTGGCCCGGTCATACCAATGATCAGAGCGTGCTGGCCGAGGTCAAGGACGACATGCGCGCCTGGAAACTGGGCCGCGTGATCACCGTGGTCGATCGTGGGCTTCTCCAGCGCCGACAACCTGGCCTACCTGCGCCGCGCGGGCGGCCACTACATCGTCGGGATGCGCATGCGTGACGGCGGCGCCCTGGTCGAGCAGGCACTGTCGCGTCAGGGCCGCTACCAGCAAGTGCGTGACAACCTGCGCGTCAAGGAGGTCCGCCTCGACGGCGTCGGCGACGTGCGGTTCATCATCTGCCACAACCCCGATCAAGAACAGCGCGACCAGCAGCACCGCGAGCAGGCGATCGCGCGGATCGAGGCCGAACTGGAGCGGATCAAGGTCCAGCGCGCGCGGGAGGCCGGGCGCGAACTGAGCGCCAAGGCCCGCGAGAAGGCCGAGGCTGTCCACGTCCGCGCCGAGTGCGCGCTGCGCGACCACCCCACGCTCAAGCGGTGGATCCGCCAGCAGAAGAACGGACGCCTGGTCATCGACCGGGCCAAGGTCAAGGCGGAAGAACGACTGGACGGTAAGTATCTGTTGGCCACCAGCGATCCCGACATCAGCACCGAAGACGCCGCACTCGGGTACAAAAACCTTCTCGAAGCGGAGCGCGGCTTCCGGGACATGAAGTCCGAACTGCTACTCCGCCCCATCTTCCACCGGCTCCAACACCGCATCCGCACGCACGTGCTGATCTGCTGGCTCGCCCTGCTGCTGACCCGCGTCGCCGAACGCCGATGCGGGCAAAGATGGCACCGGGACAAGCTCCCCGAGAAACTGCGCCCGGTGGCCGAGAAGCGGATGCGCGAGGCCTACCAGGCCGACACTCCGCTCCTCGCCGAAGCCAAGCTCGCCGCCCTGGCCGCCGAGCTGGACAAGAAGTACCCCGGTGCGGCCGCCTCATTGCGGGAGGGGTTCTACGAGACACACTGACCGTCCTGCGGCTGGACGTGCCGCCGACCCTGGCCCGCTCGCTGCGCTCGACCAATCCCATCGAGTCGATGATCTCGATCTGCCGTGACCATGCCGCCAACGTCAAGAACTGGAAGGACGGCACGCTGGCGCTGCGCTGGCGCGCGGCCGGCATGGCCGAGGCCACCAAGAGTTCCGCCGCGTCAACGGCTTCCTGCACCTGCCCAAACTCCGCACCGCGCTTGACCTGGGACGTCGCTGCCCAGAAGCCGACCTCGAACTGCTACAACGAGAACGTCGCCTGACCGCGGGACCGCCAATCAAGTTCCACGAACGTCGGGACATCCCCCATTGCACGATCATCACATCATATTCGGATCCGTGGATCCAGGCTGAGAATGGCTAACTGGCTTATGTGCGAGTGTTCCCCCGCAAAGTCCTATGAAAGCCCGGCGCTTGACCTGTTTTGCTCACTTTCTCCGCGATAATATGAGGCATTAGAACAATATGGATGGATCCTTAAGCAGGACCGTCTATTCCTGACCATCACGCCCGGAGGAGAGCTATGTTCGCGATCGCACGCAAGAGCTTCCTAGGCTTAACGGCTCTAACCCTATCCATGGGCGCCGTCATCGGGCTGTCTTCCCCCGCGCAGGCAGCAATCGTCGAGAAGATCTGTCCTGCCGGAAGCCCCCTCGGAGGCGCTCGACTCTGCGGGGTTGAGTACTCGGGCTTCCCCGGCGGGACAATCTCTATCGATGTCGAGCAGCTCGGCTCCAGTTCGACCGCATATTCATGGGCGCTGTATGTCGGAGGACGCGTACATTGCACCGCCTACTACAAACAAGTTGACCCCCCCAGGTCATGGGTCTGCCATAACGTACCAAGAGGAGCGAGCGGCAGTGTGATCGCCACAAGAGACCCACAACAAGTAGCTCGCGTGGCGGCTCGATGGTAGTGAGGGCCCGCTACGCGTGACCGGATAGACGAAACGGCATCGCAGGGCTTTACTGTAGCTCCACGATGCCGTTTCTGTCTTTATTTCTTTGGCGTGCGCGTGCCCGCCTCCGGCGCGGCAAGTCCGAGCCGATCGACGCGGAATAACGCTGCCTGCGCCGTGCTGGCGGAAACGGCCACTGCCAGGTCCAAGAGCGCCGAGGGCGCCGTCCGTCCCGGACCCTCCGAACAGCAGGCCCTCGCCCGTCCCCGCATAACCGGATAGCCCGGATAATTTGCTATATGTTGAGACCAGCATGACAGCATGAAGATCGTCGGTCGCAAGTGCGGCACCGATCCCGACACGTCCGGCATCATCCTCGCCGTGGCCGTCGCCGCCGCAGGTCTGTCGACAATGTGATCGGCAAAGGGCTACTCGATCAATCCAAAAGCGTCTACGCGACGATATCCAAAACCTGGGTCGACACCGGTGTCAAGAACGCTTTAATCGAACACGGCGCCGCTTTAGGCATCGACGTCGAAGTCGTCTTCCGAAAAGCCGAAACACGCGGATTCCGTGATCCTGCTCGCGACACGCGGCTGTAGGTTCGTGACCTGAGCCTGAATCCATGGCGTGATTTGGTCTGATCATTGTCTGGTCCAATTCCTCGACGAGGGCCGGATGCGGCGTCCATGCCGCGGTAGGTGGGCAGGGCGCCGTTGTGCGCGTTGATCACGGCCAAGCGGGCGGTGGAGAGGACCTCAGCGGGGACGATGGGCATGCCTGCCAGCAGGATAAGATCGGCGTTCTGCCGGCGCAGGATGGCGGCGACCTGTTCCCAGGACGTGGCCGTGCTGTGGGGGGATGGTCACTGGCCGGGCATCTGCGTCCGGTCCGGGCTGAGGCCTGCGGTGGGGTTCGGGCGGATACCAGGCATGGGCGTAGTTGGTGGGGCCGACGGCGCCGGTGGGTGGGTCGTACCAGCACACGTGGCTGATCGGCGTGGTGGCGGCAAGCCGGGTGGGGCTGGCCGAACTCGCGCTGGCCAGCACGACGATGCGGGCGGATGCGGCGTACGGCGGGGGAGTGGCCTGCTGGTCTGCGCAGCGTGGTGAGGCCAGGTCCTGCAGGGGTAGCCGGTTGGCCAGCTGAGCCGTCGCGGTGGCAGTGGCGCTCTGGACCTGGCGGGCGAACTGGCTGAGCCGCGGCTGCAGCGCGGCCGCGCAGGGGTGGGCGGCGACCGCGCCGAGCAGTTTGCAGGCGGCATTGAGCAACCGGAGGTCACCGGTGATCGTGCTGACGCCGATCCAGTGCTGGGCGAGGGTGAGCCAGGCGCTGCTGATCGCCGCATTGAGTGCGGCTGTCTGCTGGGCGACGGGCGGGCGCAGCACGGCGCCGGTTTCGAAGCGGTGCAGCAGCGCCTCTTCGGAGGCAGGGATGTGCCCGGGCCCGAGCATCGCCGGCCGTCGCGCCGCTTCCGCGGCCAGCACCGGGTCGCCGGCCAGCGCGGTGCCGGGGGCCAGCGTCGTGTCGGCGACGGCGGTGGCCAGAGCGTCGGGGTGGGACAGGTCCCACAGTCGTATCCGCTGGGCCACGTGCGCGACCTCGTGCAGCGTTTGCGGCGGCGGTGTGGCCTGCTGCTGCGTCGCGGCCGCGGCGAGGGCGGCAGGATCGAAGTCGCCGTCGGTGTGTGCCTGGACGGGGAACCGGTCACGGCTGATCATCGGGCCACTGACGTGATCTCAGCGAATTGCCGGTAGGTAGTTGTGCTCGAAATGCGTGAGGACAAGAGCGGCGCGTGCGATGTCGCCGATTGCGCTGGGGCTG
>NZ_JBFANM010000098.1:0-39666 GCF_040674815.1 Nonomuraea sp. NPDC049709
GAGTCGCAATAGGCATGATTCATCTCCCTGAGAAGTTACGGCTTCGCGCCAGGGCCCAGTATCCCGGCTCACTACCCGCTGTGGTAGAGACAACGCGTGCTTGATGGTCATGTCGAGCATGCCCGCTACGGGTAGGCTCTGCGCGTGGACTGGCTTTGGAATCTCCTCGACCCGACGTGGTGGCTCACGATTCTCGGCGCTTTCGCCACCATCGGCGTTCTCGCGATCATCTTCGCCGAAACGGGTCTGCTGCTCGGGTTCTTCTTGCCCGGTGACTCACTGCTGGTGGCCGCGGGGATTTTCAGCTCGGCGTCGGTGGCCGCGGGAATGGGCATCGCCCCGCTCTCGCTCCCCGTCCTGCTGATCGGCACGCCGCTGTGCGCGATCGCCGGTGCCCAACTCGGGCATTTCCTCGGGGCGAGATTCGGTCGCAAACTCTTCGACAAACCGGATTCGCGGTTGTTCAAGAGGGAACACGTGCTCAGGGCCGAGGAGTTCTTCGAGAAGTTCGGTCCCGCCAAGGCGGTGATTCTGGCCAGGTTCGTGCCGATCGTCCGTACGTTCATGAATCCCGTCGCCGGCGTGCTGGAGATGAGCCCCAAGCGTTTCTTCCTGTGGAACGTGGTCGGCGGCGTCGTCTGGGTCGAGGGCCTCATCCTGCTCGGCCATTTCCTCGGCGGCCAGGTCGACCCCAAGCAGATCGACAAGTACATCCTGCCGGGCGTCTTCGTGATCGTGTTCATCTCGCTGATCCCGATCATCGTCGAGGCCGTCAAGCACCGCCGCGCCGCCAAGCAGCTCCCGGAGCCCAACGGCAAGCACCACCGCGTCCAGTCCAGCTGGACGGCTCCCAGTGACAGCCAGTCCAACTGGCCGGCGCCCACCGACGGCCAGGCCGGCTGGCCGGCGCCCACTGACAGCGGTTCGCCGGACATCCGGCACTGAAACGACGCGCCCGAGGACAACGGTCCTCGGACCGCCGCCGGCCCTGTCTCCGCGCGCGGAAGGGCGGTCGGCGCGCAGCCGACGACACCAACCGCGGCACCAACCGCGGCACCAACCGCGGCACCAACCGCGGCACCAACCGCGGCACCAACTGGGCGCACTGACTGGACTCACCAACTGGGCGCACCGACTGCGCGCACTGACAGCGACGGCGGATCACCACCGGGTACGCTGCCCCCTGTGGGACGCCACAGGTCAGATCCGATGGGCATCGCCCGATTAGCGCTCGCCGTCCTGGCGGCGGGGGCCGTGGTGACGCTGCTGGTCATCGGCGGTCGCGCGCTGATCGGCTCGCTCGGCGCGGCGGCGCCCGACCGCGAGCCCGCCTCCGCCCCCGCCACGGACCCCTCGGCCGGCCCTTCGACCGGCCCCTCGACGGCCTCGGAAGCCACCGGCAAGGTGCCGACCGTACGCATCGAGTGCCTCGCCGAGACCTGCCCCCTCGTCACGGTCCGCGTACCGGGCGGGGACGTGCTGCAGTACCGCGAGATGAGCAAGGGCGAGGAGGTGAGCTACTTCGAGCCGGAGCTGGACGTCGTGCTCAGCGACGCGGGCACGGTCCGCGTCACGGAGAACGGCAAGCCGCGCGACCAGGGCAAACAGGGCGCCCGCGAAGCCTTCACCGTCCGCGACCCCGGCTGACCCCGGACACGGGCGTCCGTCGCGCGGCTCGCCCTCCCCTCGAACACCCGCGGGAGCGCGGTCCGGCGGGTCAGAGCCCCAGGTCCCCCAGCGTGTACGCCGACCGGTATTCCAGCCCCTCACCCGTGATCCGCTCCCTGGCCCCCCGGTCCACGATCGTCGCCACGGCCACCACCTCGGCCCCCGCCTCCCGCAGCGCCTCCACGGCCGTCAGCGGTGAGGCGCCCGTCGTGGAGGTGTCCTCGACGGCCAGCACCCGCCGCCCCTTCACCTCGGGCCCCTCGATCCGCCGCTGCATGCCATGAGCCTTCTGCGCCTTGCGCACCACGAACGCGTCCAGCGCCCGCCCGCGCGCCGCCGCCACGTGCAGCATCGCGGCGGCCACCGGATCGGCCCCCAGCGTGAGCCCGCCCACCGCCTCGTAGTCGAGGTCGGCCGTCAGGTCGAGCATCACGCTGCCGACGAGCGGCGCGGCCACGCCGTCGAGCGTGATCCGCCGCAGGTCGAGGTAGAAGTCGGCCTCCTTGCCCGAGGAAAGGATGACCTTGCCGTGCACCAGGGCCTTGTTCTTGATCTCGGCCAGGAGGTTGTCGCGATCCGTCATGGGTCCAAGCTTAGGGTCCTGATCAGGGCGAGGGCCTGCCCGTACGCCCTCGGCAGAGGCCGTACCCGGACCCGGGGCCGCCGCCCGTACAGGATCTCCGAGGCCCGGAGCCGCGCCACCCTCTCCGCCAGCAGCTCGTCCCGATCCGTCACCGCCCCCACCCGGAGCGGCCCCAGCAGCGCCAGCGTCTCGTCCCCGGGGAACGCCGCCCGCAGCGCCGTGGCCAGGTTGAGCGCCGCCGCCAGCCGCTCGGCCAGCTCCTCCACCCGCTCCGACGGCTCGGCCACCACCAGGCACGTTCCGGCGGGCGAGCCCCGGTAGAGCTGCGCCAGCCGGGTACGCAGGTACGCCAGGCTGACCAGCCCCGTCAGCGGATCCTCGCAGTGCAGCTCCCCGATCGGCGCGAAGCTCTGCTCCGCCCACCCCGCCGCGAACGAGCGCACCGCGGTGAACGGCGGCTCACCCGCCCCCGAGACCGCGAAGAGCGCCGCCAGGTCGTTCAGGCCCTCGGCGATGCCCACGCCCGCGCCCGCCCGCGCCGCACCCAGGCCCCAGCACGCCTGCGACAGGTCGCAGCCGCCGCACACGGCCTTGATCACGACCTCCGCCTCGGGCGTCCACCAGTCGTCGGCGAGCGACCAGCCCGTCGCCATGCTCCTGCCGCGCCACCGCGCCAGTACGTCCTGCTCCATCGAATGCCTCCCGGAGTAAAGACGCGGGCGCGGTTTAGTCATGACGGGGAATGCGGAATGATTGCGCGGGGCAACCCCGCGTAATCGTGAGGTCACTATGGGTGTCGAATCGCCGCAAAGCGATGCTGATCTGCTGCAGGCCGTCAGAGAGGGCAATGCCGCTGCCTACGGGGAGCTCTACGAGCGCCACGTGGCGGCGGCCCGCGCGCTGGCCCGGCAGCTCGTCAGGGGCGCCGAGGTCGAGGACGTGGTCGCGGAGTCGTTCACGAAGATCCTCGATCTGGTGGGCAGGGGCGGCGGGCCGGAGTCCGGCTTCCGCACCTACCTGCTCACCGTGGTGCGGCGCACGGTCTACGACCGCTCCAGGGTCGAGAGCCGCCAGGTGAGCACGGGAGAGATCGAGCAGTACGACCCGGGGGTGCCCTTCGTCGATCCCGCGCTCGTCGGGCTGGAGCGGTCACTGATCGCCCGGGCCTACCTGTCGCTGCCCGAGCGCTGGCGGGCGGTGCTCTGGCACACCGAGGTGGAGCGGGTCCGGCCGGCCGAGGTGGCGCCGCTGCTGGGGCTGTCGGCCAACGGGGTGGCCGCGCTGGCGTACCGGGCCAGGGAGGGGCTGCGGCAGGCGTACCTGCAGATGCACCTGAGCGCCCCGCCGCAGCACGAGTGCCGTCCCGTGCTGGGGAAGATGGGCGCCTACGTGCGGGGCGGGCTGGCCAGGCGCGACTCCAAGGTGGTCGACGACCATGTGAGCGGCTGCGAGGAGTGCCACGGGGTCCTGCTGGAGCTGACCGACGTCAACCGAGGGCTGCGCGTCATGGTGGGGCCGCTGATCGCCGGGCCGCTGTTCGGCGGCTACGCGGCGGCGCTGGCCAAGGCGGTCGCGGGCGGCGGTGGCGCGGGCGGCCTGCTGCGCCTGTTCGGCCGGCTGCGGCGGGCGCCCAGGCAGCAGCAGGTGGCGGTGGCCGGCGGCACGACGGCGGTCGCGGTGGTCGTGGCGGCCGCGCTGCTGCTGGCCTCCGACGAGCCGCCGATCAGGAAGCAGCCCGAGGTCAGGCAGGTGGCGCAGCCGCCCGCGTCGGTGGCGCCGGTGCCGGTCCCGCTGCCGAGCGAGGCGCCGGCCAGGGTGCCGCCGCCGGTCAGGAAGGAGCAGCCGGGCAAGGCCCGGCTGCGGGCCACGATCGACCCTCTCGGCGCCCTCGTACGCGCCCAGCCCGGCATCGTCGGCATCCGCCTGCGCAACTACGGCGAGGGGCCCAGCGAGGAGCTGGCGGCGCACGTGGACCTGCCGCCGGGCGTCACCCTCGTCCCCCAGGCGCGGCGCGGCCAGGCCGCCGCGCTCCACGGCCCCGTGGGCACGGTGGACGGCTGGGCGTGCCGCCCGTCGGCGGGCGGCGCCAGGTGTGCCAGGGCGCCCCTGGCGGCGGGGCAGGGCACGACGGTGTTCCTGCGGGTGCTCGTGGCCGACGAGGCGCCGGAGGGCCCCGGGCCCGCCGTCCGCATCGCCGCCGGCTCGCTGCGGGTCCAGGCCCGCGCCGAGGACGGGATACGCGCGAGCGGCGCGCCGGCCAGGTTCGCCACCGACGGGAAGGTGGCCGTCAGGGCGATCGGCAACACGCTGCTGAGCTGCCCCGAGGAGCGCGCGGGCTGCCCGGAGGCCAGGCGGCGCCAGAGCGGGCAGCGCGACAACGACCTGTGGCCGATGGCCGCGCTCGACCAGGACGATCGGCCCGACACCGAGTCCTCCAGCGGGGCCGAGCTGACCCTGCCGAAGGGGGGCGAGGTCGTGTGGGCGGGGCTCTACTGGTCGGCCACCGGCGAGGACGCCACGGGGCCCATCAAGATCAGGCCGCCGGGGCGGCGCAAATACCTGACGGTCCGGCCGAGCCAGGTGACGACCCGCGAGCTCCCGCTGGGCCCCGTCTACCAGGCGTTCGCCGACGTGAGCGAGCTGGTCGGCAACGTGCGCGCGAACGGCACCTGGTGGGCGGCCGACGCGCCGATGCGGGAGGGAGTCGCGCGGCACGCGGGCTGGAGCCTGGTGCTGATCGTCACCGATCCGTCGGAGCCGTACAGCCAGGCCGTGGTGCTCGACACGGCGACCGTCATCGGCGGCGAGTCGCGGCGGGTGCGCATCCCGCTGGGCGGGCTGATCCCGGCCGCCTCGCCGGCCAGGGTCGAGCTGGTCACGTGGGAGGGGGATGCCGACCTGAAGGGTGACAAGGTCTCGCTCGGGTCCGGGCCGCTCACGCCGGGCGGCGGCGACCGCGACCCCTCGAACGTCTTCGACGGGTCGTCGGGCGGCGTGGCGGAGATGACGTTCGGTACGGACGTCGATACGGTCAGCGCTGAGCTCGGGGTGGATCCCGGGCTGACGATCGTCACCGACAAGGACGTGGTCCTGTTCGGAGTCGCCGCGCTGAGTGTGCGGGCGCGATCGTGACCGTGAACGGGACAAACTGGTACGGTCTGCCTAAATGGTCTGGCCCGACGGTGAGCGGGTGCCGAATCGTCGGGATTAACCCTCGCGCGATCACCTGCTTTCATTACCCTGAGAGAGGGCCGCCGAGTCCGGTCTCTGACGGTGCAGAGCCAGCAAGGTCGGACCACCAGGAAAGGGGCGGTGTCAGTGGATCGCTGTGCGCTGTTCGTGGACGCCGGCTATCTGCTGGCTGATGGAGCGATGGCCGTGCACGGCACGCGTCATCGCGAAGCGGTTTCCTGGGACTACCCAGGGCTGCTCCAGTTGATGACCAGCCTGTCGCGCGAGCGCACCGGCCTGCCGCTGCTGCGGTGCTACTGGTACGAGGCGACCGTGGAGGGCCGCCGCACCCCGGAGCACGACGCACTGGCCGACATACCGGGTCTCAAGCTCAGGCTGTCACGCATCCGGCCGGGCCGGCGCGAAGGCGTCGACGCCCAGGTCCACCGTGACCTCATGACCCTCGCCCGCAACAACGCCATCTGCGACGCGGTGGTGGTCAGCGGCGACGAGGACCTGGCGCAGGTCGTGTGCGACGCGCAGGACCTCGGCATCAGGGTGAGCGTCATCCACATCGCGGCCGACGGCGGCTGGGCCGTCTCGCGGTCGTTGCGGCAGGAGTGCGACGACCTCGTGGAGCTGGGCGCGGTCCACCTGCGGCCTTACGTCAGCGTGGTGACCGGCATCACCGAGTCGTCCAACGGGCACCACCAGCCGATCAGCAACGGGCAGTCCACCCACTCGTTGCCGCCCGCGCAGCCGACGAGCCTGCCTCCGTCCTCATCGCCGTCCCTGCCCTCCTCGTCGCTCCCGCACACGCCGTCGTCCACGGGCAGCCACGCGGCCGGCTCCTCCTCGCTGAACAGCCAGCCGTCGATCAACGGGCCCTCGTCCAACGGGTCGTCCTCCGGGCGCGGCCAGTCCTCGACGCCGCCGGTGCTGCCGACGTACAGCAACTACCAGCAGGAGCAGCCGCCCCAGCCGCCGCCCGCGGCCCCGGTCACCGGGCCCATCCAGGCGCAGCCCCAGTCGTCCAGCCCCAGCACCGGCCAGTTCGCCTCCCCGTCCAGCGGGAGCTACCAGCCGTCGCAGCTCGGCCCGTACACCGGCCCGCAGCCCGCCCCCGTCAGCCCGCCCTCGGCCGCGACGGCCGGGGCCACCACGCTGGCCGACGCCGTCAAGGCCGCCCACCGCGAGGGGCACGACTTCGGGGAGTCGGTGGCGCGCGACGCGCCCGCGCTGTGGCTGGAGGCGGTGCTCGCCCGCAAGCCGCGCATGCCGTCGGACCTGGAGGCGCGGCTGCTGCAGGGGTCGTCCCTGCCGATCGACTTCCTGCTGCACGACGAAGTACGCCACGCGCTGCGGCGCGGCTTCTGGGACGCCTTGGAACGCGCCCGCCACTGACGCCACACCGTTCCCCCCGAGCGCACCACCCTCTGAGCCCCTCGCTCGCCTTCCCCCCCATGCCAGCCCGGTGGTTCACCGTGCCACGAGAAACCCCCGGGGCCATGCGTACGTCCCGGGGGTGCGGCGTCAGAGCTCAGGAGAGCGCGTCGAATCCGGCGCGCAGATGGTTCAGGCGATCGGTCAGATCGGTCAGCGGCACGGCCAGCGCCGGGTCCTGCGACTTGCGGGCCAGCTCTCTGACCCGGGCCAGCTCGTCCTCCACGGCCGTCAGCCGCCGCGACAGCTCCGGCAGCACCGACGCGTGGTCACCCGTCCCCGGCGGCAGCTCGCCGCTGAGGCGGTCGCGGAGCATCGACGCCTGCTCGGCCAGGCGCTTGTTCATGTTGTACAGCTCGGTGAACACCGACACCTTCGCCCGCAGCACCCACGGGTCGAATGGCTTGGTCAGGTAGTCCACCGCGCCCGCCGCGTAGCCGCGGAAGGCGTAGTCGGGAGCGCTGTCGACCACGGTCAGGAAGATGATCGGGATGTTCCTGGTGCGCTCCCGCCGTTTGATGTGCGCGGCGGTCTCGAACCCGTCCATGCCCGGCATCCGCACGTCCAGCAGGATCAGTGCGAACTCCGTGTTGAGCAGCGCTTTGAGCGCCTCCTCTCCCGACCTGGCGCGCACCGGCACCAGGTCCAGTGAGCTGAGGATCGCTTCGAGAGCGATCAGGTTCTCCTCGCGGTCATCAACGAGGAGGATCTTGGCACGATCCGGCATCGATCACGACCCTTCGGCTGAGGAGGCTGATGCGTCGGACGCGGCGCCGCGCCCGCGGCTGAGCCAGCCGCGCAGCCGTTCGAGCAGGCGGTCCACGTCGACCGGCTTGGGCACGTAGTCGGACGCGCCCGAGGCGATGCTCTTCTCGCGATCGCCGCGCATGACCTTGGCGGTCAGCGCGATGATCGGCAGATCGGCGAACTGGGGCATGCGGCGGATGGCCGAGGTCGTGGCCCAGCCGTCCATCTCCGGCATCATGATGTCCATCAGCACGAGCGCGACGTCCTCGTTCCGTTCGAGCTGCTCGATCCCCTCCCGGCCGTTTTCAGCGTAGACGACTGTGGAGCCGTGTCGCTCCAGGACGCTGGTCAGTGCGAACACGTTGCGGATGTCGTCGTCGACGATGAGGATCTTCGCGCCGTTCAGCGGATCGTCGCCCTGCCACTGGCTGGGCGTCTCGACCGGCGGCTCGACCAGCTCGGGCATCGGCAGGTCGAGCGGCAGCGGCGGCTCGGACGCCGGGCCGGACGGATCCTCGGACGGCGGCGTCATGAGCTGCCGCCGCGAGGCCGCCCCTCCGTCGGTAGCGGCCAGCGGACCGGTGTAGGAGGCCGGCAGGTAGAGCGTGAACGTGCTGCCCTTGCCCAGCTCGCTGTCCACGTGGATCTCGCCGCCGAGCAGCCGGGCGATGTCCCGGCAGATCGCCAGGCCCAGGCCCGTGCCGCCGTATTTCCGGCTCGTGGTGCCGTCGGCCTGCCTGAACGCCTCGAAGATGACGTCCCGCTTGTCGGGCGCGATGCCGATGCCGGTGTCGATCACCTGGAAGGCCAGCAGGTCGTCGGCGTCGTGCAACGTGTCGTCGTCGAAGTCGACCCCGGCCGGCGCCGTCGAGACGCGCAGCTTGACCTCCCCGCGCGGGGTGAACTTCACCGCGTTGGACAGCAGGTTGCGCAGCACCTGTTGCAGGCGCTGCTCGTCGGCGCGCAGCTCGTGCGGCACGTCGGGCTCGACGTCCGCGGTGAACGACAGGCCCTTGTCCTGCGCCAGCGGCGCGAAGGCGGCCTCCAGCAGGTCGACCATCTTCGGCAGCGACACCTGGATCGGGTGGATGTCCATCCGGCCCGCCTCGACCTTCGACAGGTCGAGCATGTCGTTGATGAGCTGGAGCAGCGCCGAGCCGGCGCTGTGGATCGTACGGGCGAACTCGACCTGCTGCGAGGTCAGGTTGCCCTCGGCGTTCTCGGTCAGCAGCTTGGCCAGCACGAGCAGGCTGTTGAGCGGCGTGCGGAGCTCGTGCGACATGTTCGCCAGGAACTCGGACTTGTAGCGCGAGGACACCGCGAGCTGCTCCGCCCGCTCCTCCAGCGTGCGGCGGGCCTGCTCGATCTGGAAGTTCTGGATCTCGATCGCGCGGTTCTGCTTGGCCAGCAGCGCCGCCTTGTCCTCCAGCTCGGCGTTGGACCTGCGCAGCTCCTCCTGCTGGCGCTGCAGCTCGTCGGAGCGCTCCTGCAGCTCGCGGGTGAGCCGCTGCGACTCGGTCAGCAGGTCCTCGGTGCGGGAGTTGGCGATGATCGTGTTCATCGTGACGCCGATGGTCTCGACGAGCTGTGTCAGGAAGTCGAGGTGCACCTCCCCGAACGGCGTGAACGAGGCCAGCTCCAGCACGCCGAGCACGCGGTTCTCGAACAGGATCGGCAGCACCACGATCTGCGCCGGCGTGGACCGGCTGAGCCCGCTGTCGATGGTGATGAACTGCGGCGGCACGTCGTCCAGGACGATGTGCCGGCCCTCGGCCGCCGCCTGGCCGACGATGCCCTCGCCGATCCCGAAACGCTGGCGCGGGCCACGGTCGGGCCGCACGCCGTAGCCGCCGATCAGGATCAGCTCGTGGTCGCCCTCGGGGTCGATGCTGTAGAAGGCGCCGTAGCGGGCCGACACCAGCGGCGTCAGCTCGCTCATCGTCAGCTTGGCCACCTCGAGCAGGTCGCGGTGGCCCTGCATGAGCCGGGAGATGCGGGCCAGGTTGGACTTGAGCCAGTCCTGCTCCTGGTTGGCCTGCGTGGTCTCGCGGAGGTTGGCCACCATCGAGTTGATGTTGTCCTTCAGCTCCGCCAGCTCGCCCTGCGCCTCGACGGCGATGGAGCGGGTCAGGTCGCCGCGCGCCACGGCGCTGGTCACGGTCGCGATCGCGCGGATCTGGGTGGTGAGGCTGCCCGCCAGCTCGTTGACGCTCTCGGTGAGCCGCTTCCACGTGCCCTCGACGCCCTCGACCCGGGCCTGGCCGCCGAGCTGGCCCTCCGAGCCCACCTCGCGGGCGACTCGGGTCACCTCGGAGGCGAACGACGACAGCTGGTCGACCATCCGGTTGACGGTGGTCTTGAGCGCCAGGATCTCGCCCTGCGCGTCCACGTCGATCTTGCGGGTGAGGTCGCCGTTGGCGACCGCGGTGGTCACCTCGGCGATGTTGCGGACCTGGTACGTCAGGTTGTTGGCCATGGAGTTGACGTTGTCGGTGAGGTCCTTCCAGACGCCCGACACACCCTTCACCCTGGCCTGGCCGCCGAGCTGCCCCTGCGTGCCGACCTCGCGGGCGACCCGGGTGACCTCGTCGGCGAACGACGACAGCTGGTCCACCATCGTGTTGAGGGTGTCCTTGAGCTGCAGGATCTCGCCCTGCGCGTCGACGGTGATCTTCTTAGACAGGTTGCCCTGCGCCACCGCGGACGACACGGCCGCGATCTGCCGCACCTGCGAGGTGAGGTTGTTGGCCATGGAGTTGACGTTGTCCGTCAGGTCCTTCCAGACCCCGGACACGCCGCGCACCTGTGCCTGGCCGCCGAGCTGGCCCTCGGTGCCGACCTCGCGGGCGACCCGGGTCACCTCGGAGGCGAACGACGACAGCTGCTCCACCATCGTGTTCATGGTCGACTTGAGCTCGAGGATCTCGCCCTGGGCGTCCACGTCGATCTTGCGGGTGAGGTCGCCGTTGGCGACCGCGGTGGTGACCTGGGCGATGTTGCGGACCTGGTAGGTCAGGTTGTTGGCCATGGAGTTGACGTTGTCGGTGAGGTCTTTCCAGACGCCCGACACGCCCTTCACCTCGGCGCGCCCGCCCAGCTTGCCCTCGGTGCCCACCTCGCGGGCCACGCGGGTGACCTCGTCGGCGAACGACGACAGCTGGTCGACCATCGTGTTGAGGGTGTCCTTGAGCTGCAGGATCTCGCCCTGCGCGTCGACTGTGATCTTTTTCGACAGGTTGCCCTGGGCCACCGCCGTCGCCACGGTCGCGATGCTGCGCACCTGCGACGTCAGGTTGTTGGCCATGAAGTTGACGTTGTCGGTGAGGTCTTTCCAGACGCCCGACACGCCGGTGACCTGCGCCTGGCCGCCGAGCTGGCCCTCGGTGCCCACCTCGCGGGCGACCCGGGTCACCTCTTCGGCGAAGCCGGAGAGCTGGTCGACCATCGTGTTGACGGTGTTCTTCAGCTCGAACATCTCGCCCACGGCGTCGACGGTCACCTTGCGGCTCAGGTCGCCCTTGGCCACCGCGGTGGTCACCACGGCGATGTCGCGCACCTGCGCCGCCACCCGGGAGGACATCGTGTTGACGGCCTCGGTCAGGTCGCGCCAGCTGCCCGACATGCCGCGCAGGTTGGCGCTGCCGCCCAGCCGGCCCTCGGTGCCCGCCTCGCGGGCCACCCTCGTGACCTCCGAGTTGAACAGGGCGAGCTGGTCCACCATGCCGTTGATGGCCTTGCCCAGGCGCCGCACCTCGCCGCGCGCCGAGCGGTCGAGGTCGATGCGCCGCGACAGGTCGCCCTTGGCCACCGCGTCGATGACGTCGGCCGCGCCACTCACCGGGCTCACCAGGGCGTCGATCAGCATGTTGACCGACTCGACGCTCTCCGCCCAGGCGCCGACACCCGGTCCGGGCGTCAGCCGCTCACCGAAGCGGCCTTCCTTGACGACTTCTTTACGTACGCGCACCAGCTCGTTGGCGAGGTGCTCGCGACGATCGGCCACTTCGTTGAGCAGCAGCCGCACCTCGCTGAGGATGCCAGGAGGCGCATGAGGGACCCGACGCCGGAAGTCGCCGTCACGCCAAGAGAAGAGAGTCTCCAGGATGGGCACGAGATCCGACTCGGTGTAAGTCCTCTCCTCAGGGCTTGGCGCGGCCTTGGCCGTGGTCATGGGGCCTCCTTCACTCGCTGCTGGCTCCGGCGAGTGATTCAAGTCTGTCACGATGAGTAGCTCGTAGTCCTGTCCTTGGATTTACCCCAAGTCAGCGGGAAGTGTGGTAGGCACGTTGGGATGACTGCTTCTCCCCATGCGGTGCTCGCTGCGACCTTCGCGCCGGGCGAGACCGCTGTGACGGCTGCGATGAGGTTCACGCGCGAGGTGATGACCGCGTGGGCCACCGGCGGCGTGCTCCATACTGCCGAACAGGTCGCTGGAGATCTGGCAGAGCAGGTCGCTGACGAGCCGTTTGAGGTGATTTGGAAGCATTTCGGGGACGCAGTCCAGGTGGAGTTGCGGCAACGAAACCTTTCCCAGGGTGATCCAAAAGCTCCTTCCGTCAACGTCGAGGAGTGGGGAGTCACCTTTGCGGGTGATTCCCGTGTCCATTGGGCAAGGCTCACGCTACCTGGCTCGGCGGACCGGGTGGCGGCCGAATGGCTGGAGGAGAGCAGCAGAGGGCCACATTGGCTGGGGTTCCTGGCCGACGCCAGCGACCTGCTGGCGGGCACGCTAGACCCCGACATGGTCCCGGCGATCATCGCCCAGGTCGTGGTGCCCAGGCTGTCGAGCTGGTGCGCCGTCTACACCTCCGACAACTCCGGCCCGCTGCGGCTGGTCTATCTCTGGCACGCCGACGAGGCCCGGATCGACGGGCTGCGCGAGCAGCTCACGGACATGGACATCAGCGCCGCCGACACCCGGGTCACCTCCATGATCCACCTGCCCGAGTCGCAGGTGCTCGCCGTGCCGCTGATGGCGCGCGGCCGCAGCCTCGGCATGATGTGCCTGGGCCGGCCCGACCGCTTCCCCGACGAGGTCATCCAGTTCGCCGAGGACATCGGCCGGCGCGCCGCGCTGGCCATGGACAACGCCCGCCTCTACGCCCAGCAGGCCGCCGCCAACCGGGCGCTCCAGCGCAGCCTGCTCCCGCCCAACGAGCCCGAGGTCCCCGGGCTCGACTACGGCGTCATCTACGAGCCCGCGGGCGAGGCCAACGAGGTCGGCGGCGACTTCTACGACCTGTTCAAGGCGGGCGACGACTCGTGGCGGTTCGCCATCGGCGACGTCTGCGGCACCGGCCCCGAGGCCGCCGCCGTGACCGGCCTGGCCCGCCACACGCTGCGGCTGCTGGCCCGGGAGGGCTACGGCGTGGCGGCGGTGCTCGGGCGGCTCAACCAGGCGATCCTGGAGGAGGGCGAGCGGGCGAGGTTCCTCACGCTGCTGCACGGCGACATCACGCCCGTCGAGAGCGGGCTGGAGGTGCGCCTGGTGTCGGCCGGCCACCCGGAGGCGCTGCGGCTCAAGCCGAGCGGCAAGGTCGAGGCGGTGACCACGCCGCAGTCGCTGCTCGGGGTCTTCCACGAGGTCCTGTTCGAGGCCGACACCGTCCACCTGGAGCACGGCGACGTGCTGCTGGCCGTGACCGACGGGGTGACCGAGCGGCGCTCCGGCGGGCGGCTGCTGGACGACGACGGCGGCCTGGCCAAGCTGCTGGCCGAGTGCGCGGGGCTGTCGGCGCGCGCCGTGGCGGAGCGCATCCGCAGGGGCGCGGCGGAGTTCGCCTCCGAGCCGAGCGCCGACGACCTGGCGATCGTGGTGCTGCGCGCCCGCTAGCCGAGCGCTGTCAACCCGGCGGTCACAGATTTGCGCGCCCGCTGGGCCGAGCCGCCCGTCGCTGCTGCTCAAACGTGCGCCCCTCCAGCTGATTGCGGGTGGGCGTGATGCTGACAGGCGAGCGGGCCGACGTTCAAGGCCACCTGTCAGGAAGATTCTTACAGAGTGTCAGACATCACTCGACATGCTTGCGGGCGAACTCCAGCTGCAGCGCCGTCTGCGCGATCCGCTCCGAGACCACGAGGGACCCGGGGAAGGCGTCGTAGGTGTAGACCTCGTGCTCGCGGCCGTGCTCGGCCAGCTTGGCCACGTATTTCTCGATCTGGCGCAGCGGGCAGCGCAGGTCGTTCTCGCCCGCGAGGATCAGCAGCGGGCTCTTGACCTGGTCGACGTAGGTGATGGGGGAGCTGGCCGCGTACCGTTCGGGCTGCTCGTCGGGCGAGCCGCCGAGCAGGGCACGGTGGAAGGCGCGCAGGCTCTCCGCCTCGTCCTCGTACGAGGTCTGGTGGCAGGCGATCGGCACCGCGGCGATGCCGCACGCCCACAGGTCCGGCTGGGTGCCGAGGCCGAGCAGCGTGAGGTAGCCGCCCCACGCCGAGCCCGCCAGCACCGTCCTGGACGGGTCGGCGATGCCCTGGTCGACCACCCACTGCCGGACGGCCGCCACGTCGGCCAGCTCGATGTGTCCCACGTCGCCGCGCAGCGCGTCGCGCCAGGCCGAGCCGTAGCCGGTCGAGCCCCGGTAGTTGACCCGCACCACCGCGAACCCCGCGTCGACCCAGGCCGCGACCTCCGGCGAGAACGCGTCGCGGTCGTGCGACGTCGGGCCGCCGTGCAGCAGGAAGGCGGTGGGGAAGGGGGCGGTGCCCACCTCGGGCTTGGAGACCAGCGCGTGGATGCGGCCGCCCTCGCCCTCGACGTCGATGTCCTCCACGGGCACGCTCGGCGGGGCCGGCGGGCCCCCGGGGTTGACCACGACCTGGCCGGTGCTCGACCGGATGACCGGCGGGCGCGAGGCGCTCGACCAGGAGTACTCGACGTGCCCGCCGGGCCGGGGAGCGGCCTCCTCGATCACGCCGTGCGGGGTGTCGATGAGGGTCAGGCCGCCGCCGGCGAGGTCGTAGCGGTGCAGGTAGCTGCGGGCGCGGTCGTCGCGCATGATGAGCAGGCCGCGGCCGTCGTCGTACCACTCGGCCGCCAGGTCGCCGGCGTCGCGCAGCCAGATCTCGCGCTGCTCGCCGGTGACCGGGTCCCAGACGAGGGGCTCGTGGCGCTGGCGGCGCTCGTGCAGGGCCAGCAGGCGGCGGTCGCCGACCACGGGGGCGAAGCTGAGGCCGACGACGCCCTTGGACGGGCCGTCGTGGAGCTCGCCCACCGTGCGGCCGTCCTGGCGGACGACGCGGAGGGCCGGATGCCGGAAGTCGCCGTATTCACCATGATTTATCGCGATAAGGGAGCCGTCGAGGGACATGCCGGCCAGCCAGGCGGCCTCCGTGTGCTCGTACAGCGTTTCGGCCCGCTCGCCCTCGCGTACCAGGTGGATGCGGAACGCGCCGTCCCTGGCCAGGCTGATCGCCGCGACGCCAGTGGTGGACAGCGCGATGCCGCCGGTCTGGCCCGGCCGCAGGTCGGGCGCGACCGGCTCGTCGGGCCCGCCGGTGAACGGCTGGCGCCACCACTCGCCGAACTCGTCCCCGTCGGTGTCGGCGAACCAGTAGATCCACTGGCCGGTGGGGTCGATGGAGGCGTACGCGGTGCCCTTGGGGCGGTCGGTGACCTGGCGGATGGAGCCGGCCACGCGGTCCCAGGCGTAGACCTCCCACGTTCCGGTGGCGTTGGAGCGGTAAATGGAGCGGTTCGGTGCCTGGCGCGCCCAGGACGGCAGCGTCATGCGCGACGCCCGGAACCTGGCCTGCCAGCGTTCCTCCGCCTTCATCCGGTGCGCCCCCTCCCTTTGATGTCCCGCGCCGCCGGGCGTGGGATGCCGTCCAGTATTGCGCCTGTTCCGGGGAAATACTGCGAGAATGTGGGGGAATTTCGGACTAAATGCCCCATCAGTAACACCGGCCGCTCATGTCCGTCAAGTAACGGGTCTTGATCGGGGCGCCGGCTCGAAGATAGACAGGTGAAACGCTGCGCGCGTTACTACTTTTCGCTGTCCTTTAGCGACGTTCCGGGCGACAAATGCCGCAATTCGCTCATCGAGCGTGGTCGCGTCGTTATGCCATGCACTCGGGCCCATCCCGACAACCTGGGCGATGTCACCATGCCCCAGCTCCATCTCGAACTCGATCGAGCGCCGCCCGGACTCCGTGAACCCCTCCAGGCTGCGTGCCACCCTGCGCTCCTTCTCCTCGTCCACGGAGAGGAGGCCCAGCTCCTCGACCAGCGGGCTGAGGTGCTCGGGTGCGGGGGTGACGACCACCGCGACCCCGCCGGGCCGCAGGATCCGCCTGAACTCGGGCCCGTTCCTGGGCGCGAACACGTCGATCACCACATCGGCCACCCCGCTCCTGATCGGTAGCGGGCGCCACACGTCGGCCACGAACACCCCTGCCCTGGGATGCACCCGCGCCGCCCGGCGTACAGCGTGCTTCGACACATCGAACGCCATCCCGATGCCATCGTTGACCGCGTCGAGCGCGGCCGCCAGGTAGTGCCCGGTGCCCGCGCCTGCGTCGACGATCACCGGCGCGGCCCTGCCCTCCGCGCGACGATCCTCGACGATGTCCGGCTCCCGCGCGGGACCTCCTGGCCCCGTGCCGTAACCGGCCTCCACTCCCGCCCCACGGTACGCCCTCAACTCCGTGCCGTCATTCGTTTCGGTAGAGGACTCACGTTTTCCTGGAACGTTCTCACCTGTCGCATGCGTCCGGACTGCTTCCGCGACCGCGTCGGCGAGCGGGGCGTAGTGCCCCTCGTCGAGGAAGGCGGCCCTGGCGGCCACCATGGCGGGGCTGTCGGCGGTGCCCGGCGGCCTGGATCCGACGAGCAGGCTCACGTATCCCTGCTTGGCGACATCGAAGGTGTGCCCGGCGGCGCAGCGCACGGCGCTCTCGTCGAGCCGCAGGTCGGCTCGGCAGACGGGGCAGATGAGGTATTCGACGATGTCGGCCAGCATGCGGCCCATTCTCGCGGCAGGCGGGGAGCGGATGGGTCAGGCGGCGCTGGCCTCGAGGAGGAAGGCGGCGTTGGAGGAGGTGGAGCGGAGCCTGTCCACGAGGACTTGCAGGCCCTTCTGCTTCTCCAGGGTCGTCAGCGATCGACGCAGCCGCCAGACCACCTGCCGCTCCGCCTCGTGCAGCAGGATCTCCTCGCGCCGCGTGCCCGAGGCGTCCAGGTCCACGGCCGGGAACACCCGCCGCTCGGCCAGCTCGCGGGTCAGGTGCAGCTCCATGTTCCCGGTGCCCTTGAACTCCTCGTAGAGGCTGTTGTCCATCCGCGAGCCCGTGTCCACGAGCGCGGTGGCGATGATGGTGAGCGAGCCGCCGCCCTCCACGTTCCGGGCGGCGCCGAAGAAGCGCTTCGGCGGGTAGAGGGCGCGGGCGTCGATGCCGCCCGTGAGCACCCGTCCGCCGCTGGGCGCCAGGTTGTTGTACGCGCGCCCCAGCCGGGTCAGCGAGTCGAGCAGCAGCACCACGTCCCGGCCTGCCTCCACGAGGCGCTTGGCCCGCTCGATGGCCAGCTCGGCGACGGCGGCGTGGTCGCGGTCCGGGTGGTCGAAGGTCGAGTAGAACATCTCGCCCGGAATGGTGGCGCGCATGTCGGTGACCTCCTCGGGCCGCTCGCCCACCAGGACCACCATCAGGTGCGCCTCGGGGTGGTTGCGGGCGATCCCGGCGGCCAGCGCCTGCAGGACCATGGTCTTGCCGGCCTTGGGCGGCGCCACGATGAGGCCGCGCTGCCCCTTGCCGATGGGCGCGAACAGGTCGATGACGCGCGTGCTGAGCGACTCGGTCTCGATGTTGAGCCGCTCGGTCGGGTGAATCGGCGTGAGCTCGGCGAACCGGGGCCGGCCGCGCCACTCGGTGGCGCCGTTGACCGACTCGACGTCGACGAGCCTGTTCCCGGCGAGCGACGCGACGACGTGGTCGCCGGGACGCAGGTCGTACTGCCGTACTTTTTCGGGGGGAAGGCGGACGTCGCCCGGAGCGGGCAGGTGTCCCGCACGGATGAACGCGGATTTGTCGTTGATGTCCAGAAGGCCACTGACGTGGCGGATCGAGACAGAAGAACGCTGTTCAGGAATGGTTTGCACAGACATGATGGAGCCCCTTGAGGGAAAATGCGCCGGGCCCCGAGGAGCCGGGCGTGATGATGAAAGGAAGCCGGGCCCTCGCGAAGGGGGCTGGGCTGTGGTGAGGATCAGCGGAGCTGGAGCTCAACGCTTGGTGGGAAGATACCACACCATCCAGCCCATGGAACACCTAGCCCTCTTGGGCTATTCCCGGGCGGTTCTCGTGTCTTGACCCGCGAACGCGGGGTAGGTGCGTGACAATGTTCTTCTCGGCACCGTACTGCGAGGAAAATTACCGCGCCCGGTGTATCGAACAGCACTGAACCCCCATCGGCGCAGCGTCATCGTGTCAAGTGGCATGCAGGGTCCCTGCAACTCGGTGAGGGTTCCATTGGGACCAACAGGAAGACTCCTTGGGGGAGCACCATGAAGACCAACCACTGCCCGCGGTGTCACCACGAGCTCGACGAAGGCCCGATCATGTACAGGTGCGCGCACTGCCGCCGCGCCGTCTTCGCCGCCGACCTCGAGAACGAGTACGTCCCGCGCCGGCCCGTCGCGGCCTAGGACCGGCGGCCCTAGTCTTGCCGGGTGCCGCACAGATCTATGACCGTGTCCGGCGTCGAGGTGACACCACTCTGCGACGCCGTGGGCCCCATGGGAGCGTCGATCCGCCGCCCGCCGGCGGAGATGTTCGCCGGCTCCGGGCTCCAGGACGAGCCGTGGGTCCTGCACTTCCACTGCTATCTGCTCCGCGACGGCGCCGGCCGGCTGACCCTGGTCGACACGGGCATCGGCGCCGCGGACTCGCCGGCGTCGAGCTGGGCGCCGGTTCCGGGCACGCTGGCCGGTGAGCTGGCCGCCGCGGGCGTCGCGCCCGCCGAGATCGGCACCGTGATCCTCACCCATCTGCACAGCGACCACGCCTCGGGCGCGGTCGCCGACGGCAGGCCGGTGTTCGAGAACGCCCGCTACGTGCTCCAGCAAGCAGAGCTGGACGCGGCCCGTGGCCCGATGCTCCACGAGGTCGTCAGCAAGATCAGGGCTCAGCTCCACGTGGTCGAGGGCGACGCCGAGGTCGCGCCGGGCGTGCACGTCCACTCCGCGCCGGGGCACACCCCCGGCCACCAGATCGTCAGGGTCGGCGAGCTGGCCATGACCGGCGACCTGGTCCTGCACCCCGTGCAGCTGGACGACCCGGCCATCCGCTACGTCTACGACGACGACCAGGAGGCCGCCGCGCGCACCCGGGCCGAGGTGCTCGCCGCGCTCAGGGCCGAACGGGCGATCCTCGCCACCGCTCATTTCAGCGAGCCGTTCCTGCGTCTGTGAGCGGGTTCGGGCAACATGTCTTCTCATGAAGATTCGTGTTGCGGCCGGTGTCGCACTTGGAGCCGTTCTGGTGGCCCCCTCGGCCGCGTCCGCCGCGACGGCGGCTCCTGAGCTGTCCGGTGCCGCCGTCTACGCCGCCTATGCCGGCTCCACCGGCAACCAGCTCAGCCGGTATCAAGGCGGCAAGTGGAGCACCGTCGCCACGACGGGCACCATGCCGCAGTACGCCGCCTCCCCCGACGGCAGGAAGGCGGCCTGGGTGACGCAGACCGGCCGGCTCCAGGTCAGGCAGGGCGGCAAGACCACCACGATCGTGAGCGGGCTCCAGGGCGGCACGCCGTGCCTCACCCCGGTCTGGTCCGCCGACTCGACGCAGGTGGCGTACCCGCAGGGCAGCGACACGATCATGTCCGTCAAGGCCGACGGCACCGGAGCGCCGCGCAAGCTCGGCAGGTCGCAGGGCGTGTGCCACCTCGCCTGGTCGGCCGACGGCCGCTACGTGGCGGGCTACACCGGCGAGGCCGACGCCCTCTACCGGCTCGACGTCAAGACCGGCAAGGCGGCCCCGGCCAAGGGCGTCAAGTGGATCACCCACGTGCAGAGCCTGTCCCCGAACGGGCGCAACGCCGTCGTGCAGTTCCCCGCCAACCCCGACATGCTGGGCGACGGGAGCTGGCCCACGGCCTTCAAGCCGGTGGTGCTGGACATGGTGACGGGCAAGAAGCGCCCGCTCGCGGTCAAGGGCAAGCTGATCGGAGCCCTCTACCTGGCCGACGGGCGGCTGGTCGTGCGCGTCGCCGGCACCGACCACAACACGCTGGTCGTGCTCGACGGCGCGGGCAAGGAGCTCCAGCGCATCGCCGAGCCCGCCAAGGCGAAGAAGCAGGCCCTGCTGCAGGTGCTGCCGTAGCCGCCCTCCCTACCTCCCGGCCAGCGCGGGCTGGTCGGCCAGGAGGGAGGCGGGCAGGGCGACCATCGCGGTCAGGCCGCCGTACGGCGAGGGCGCCAGGGTGACCTTGATGCCGTGCCTGGCCGCGAGCCTGGAGACCACGAACAGCCCGAGCCGTTCGCTCTGCGCCAGGTCGAACTCGGGCATCTCCGTCAGCCGGTCGTTCAGCTCGTCGAGCTCGACGCGCGGCAGGCCGAGCCCGCGGTCCTCCACCTCGACGAGGACGCCGTGCGGCGTGCTCGCGCTGCGCACGTCCACCCTGGTCTGGGGCGGGGAGAAGAGGGTGGCGTTCTCGACCAGCTCGGCCATCAGGTGGGCCACGTCGGTGACCGCCGAGCCCAGCAGCGCGACCTGGGGCGGCTGGAGCACCTCCACCCGCTCGTACTCCTCCACCTCGGCCACGGCGGCGCGCAGCACGTCGAGGATGGGCACCGGGTTGCGCCAGCCGCGGCCCGGCGCCTGGTCGGACAGGATGATGAGGCTCTCCGCGTGCCTGCGCATGCGGGTGGTGAGGTGGTCGAGCTTGAACAGGTCCGCCAGCACCTCCGGCGCCTCCGTCGCCCGCTCCATGCTGTCGAGCTGGAGCAGCTGCCGGTGCAGCAGCGACTGGTTGCGCCTGGCCAGGTTCACGAAGACCTGGCTGACGCCGTGGCGCAGGCGGGCCTGGCTCACGGCGGCCTCGACGGCGGTGGACTGCACGTCGTTGAAGGCCCGCACGATGTCGCGCACCTCGGACGTGTGCGCCTTGACCTCCAGCGGCGCCACTTCGGCGGCCGTGGGCGGCTCGGTGTTCGTCCGCAGCCGCTTGACCAGCCCGGCCAGCCGCACCTCGGCCAGCTCCGTGGCGGCGTCGCGCAGCCCGGCCAGCTCCCGCACCAGACGCTTGCGGAAGCGCAGCGAGAGCATGATCGAGGTGATGACCGCGAGCAGGCCCAGGCCGCCCGCCACGCCGAGCTTGATGAGCATGCCGATCGCCGTCGGCGTCACCCGCCGCACGATGCCCTGCACGGCCAGGGCCTGGTCGCGCTCGACGGCCTCCCACAGGTTCTGGCCGTCGATGGGCCAGGTCGCCGCGCCCGCGGGCAGCCCGCCGTTGGCGGCCTGGCTCCTGATGGCGTCCTCGGCCGCCAAAAACTCCGCGTAGACCGGCGAGGCGGCCAACCTCTCGTACGGCCCCCGCAGGGCGCCGTCCAGATGCGACAGCGCCTGGGAGAACAGCAGCCGCCTGGTGGCCACCATCCCCGTGAACGACTCCCGCTCGCGCGCCTCCACCCTGCCCTTGGCCAGCACGACCGCGATCAGCGCCCGCTCCCTGGACAGCACGTCCTTGGCCTCGCCCAGCATGGTCACCGCCCGGGCCTGCTGGTAGAGGGCCATGTCGGGCACCAGGACCATGGCGTCGTACATGCGGAAGGACGCGTCCACGATCTGGCTGTAGCCGTCGATGACGTCGAGCGGCGCGACGACGGAGCCGTCCACCTCGCGCCGGACGTCGGTGAGCTGGTCGAGCTTGCCGTTCAGCGCGTTGAGCTGCGCGGTCATCTCCGGTGACAGGTCGCGCAGGTTTCCGGACAGCGAGCGGAACGTCTTGACGGCCCGGTCGGTCCGGCCGCGCTGCTTGGCCATCGCGTCCGCGCCCTGCCCGGTGACCAGGAACTCCACCGACACCAGCCGCTCGTTCTGGAGCTCGATGTTGACCTGCTCGGACGGGTTGGCCAGGTTCGTGGCCAGATCGTTGATCGACAGCAGGCGGAGACCGTCACCGCCGGTCAGGCCCGCCGCGAACGCCCACAGGCCCACCAGGGACAGCAGTGGGACGAGCAGGAGGATGAGAAGTTTCAGTGCGATGGGACGGCCACGCGTGGGGGGCATGCGACCTCCGGGTGCATGATGAGATCGCCTCGCAGAGTACACCCCCCTTTGGAAGGATTTCTGTGCGTCTTCCGCGTTCCTTCTCCGGCTGGACCATCGCGGTCTTCGGCTTCCTCGCCTTCGCGCTCGGCCTGCTCGGGTTGATCTCGCCCGACACCCTCCTGGCCATGCTGGGTTTCGAGGTGCTCGACACGCGGCCCGCCGGTGACTACACGCTGGTCTATATGGCCGCCTCCTCGATGGCGGCCGTGAACATGGGCGTCTACTACGTGTTCGCCGCCTCGGCGGACTACACCCCGTTCTTCCGCTGGACCGTGCCGTTCCGGCTGGTGACGTTCGCGGTCTTCACCACGCTGGTGCTGACCGGGGCGGCGCCCGGCAAGTTCTTCGGTGTCGGGCTCTGGGAGGGGCTGGGAGCGGTGATCACCGGATTCGCGCTCTGGCGCGAGGGCAAGCTGCTGCCCTCGCGCCAGGATGTCGCTGCCTAGTGGTGCTCGTCCGTTCCGCGGGCGACGAGACGGTCGCCGGACGCATGCTCGCGCTCCAGCTTCCGCTCCAGGTCGCGCTTCTCGTCCTCCAGCTGGGCCACCCGGTTGGAGGACTCCGCCCTCGCACTGCGCAGCCGGCGGCGCTGCCTGGCGGTCCTGCGCGACCCTGAGCCCATCAGCCAGACGCCCAGCAGCAGGACGGCCACCGCGGCCGCACCGGTGAGGAACATCTCCACGTGATTGAGCTCGAAGGTGTATCCGAACAGGATGTACCTGGTGCTCTCCTCGGTGAGCACCAGGTAGAACGCACCGCCGGCGAGCAGGATCAGGATCAGTCCAAGTACGATCATCCAACTCACCCCTTGTCGTAAGAGAGCGTTTCCACTGCCCGGAGATCGACGGGATATGCGCGATGATGTCGTTCATGAGACCCGAGCCTGGGCAGGTCCTGCACTTCTCCGAGGATCCGACGATCGAGCGGTTCGTGCCGCACGTCGCCGTGACCTCGGCGCTGAGCGAGCCGTACGTGTGGGCGGTCGACCACGACCGGTGCCCCGACTACTGGTTCCCGCGTGCCTGCCCCCGGGCGATGGCCTGGGTCGGGCCGCGCACCTCCAAGGAGGACGCGGCCCGGATCGTCGGCGCCGGCTGCGGCGACCGGGTGCACGCCATCGAGTACTGCTGGCTGAAGGCGCTGATGGACGTGCGGCTGTACGCCTACCGGCTGCCCGCCGACGGCTTCGCGCCCATCGGGGACCCGCCGCACGCGGTCGTCTCCAAGGCCCCCGTGCTGCCGCTGGGCCCGCCCGAGCCGGTGGGCGACCTGTTCGAGCTGCACGAGGAGGCGGGGATCCAGCTCAGGGTGCTGGACAACCTGTGGCCGTTCTGGAACGAGGTGACGTCCAGCACCATGCAGTTCAGCGGGATCCGGCTGCGGAACGCTCGTCGATGAGGGCCAGCAGCGTGTCCACCGGCATCGAGCCGGGCGCCAGCTGCTCCCTGGCGGACCTGTTGGCCTCGCGCCGCAGCGTCTCGTTGACCGGGGCGGGCACGCCGTGCTCGCGGCCGATCAGGACGATCTCGCCGTTGAGGTAGTCGGCCTCGATCGAGCCGCTGCCCCTGGCCAGGCTCTGCCAGGACGACCCGCCGCTGCGCTTGATGCCCTCGATGGGGCGCATGTCCACTCTGTGGCCGCGTACCTCGGCCTCTTCCTCGGGGGTGGAGTAGGCGATGCCGGCCCGGTCGAGCACGGTCATGGCCTCGGCCCTGGCTCGCGCGGCCAGGTCGGCCAGGCCGGGCACGTGGCCGACGAGCGCCTCGGCGGCGTTGGCCAGGTTGCCGAGCAGCTTGCCGTATTTCCAGCGCATCACGTCGGGAGCGCTCCGCCCCACGAGGCCGTGCTTGCCGAGGTCGGTCACGACCAGCTCGGACAGCTCGTCCACACCCTGTGGATAACGTCCGACGTGCAACATCCCGGAGTAGGGGTAGCCGCCCGCGGCCACGACGCCGGGCTGCGGGATCTGGGCCGGCAGCCACACGCACATGGCGTAGACGCGCTCGAACCGCCGCAGGACCATGCGCTCGTTGGCCACGCCGTTCTGGGCGCACACCACGGGCAGGTCGGACGGCCAGGGGGCCAGCGCGGCGATCGTGTCCTGCGACTTGGTCGCCAGGATGAGCACGTCGTCATCGCGCACGGGCACGGGGCCGTCGGCGGCGGGGATGTCCAGGGTCTCGGAGAACTCGGAGGTGATCAGTCTCAGGCCGTCGCGCTTGATGGCCTCGTAATGGGCCCCTCTCGCGATGAGGAGGACCTCGTGCCCGCCCTGGAAGAGGCGGGCCCCGATGGTCCCCCCGACTGCTCCTGCCCCGATCACTATGTAGCGCATTGTTCGAGGATGTCACTCCTCACTTCGCAAGTGCCACTTGGGCCTGCGCCGGCACGCCGCCACCGCGGGCCCGCTCCCGCCAGATCGTCTTCAGCACGCGCCAGCCGTCGCGCACGGCGTGCAGGTTGCTCGCGCCGTGGATGCGGGAGCGCTCGTGGCTGGGGACCTCGTGGATGACGAGGCCGGCCTGGGCGGCGCGGACGTTCATCAGGGTCTCGATCTCGAAGCCGTCGCAGTCGAGGTCGAGGGTGTCGAGGTGGCGGGCCCAGAAGGCGTTGTAGCCGTAGCAGAGGTCGGTGTAGCGGGTGCCGTAGAGGAAGTTGGTGAGCCCGGTGAGGACCTTGTTGCCGAGCGAGCGGATCGGACTGAGGTCGTCCGAGCCGCCACCAGGGGCGTACCTGGAGCCCTTGGCGAAGTCGGCGCCGCTGACGAGGGTGTCGACGAAGGCGCGGATCTCCCTGCCGTCGGTGGACCCGTCAGCGTCGATCATGACGATGATGTCGCCCCGGGCGGCCTGGAAGCCCTCGATGAGCGCGTTGCCCTTCCCGCGCCGGGTCTGCACGACGACCCGGAGGTCGGGGCGCAGCCTGCGTGCCACGGCGATGGTGTCGTCGGTCGAGTTGCCGTCGACCAGGATCACCTCGTCGATCCAGTCGGGCAGCGTGGCGAAGACGTGGGGAAGATTCTCGGCCTCGTTCATCGCGGGAACGATGACACTGACGCTGGCGGCGAAAGGCTGCTTGTTCATGGAACCAAGGTTCTCCGGGACGCATGCAGCCCGCTTGACAGCTCCTTGCATTGCTCGGTCTTATATGTGATCTTTGTCGATCCTGGCCTCCGGGGCCCTCGAAACGATCTCGTCAACGGTCTCCTCGACCGTCTGCCGCGAGGTGTCCAGCCAGAGTCCAATGCGCGGGGTCTCGTGCCGCAGCGACGCGTCGAGCTGGGCAATCGTCCATCCGCCGGCGTATCCGGCCTTGGCCCGGGCCCGCTCGCGGTGCTCGACCGCGGCCGGGTCGGGGGCCAGGACGATCACCTGCAAGGGACGCGCCCGGACTAGCTTCGTGAACCGTTCCAAATCCTGTCCAAGAATTACGTCTTGGACTATTGCCGTAAATCCGGCATCGAAATACAAGTCCGCCGCAGCGGCCGCGATCCGGTAACGGAGGTGCAACTGGCGCACCGCCTCGCCGGTCGTTTCCGGCGTCATTTCGGCACGCCCGCTGACCACCATGCGACGGAACATGTCACCGCGTACGTGGGCCGCCCTTGGCAGCCGCTCGGCCAGTGCCTGGGCCACGGTCGACTTGCCGGCCGCCGAGATCCCGGTGATCAGGACGACCCCGTTCACGCACCCACCAGCTTGCGGACCCGGTCGGCGCCCACGGCCATCAGCAGGGTGGGCAGCCGGGGGCCGGTGTCGCGGCCGACGAGCAGCTTGTAGAGCAGGGCGAAGAAGGCCCGCTGCGCCGCCTTCAGCTCCGGCGTGGCCTTGGCGTCGGCCGGCAGCCCGGCCTGGAGCTTGGGCACGCCGTAGACCAGCGCCGTCAGGCCCTCCAGCGTCCAGTCGTCCAGGCCGTCGGCCAGCAGCCGCAGCCCCTCCCGCTCCTCGTTGTCGAGCGAATCGAGCAACTCCTGGTCCGGCGACTCCCGCACGCGGGTGCGCTGGTCGGCGGGCAGGTGGTCGTCGACCCAGCGCTGCGCCCGGTCCAGGCGGGGGCGGGCCTCGTCGAGGGCCTCGACGCCGTCGAGGTCGCGCAGGATGCGCAGGGTCTGCGCGTCATGCCCGGTCGTGATGTCCACGACGGAGGCCAGCGTGCGGTAGGGGACCGGGTGCGGGGTCGCGGGCAGCGGGCCCGCGGCCGTGCCGACCGCGCGGTTGTAGGCGGCCAGCTCGGCGGGCTGGGCCTGGCCCGCGGCGACCTTGCGGCCCAGGGCGTCCCACTCGTCGTAGAGCCGCTGGATCTCCTGGTCGAAGGCGATCTTGAAGGACTGGGCCGGCTTGCGGCGGGCGTACAGCCAGCGCAGGACCGGCGCCTCCATGATCTCCAGGGCGTCCGCCGCGGTCGGCACGTCGCCCTTGGAGCTGCTCATCTTGGCCATGCCGCTGATGCCGACGAACGCGTACATGGGGCCGATCGGCTGCTGCCCGCCGAACACGTCGCCGACGATCTGGCCGCCGACGATCCAGGCCGAGCCGGGCGAGTGGTGATCGACCCCGGACGGCTCGAAGATCACGCCCTCGTAGGCCCAGCGCATCGGCCAGTCGACCTTCCACACCAGCTTCCCGCGGTCGTGCTCGGCCAGGCGCACGGTCTCGCCGAAGCCGCACTCGCAGGTGTAGGCCAGCTCGGTGGTCTCGTCGTCGTAGGCGGTGACCGTGGTCAGGTCGCGCTCGCACAGGTCGCAGTAGGGCTTGTACGGGAAATAGTCCTCGACCTGCTTGGACCGGTAGCGCGACAGCACGGCGTCGATGCGGGCCCGCTTGCGCACGGCCCGCAGGATCTGCTCCCGGTAGGCCCCCGAGGAGTATTGCTCGGTCTGGCTGATCCCCCGGACCTCGACGCCCAGCTCCGCCAGCGCGGCGGTCATGGGCGCCTTGAAGTGTTCGGCCCAGCTCGCGTAAGGGCTGCCCGGCGGGGCGGGCACCGAGGTCAGCGGCTTGCCGATGTGCTCGTCCCACGACGGGTCGACGCCCGCGGGCACCCGGCGGAACCGGTCGTAGTCGTCCCACGACAGCAGGTGCACGCACTCCAGCCCGCGCCGCCTGATCTCGTCGGCGACGAGGTGGGGCGTCATGACCTCGCGCAGGTTGCCCAGGTGGATCGGGCCCGACGGGCTCAGCCCGGAGGCGCAGACGATCGTTCTGCCCGGGGCGCGTCTCTCCGCCTCGGAGATCACCTCGTCCGCGAACCTGGAGACCCAGTCGGTCTCGGCACTGTCAGCCATCGCAGCATTCTTGCGGGTCCGCCGGGTTCTGGCCAACGCGTTGCCGATCAACCGGAATCGTGCGGCCCGATGCGGGGGTCGGAGAAGACGTCCGCGAGGTCCCGGCTCACCCGCGCGGCCGCCTCCTCCGTGGCGCGCAGCACCTGACGGCCGGGCGCGACGGCCACCAGCCCGAAGTCCGTGTCGATGTCCTCCTCGGACAACCCGAGCAGGCGCAACGCGTCGTCGACGGTGGCCCCTGGCGGCAGCCGCACCTGGATCAGGGCCATGTCAGGCGGCGCGGGTCCGGTTCTGCCGGCCGAGCGCGGCCAGGACGGCAGGCGGGTCGATGACGCCGTACCCGTAGTCGTGGTCGAAGCCGACCGTGCTGCGGTCGTCGGCGGTGCGGTGCAGCAGGGTGCGCAGCTGCGAGGGGGTCAGCTCGTCGGCGGAGCGCCGCGTGCGCACGGCGGCGACCACCCCGGCGGCGACGGGGCAGGCGGCGGAGGTGCCGGTGTCGGCCGGGCCGGTGGCCTCCGAGCCGGCGAAGTGCGTGTACGCGCACAGGTCGGGCTTGCGCTCCGACAGCCGCCCCGGGCCCTGCGAGGAGTAGCCGACGCGCTCGCCCCGGGTGTCCACGCCGCCGACGGACAGGACGCGTGGGTGCGAGTTGGCGCCCACGATCGGGCGGTCGGGGTAGGCACACCGCTGGTCGGGACAGTCGCGGCCGCAGTTGCCCGCCGCGAACAGGATGTCGGCGCCCGCCCCCTCCAGGCTCCCGACGATCACGTTGAACGGGTGCGCCGGGTTGTCGGAGTAGTTGCCCGGGTGGCCGGGCGGGAAGTCCATGTCGGGCGAGGACAGGCCCCAGCTGTTGCTGACGACCAGGGACCTGGAGCCGGCGGGCATGGCCCGCAGCACGGCGGAGAGGTGGGAGTAGGCGGCCACCGCGTCGGATAGCAGCCCGTCCGCCGTCGGGCCGGGTTTGCGGCTGAGCAGGATCGGGATGTCGAGCAGGGTGGTCTTGGGGGCGGCCAGCAGTGTGTCGAAGGCGCACATGGAGCCATGGGACACGGGGTAGCGCCCGGGCGTCTTGCTCACCCCCGGCGGGCTCCAGCTCCGGTCGGCGTCGATCGTCACGTCGTGGCCGATGCGCGCCGCGACGTGGTCGGCGTTGATGCCGCTGTCCACGACCGCGATGGTCACGCCCTCGCCGTCATGGCCGGCCGACCACAGGTCGTAGGTGTGCAGGAGCCGCCTGACCTCCTCCCAGTCGCCCACGGGTCCGTCGCCGCCGCAGGCCGGCTGGCTGTGCACGTATGGATCGGCGAAGACGCCGGCCACCTCGCGTACGGAGGAGGACAGCAGCGCCGACCGGGTGGACAGCTCGGCGTCGGAGATCTCGCCCCGCACGAGCACGGAGGCGTCCTCGGGTGCCAGCGAGAACTCCATCCGCTGGTGCAGCGACATGGGCGCGCCGTGGGCGGCGACCGGCCGCGGCACGGCCACGGGGGTGAACGCGCGGTCGAGGAGGACTCCGGGGAGGTCGGCGACGACGTCGGCGACGGTGCTGCGGACGCCGGGGTCGATCACCGACGCGACGACGTCGGGGGCCGGGCGGAGTTGGATCAGGACGCGCATGGGATCCCCTTTTGGAGTTCTGTTACCGAGTGATTACTCAAAGTAACAATGCCCGGTCCTGGTTGGGTGATTCCTGTCTGTTAGGGGTATGTAACTTTCCGTTGGCTGGGCGGTGCCCCCACCGCCCAGCCATCCGGGGTCAGGACAGGGTGGCCGCGTACGGGTCCCAGCCCGCCGGGAGCGGCTCCGGCGCGGTCAGGGTGGAGGCGATGGTGCGGAACTCCGCCTGCTCGCCCGACTCCGTGATGGCCGACATGAGCTCCAGCACGTGACCGGCCAGCTCGCCAGACGCGCGGTGCGGCGTGCCGGCCCGGATCGACCTGGCCATGTCGAGCACCCCGATGCCGCGCCCCGCCGTGGTGCCGGACAGCGGCAGCTCCCGCCAGTCCGCGTCGTGCAGGCCGCGGGCCAGCAGCGGGCCCTCGAACGTGTTGGGGTCCGGCAGCGACAGGGCGCCCTCGGTGCCGATGATCTCGATCATCCGGCGGTTGACGGCCGAGTCGAAGCTGAACGTGGCCGCCGCCGTGGCCGTGCCGGGGAAGTCCAGCAGGGCGTTGACGTGGGTCGGCACGTCGACCGGGAACAGGGTGCCCGCCTTGGGCCCCGATCCGACGACGCGCTGGTCGCGGGCCCTGCGCGTGCCGGCCGCCACCCGGGTGACGGGGCCGAGCAGCGACACCAGGGCGGTCAGGTAGTAGGGCCCGAGGTCGAACAGCGGGCCGCCGCCGGGCTGGTAGAAGAACTCGGGGTTGGGGTGCCAGGACTCCGGGCCCAGGCTCTGGGTGGCGGCCGTGACGGCGACCGGTGCCCCGATGGCGCCGGAGCGCAGGGCGTGCAGGGTGGACTGCAGCCCGGCGCCCAGGAAGGTGTCGGGGGCGCCGCCCACCCGCAGGCCGCGCCCGGCGGCCTCGGCCATGACCTTGGCCGCCTCGTCCAGGTTCATGGCGAGGGGCTTCTCGCCGTACACGTGCTTGCCGGCGCGCAGGCACTCCAGCGCGACGGCCGCGTGCGCGGACGGGACCGTGAGGTTGACCACGATCTCGACCTCGGACAGTGAGAGCACCGCGCCGAGCGTGCCGGACACCCGTACGTCGTGCTCCCTGGCCACCTCGGCGGCCCGGTCGGTGTCGATGTCCGCGACGGCGACCACGCGGACGTCGGGGAAGGAGTTGAGGTTGCGGAGGTACTGGCCGCTGATGACTCCGGCGCCGACGAGGGCGACGCCGACCGGGCCGTTGCTCAAGAGCTCTCCAAGGAGGTGAGGTAGGCGTGGCTGTCCGCGAGGGCGGCGAAGATGTCGGTCGCGCACTCGTCGAGCTCGACGACGCGCCAGGCGTCCGGGGCGGCGGCGAGGATCTCGGGCACGGACATGACGCCCCTGCCCACCGCGGTGTGCGGCTCGCCCTTGACCCCCGGGCCGTCCTTGACGTGCAGCGCCTCCACCCGTCCCGCCAGGCGGCCGAGCAGGGCGGGCACGTCGGCGCCGCCCACGGCCGCCCAGTAGGTGTCGATCTCCAGGAACACCTCGGGGGCCAGCAGGTCGGCCAGCACCTCGATGGCGTGCCGGCCGTCCACCCGCGGCTCGAGCTCCCACCAGTGGTTGTGGTAGCCGATCCGCATCCCGTGGCCGGCCGCCTGCTCGGCCAGGCCGTTCAGCAGGTCGGCCGCGCGGGCGAGGCCGTCGCGGGTGGTGAACTCCTCCTCCGCGATGCCGGCCGGGATGATCACCTTGTCGGTCCCGATCGTGGCGATCGCGTCGAAGACCTCGGCCGGCTCCCTGTCGAGCAGCGCGTACGCGTGCGTGCCCGACACGCTCAGCCCCAGGTCGTCGGCCACCTCGCGGAAGCCCTTGGGATCGGTCATGGGGTCGTAGGGCTCGACGGCCCGGTATCCGATCTCCGCGATCCGCCGCAGCACGGTGTCGCGGTCGGCGGCCAGCGGTTCCCTGACGGTGTAGAGCTGGACACTGATCGGTCGGGTCATCCGCGTACCCCCATGAGGTGCTCGAGCGCGAGCTGGTTCAGGTGGGTGAAGTGGAAGCCGCGGGCGGCGGCCACCTCGGGGTCGAAGTCGTCCTTGGCCAGGTCCTGCCACGTCTCGCCGGCGGCCAGGGTGGGCAGCGCGAGCTCGTCCACGCGGGAGGCGCTCAGGGCCTGCTGCACCTCGGGGTCGGCGCGGAAGGCGCGCGACTTCTCCTTGAGGATCAGGTAGGTGCGCATGTTCGCCGCGGCCGACACCCACACGTCCTCGGGGTCCTCGGTGCGCAGCGGCTTGTAGTCGAAGTGGCGGGGGCCGTCGTAGCCGCCGTTCTCCAGCAGGTCCACCAGGAAGAAGGCGCTCTTCAGGTCGCCGTGACCGAAGATCAGGTCCTGGTCGTACTTCGGGCCGTGCTGGCCGTTGAGGTCGATGTGGAAGAGCTTGCCGTGCCACAGCGCCTGGGCGATGCCGTGCACGAAGTTGAGCCCGGCCATCTGCTCGTGGCCGACCTCCGGGTTGAGGCCCACCATCTCAGGGTGCTCCAGCTCGTTGATCAGCGCCAGGGCGTGGCCGATCGTGGGCAGGAGGATGTCGCCGCGGGGCTCGTTCGGCTTGGGCTCGAGGGCGAAGCGGATGTCGTAGCCCTTGTCGATGACGTACTGGCTGAGGAGGTCGAGGCCCTCCTTGTAGCGGTCGAGGGCGGCCTTGACGTCCTTGGCCGCGTCCGACTCGGCGCCCTCGCGGCCGCCCCAGCAGACGTACGTCTTCGCGCCCAGCGAGGCGGCCAGGTCGAGGTTCCGCATGACCTTGCGCAGCGCGTACCGGCGGACGTCGCGGTCGTTGCTGGTGAAGGCGCCGTCCTTGAACACCGGGTGGGTGAACAGGTTCGTGGTCGCCATCGGGACCTTCATGCCGGTCTCGTCGAGGGCCTTCCTGAAGGCGGCGATGGCCTTGTCGCGGTCGGGCTCGACGGCGAGCAGGTCGTCGTCGTGGAAGGTGACGCCGTGCGCGCCCAGCTCGGCCAGGCGGTGCACGCTCTCCACCGGGTCGAGCGCGGGGCGGGAGGCGTCGCCGAACGGGTCGCGGGCTTGCCAGCCCACGGTCCAGAGACCGAAGGTGAAGCGATCGTCGGGGGTGGGCGTGAACGCGTTGGTCATTTCGGGTTCCTTTGGTTTAGTCCATAATCTGTACATAATCCTGAGGAGGTGGGCACCGTGTCGTCAAGAGGGGTTCGGCATGATTCCATGCGCGCCCGTAACCTGGCCGTAGTGCTGGCGACCATTCACGGATCAGGACCTCACACCCGTGCCGCGCTCGCCGAGCGGACAGGGCTCACCAAGACCACCGTATCCAGCCTGGTCGCCGACCTCCTGGAGGCCGGCGTGGTGACCGAGAGCGGGGCCGTGCGGGGCGGCGAGCGAGGGCGGCCCGGCGTGGCGGTGAGCCTGAGCGGGCATCGGATCGCCGCGCTCGGGCTGGAGATCAACATCGACTACCTGGCCGCCTGCGTCGTGGACCTGGCCCGTACCGTGCGGTTGCGGCGGACGCGGCCGGCCGACAACCGCAACTCCGACCCCACGGAGATCCTCGCCGGGCTGCGGGACCTGGTGAAGGAGATCACGGCCGAGGCGGAGGCCGGCGGGCTGCGGGTCATCGGCGCGGCGCTGGCCGTGCCGGGCACGGTCGAGGGCGGCGTGCTGCGCAGCGCGCCGCATCTCGGCTGGCGGGACGTGCGCGTGGCGGGCCTGGTGGACCTGCCTTTCGTGATCGACAACGAGGCCAACCTGGCGGCCCTCGGCGAGCTCTGGTTCGGCTCGCGGGAGACCGACTTCCTCTACGTGTCCGGCGAGATCGGCATCGGCGCCGGCCTGGTGGTCGAGGGCACCGTGTTCAGGGGCACGTTCGGGCTGGCGGGGGAGCTGGGGCACGTCGTCGTGGTGCCCGACGGGCCCGCGTGCCGGTGCGGCGGGCGTGGGTGCCTGGAGGTGTACGCGGGGCAGGACGCCCTGCTCGGGGAGCTGGCCTCGGTGGGCGAGCTGGTGGAGCGGCTGGAGTCGGGCGACCGGCGCGCGCTGGAGGCGTGCGAGCGGGCCGGGCACGCGCTCGGCGTGGCGCTCACCTCGGCCGTGCACCTGCTGGACCCCGGCAGGATCGTGCTCGGCGGGATCTTCGCGCCGCTGTTCGCCTGGCTGGCGGCGCCGGTGTCCGAGGGGCTGGGGGCCCGGCTGGCGTCGATGCGCGGCACGCCGCCCGCGCTCGTCGTCTCGGGGACCGGCGCGGACTCGGCCGTGCTCGGGGCGGCCGGGCTGATCATCCAGCAGATCATCGCCGAGCCCGCTCAGCTGCTCGGCCTGTAGGTCAGTAGTAGCCCTTCGTGCCGTCGAGCAGCTCCCTGATCGTGTCGAGCTGGCCGGCGTGCCTGGCGGTCTCCTCGACCATGTGGATCAGCATCCAGCGCAGCGTGGGCGGATCGTCGTAGAAGGAGCTCTTGCCCAGGTCGTCGAGAGAGTGCGCGGCGACGATCTCGTTGGAGACCTGGCACTGGCGCTCGTACTCGTCGAGGAGCCGGGCCGACGGGACGCCCTCCACCCGCATGTCGGCGTTCTCCGCCGACTCGTCGAACTGCGGGTTGACGGCGGAGTCGCCGCCCTGGAACAGCACCTCGAACCAGCAGTGCTCGGTCCAGCGCATGTGGGAGACCAGGCCCGCGACCGTCATGAGCGGCGAGGTGGGCAGGACGGGCCGGTGCGCGTCCTCCTCCGACAGCCCTTCGCACTTCCACAGGATGATCGAGCGCTGCAGGTCGAGCCAGCCGACGAGCTGGGTGCGCTCGTCGGCGACGTAGGGAGGGCGTACGCGGGGGATGCTCATGGGCGCCGACGCTAGTTCAGCGGCGTCGGCGCCGCACGAGGTTTTTCAGGTCCTGGCGTTGAGCGCGAAGACCTTGACGTCGGGCGTCGCGGGGCTGGTGAACGAGACCGCCTCGCGGGCCGGGTCGACCGGTACGGAGACCTGCCAGATCGTCACCCTGCGGCCGTCGGCGGTGCCGTTGACGTTGTAGCGGGTGTCGGCCGTGACCGCCGTCGCCTCGCCGAAGTGGGCCGAGGCCGCGGCCCAGTCGGTCACCGTCAGCGGGGCTGTGGAGGTCGAGCCGTCCGCGTAGGTGATCGTCAGCTCGGTCCGCTGGTCGCCGTTGACCGCCGTGACCAGCAGGTCCAGCGCCTGGTAACGGCCCTTGGTGAGGTAGGTGCGCTGGCCCCTGAGGCTGTGGAAGTTGCCCGCCGTGCCCCTGGTGCCGGGGATCAGGAACCCGTCGTGCTGCCCGGGGGCGGGGAGCTGCTCCGCCGGGAAGCTCCAGCCCTTGCCGTCCAGGTTGCCCTGGGACTTGGCGTCGGCGGTGGCCACGCCGTCCACGTCGTACTGGAGCTTGTGCGCGCAGGCCGAGCCGATCGGCTCACACGCCTCGGGCAGGTTGGGGACCGGGGCCTGCGCCGTGGGTACGTGGTCCACCGGCAGGTCGGCCGCGGCCGTGGCCCACGACGTGTTCGCGGTCGTGCCCACGTTGACGACGACCTCGCCACCCCGGTTGAGCAGGGACTCCGGGAGCCAGGACCGGGTGTGCGGACGGCCGTCGACCTTGACGTCCTGGACGTAGATGGCGTCGGGGGCCGCCTGCGGGGCGGTCACCGTGATCGTCCGGCCGTTGCCGCGCTTGATCCACGCCTTCTGGAACATGGGGCTGGACAGCAGCATCTCGGCGCGGCTGGGCGTCTGGGGGTACATGCCGAGGGCGGCGAAGACGTACCAGGCGGACATGGTGCCGAGGTCGTCGTTGCCGGGCAGGCCGCTGGGGCCGGTCTTGTACACCAGGGACGCCATCGCGCGCACCGTCTCCTGCGTCTTCCACGGCCGGCCGAGCGCGTTGTAGAGCCAGGGCACGTGGATGCCCGGCTCGTTGGTCGGGTCGTAGCGGAAGCCGTCGCCGCCGGTGGCCCAGGAGCCGTCGGGGCGGTGGAAGAAGGCGTCGAGGCGGTCGGCCGCCTGCTGCCTGCCGCCCATGGCGGCGGCCAGCCCGGACACGTCGTGCTGGACCATCCAGGTGTAGGTGGCGCTGGTGCCCTGGGCGAAGCCGGCGTCCGAGGTCGGCGAGAACGGCCACAGCCAGCTCCCGTCGGACTTGCGGGCCTGCTGGTAGCCGCCCTCCTTGCCGGCCTGCGGGTTGAAGGTGTTGCGCCACCAGCTCGCGCGCGGCAGCAGCTCGTTGTGCTCCTTGTCACGCCCGATCCGGGCCGCCCAGTCCGCGAGCGCGAAGTCGGCCGTGGCGTCCTCCAGCGTCTCGGCGGCGCCGCCCCAGCAGTGGCAGGTGTCCTGCGGGGCGTACTGGAGACGCAGGTACTCGGCCAGGTTCGGCCGCTGGCCCTCGCACTGGCCGGGACATCCCTTGTCGGACAGGCCCGACGGGTGCGGCACGGTCGCCTGCTCGTAGAGCGAGTCGAAGGCGCCGCGCACGTCGAAGTTGCGCACCCCGAGCGCGTGGAAGCCGGCCAGCGCCGGGGCCGACGGGTCGCCGGTCATGACGTGGGTGGGGCCGTTGACGTGCACCCAGCGGTCCCACACGCCGCCGTTCTGCTGCGCCAGGTTGTACAGGGACTGGGCGTAGTCGCCCGCCACCTGCGGTTCGAGGAGCGCGAGGAGCTGGGTGTGGGCGCGGTACTGGTCCCAGCCGGAGAAGTTGCCGTACTGCTCCCGCTGGCCCCTGGCCAGCCGGTGCACCTTCTGGTCGCTGCCGAGGTAGGTGCCCGTGACGTCGCTGGTGACGTTGGGCTGGAGGTAGGAGTGGTACATCGCCGTGTAGAACGTGGTGAGCAGGTCCGCCGAGCCGCCGGCCACCTCGATCGAGCGCAGCCGGTCGTTCCAGGCGCGCGTGGCCCTGGCGGCCACCGAGGCGACGTCGTCGCGGGGCGTGACCTCCTTCGCGAGGTTCTTCCGGGCCGCGTCGAGGCTGGTGTAGGAGATGCCGACCTTCATCCGTACGTCGGCGTCCGAGGTGGTGTCGAAGCTGACGTACCCGCCGGAGCCCTTGCCCGCGCGGTCGGCGCCGGTGGCGTAGCCCTCGCCGCCGCTCGCCGCCGTGGTGCCGGCGCGCAGCTCGCCGTCGACCCACGTGCCGGTGCCGGCGAAGGCCCGGTCGAACGTCGCGGCGAAGTGCAGCCGGTAGTAGGTCTTGCGGTTGTTCACGCCGCCGTTGGCGCGGCGGCCGCAGAACGCGCCGGTGAGGACGGAGCCGGTGACCGTACGGGTGGCGGGGTCGATCGCGATCTCGGCGTCCTCGCTGCCGTTGAGCGAGTTGGACACGCGGAACAGCAGGTTGGCCTGCTTGTCCCGCGGGAAGGTGAACTCGCCGACGCCCGCGCGGGTCGTGACCGAGAGGTCGGTCTTGACGCCCGAGTCGAGCGTGACGGTGTACCGGCCGGGCCGCGCGCTCTCGTCGGCGTGGTCGAAGGTGCTCGCGTAGACCGCGTCGGCGGTGTCCGCGGTCGGGGACGAGGCGACCTCGCCGGCGAACGGCATGATCGGGACGTCCCCGGCGGCCCCGGGGTGGCAGCCGGCGCCGTTGACGTGCGTCAGCGCGAAGCCGCGCACGCGTGGGGTGTTGTAGGAGTAGCCGTTGGCCCCGGCGGCGTTGGTCTGGTCGCCGGCGGTGTTGGTGGGGCTCCAGGAGATCATCCCGAACGGCAGGACGGCGCCCGGATAGGTGTTGCCGCCGCCGGCCGAGCCGATCAGCGGATCGACGTAGCTGACGGGGTCGGTGACCTTGGCGGGACTGGTAAGGGTGGGAGCTGCGGCCGCGGGTACGGCGAGGCCGGTGGCGAGAAGCGTGCCGGCAATCGCCGTGGCGAGCCACGAACGGGGATAGAACACCTCGCGATCACACTGCTCCACATTAACCAGATCATGAACCCCCAAGTAAGGGCAGAAGACGCGCCAGGTAAGAACGTCAGGGGGCCGTTGCGGCGTGGCCGCAACAATTGCGCAACGCGTTGCGCGACCCTCGCCATGACCGGTCACCTCTCTGAAGGGAACCCACAGTCATGGCCCTGGACCAGGACAAGCTCATGGACTTCCTCAACCTCTTCGTCAGCGATCTCGGCGCCACGATGGCGGCCGGCAACGTCCTGGTGGGTGACCGGCTCGGCTTCTACCGGGCCCTGGCGGAGAAGCCGCTGCGGCCGCGCGAGCTGGCGGAGCGCACCGGCACGAACCCCCGGTACGCGGAGGAATGGCTCAACGGCCAGGCCGCCGGGGGCTACGTGTGCTACGACGCCCAGAGCGGCACCTACTGGCTCTCCGAGGAGCAGGCCTTCGCGCTCACCGACCCGGACGGCCCGGTGTTCGTGCCCGGCGGGTTCGAGCTGGCCGTGGGCGCGCTGCGGGCCGAGCGGCGGGTCGAGGACGCCTTCCGCACCGGTGCGGGCATCGGCTGGCACGAGCACGACGAGGAGGTGTTCAGCGGCTGCGAGCGCTTCTTCCGCCCCGGCTACGCGGCCAACCTGGTCAGCACCTGGTTGCCGGCGCTGGAGGGCGTGGAGGCCAAGCTGCGCGCCGGGGCCCGGGTGGCCGACGTGGGCTGCGGGCACGGCGCCTCCACGGTGCTGATGGCCGGCGCCTACCCGGACGCCAGGTTCACCGGCTCCGACTACCACGCGGGCTCGGTCGAGGAGGCCAGGGCGCGGGCGGAGCGGGCCGGGGTGTCGGACCGGGTCTCGTTCGACGTGGCCTCCGCCCAGGACTTCCCCGGCGGCCCGTACGACCTGGTCACCTCGTTCGACTGCCTGCACGACATGGGCGACCCGGTGGGCGCCGCCCGGCACGTGCTCGGCTCGCTCGCCCCGGACGGCACGTGGATGGTGGTCGAGCCGAACGCGGGCGACACGGTCACGGACAACCTCAACCCGATCGGGCGGGCGTACTACGCGTTCTCCACCTTCCTCTGCGTGCCGAACGCCATGTCCCAGCCCGGCGGTTACGCGCTCGGCGCGCAGGCCGGGGAGAGCCGGATCCGCGCGGTGGTCACGGAGGCCGGGTTCACCCGTTTCCGCAGGGTCGCCGAGAATCCCTTCAACATCGTGTACGAGGCCCGGCCCTGAGAAAATCTTCGAAGAGGATGTAGAGAAACGCGTGTGGCCTCCGACCAACCGGTGAAAGGCAAGCTCAGCACCCAGAGGAGACCACAGTGAAATACCTGATCATGATGTACGGCAACAAGGAGATGTGGGAGTCGTTCTCGGCCGAGGAGGTCAAGGAGGCCATCGAGGGCCAGGACGCGTTCAACCGGAAATACGCCGAGACGGGCGAGCTGCTGGGCGCCTACGGGAACGCCGACGCGGCGGAGGTGAAGACCGTGCGCGTGCGCGGCGGCGTCCCCGCCGTGACCGACGGGCCCTACCTGGAGACCAAGGAATACCTGGCGAGCTGGTACCTGATCGACGTGCCCGACGAGCGGCGCGCCCTGGAGATCGCCGCGGAGGTGCCCTTCGCCTCGGTCCGCGCGGTCGAGCTCTGGCCGGTCCCGCACGAGGCGCCCGGCAATCGGCTCTGAGCCCGGCCGCGGGCCGGCCATCGCTAGCCCTTGATCCGTTTCATGGTGAGGTGGGAGTCGACGCGGGAGACCGCGGGCAGCGGCAGGATCTTCGCGCTGAGGAACTTCTCGTAGGCGATCTGGTCGGAGACCGCCACGCTCAGGTAGTAGTCGGGGCGCCCGAACATGCGCCGGAACTCCACGACCTCCTCCAGCGCCGCGACCCGGGACTCGAAGTCCTCGACGGTCTGCAGGTCGTTGACCGCGATCTCCACCGACATGACCACCTCCAGCGAGCGGCCCAGGGCCTCGGGAGAGATCTGCGCCCGGTATCCCGCTATCACGCCGGCGTCCTCCAGCCGCTTCACCCGGCGCAGGCACGGCGGAGGCGTCAGCCCCACCCGCCGGGCCAGCTCCACGTTGGGCATCCGGCCGTCCTGGGCCAGATGGAACAATATTTCGCGATCGATGGCATCGAGGCTAATGGAGTTGCTCATGGGCGTCGCTTTCAATAACGGGTGAAACCATATTATGCGACGCGCGCACTAAAATTTCTTGCATGCGTGTAATGCGGGAAACGAGAGCGTCGCGGGACTTCGCGGCGGCGGTGACGGACACCGCCTCGGTGGGGTTGAGCCTGTTCCCGCTGGGGATCAGCTTCGGCGTCCTGGTGGTGCACAGCGGGCTGGCCTGGTGGTGGGCGACGGTGTTCACCGGGGTGATCTACGCGGGTTCGCTGGAGTTCCTGCTGCTCGGCCTGGTCGCCTCGGTGACGCCGCTGGGGCAGATCGCGATGACGGCGCTGCTGGTGAACATCCGGCACATCTTCTACGGCCTCTCCTTCCCCCTGCGCCAGGTCCGCCCGCTCGGCCGCGTCTACGCCACCTTCGCGCTCACCGACGAGGCGTACGCGCTGACCGCCGGTGGCCGCGCCCGGTCCTGGAGCGGCGCCCGGATCCTGTGGATGCAGGTGTTGTGCCAGGCGTACTGGGTCGGCGGCGCCACCGTCGGCGCGCTGGCCGGCTCGCTGATCCCGCTCGACGTGCACGGCCTGGACTTCGCCCTGACCGCCCTGTTCGTGGTCCTGACCATCGACGCCTGGCGGGCCCAGCGTGACCTGCCCGCCCCCTTGCTGGCCGCGGCCTCCTTCGCCGTCGCCGCGCTGCTGGCGCCCGAGCAGCTGCTGCTGGTCGCGATGCCGCTGTACGCCGCGAGCCTGATCGTCCGGTACGCCCTGCGCCGCCGCCCCGCGACCCCTGCGCCCGCGACCCCTGCGCCCGCGACCCCTGCGCCCGCGACCCCTGCGCCCCCGACCCCAGGGCCCCCGAC
>NZ_JBFANM010000099.1:0-38737 GCF_040674815.1 Nonomuraea sp. NPDC049709
CGTGTGGGTCGCCGATAATAGGGCGGCGCTGGGGGCGGGGCTCTCGCCGCTCCCCCACGCCGCATTGGCGGCCACCGGCCGCGTCTGGCCCTGCGCCGGCCGCGGCCGGTCGACCACATCCGCCGCCGGATCCGGCGCGGATGGCAGGCGCCGCGGCGGCCGGTTGCCGGAAGAGAGGCCGGCAACCGGCCGCGTCCGCGAGCGAGCCGGCGCGGCGCGGGTCAGGCGAGCGCCGGGAGCACGTAGACCTCGGCGCCCGGGGGCAGGGCGCAGTCGAGGCCGCCGAGGCCCCGGGCGTTCTCCCCGCACACGATCATGCTGATGTGCCGGCGGATGCGCCCGTAGTCGTCGCGCAGCCGCTCCTCCAGCATCGGATGCGTGCGCCGCAGCATGTCGAGGGCAGAGCCCAGGGTGGGCGGGGAGTCGCGGTCGGCGCCGATGGCGAAGACCTTGACCTCCGTCCGCCCGCTCACCCATCTCCGCAGCGAGCTGGGCAGCACGAACACGACCATCGTGACCGGTTTCGTCATCGACTAGAGCACCGCCGCGCGCACGGTGAGCACGTCGGGCATGTGCCGGCCGACCAGCGACCAGGTCTCGCCGTCGTCGCGCGAGCAGTAGACCTCGCCGTCGCGCGTGCCGAAGAACACCCCCGCCTCCGACGCCGTCATCGCGTCGCGCAGCACGCTCGAGTGGACCGGCCCCTCCGGCAGCCCCTGCGAGAACGGCTGCCAGCTCTTGCCCCCGTCGTCGCTGCGGTAGATCCGGTAGCGGTGGTCGACCGGCGTGCGGTCCATGTCGGCCGTCAGCGGCAGCACGTAGATCGTGTCGGGCCGCGACGGGTGCACCGCGATCGGGAAGCCGAAGTCGGACGGCAGCGGCGAGCCGATGTCGTGCCAGCTCCCGCCGAAGTCGTCGCTGCGGTAGACGCCGAAGTGGTGCTGCAGGTAGAGCCGCTCGGGCCGGGACGGATGCATGGACACCTTGTGCACGCACTGCCCGTACTCGGGATATTGCTGCCCCTCCGGCATGAACGGGGCCCGGATGTTCTTGTTGGCCGCCTCCCACGACAGGCCGCCGTCGGTCGTGCGATAGAAGCCGGCGGCCGAGACGGCGATCGCCATGACCTCGGGGTCGGTGGGGTGGTTGACGATCGTGTGCAGGCACAGGCCGCCGCCGCCCGGCTGCCAGTGCTCGCGGTGCGGGTGCTCCCACAGGCCCTCGACGAGCCGGTAGGTGACGCCGCGGTCCTCGGAGCGGAAGAGGGCGGCCGGCTCGACGCCCGCCCACACCACCTCGGGCTCCGACGGGGACGGGACGAGCTGCCAGACCCGGGTCAGCGTCGCCTCCGTCTTCTCCGGGAAGGCGATGGGCGGCTGCTCCGCCTCCTGCCAGGTCTGGCCGAGGTCATCCGAATACATGACGGATGGACCGAAGTGGCCGTATTCGATGCCGGCCAGGAGCCGGGGTGTGGTGCCGCGCGTGTCGATCGCCACCGAGGGCACCGCGACCGTGGAGAACTGGATCGGCTGGATCTCGAAGGGGCCGCCGTCCGTCGAACGGGCGAGGAACAGACCCTTGCGGGTGCCGATCGCGAGCATTGCGTCACTCATAGCATCGCTCCCATGTTCGCTTGCGGCCATCGTGCCACGCGGCACCGACAGTCGCCGAAGACTGGGAGATTCCCCGCGCAAGGATGGCGTTTCGCGTCCCGCATTACCTCCCGGGTAATCGAGGCCCTTCCCTCCACTCGATAACGTGTGCGGCATGGGAGCGGTCGCCGTACATGAAGAGGTCTTTGGTGAGTTGTTGCGTTCGTGGCGGCAGCGGCGGCGGGTGAGCCAGCTCGACCTGGCCATCGGGGCCGACGTCTCGGCCCGCCACATCAGTTTCCTGGAGACCGGGCGCGCCCGGCCGAGCCGCGAGATGGTGATGCGGCTGGCCGAGGAGCTGGGGGTGCCGCTGCGGCACCGCAACAGGCTGCTGGTGGCGGCGGGATTCGCCCCGGTCTATCCCGAACGGGAAGTACGCGCCCCCGAGGGCGAGGTGGTCCGGCGGGCGCTGGACAAGATCCTCGCCGGGCACGAGCCCTATCCGGCGGTCGTGGTGGACGCGGTGTGGAACCTGGTCGCGGCCAACTCGGCGGCCGCCATGTTCATGGAAGGGGTGCCGGACGAGCTGCTGCGGGAGCCGATCAACGTGATGCGGCTGTCGCTGCACCCGCAGGCGATGGGCGGGCGGCTGCTCAACCTGGCCGAGGTGCGGGCCCACCTGCTGCAGCAGCTGCGCAGGCAGGCCGAGGTGTCCGGCGACGGGCGGCTGGCCGAGCTGCACGACGAGCTGGCGTCCTACACCTACCCGGGGGTGGATCTGAACGTGGCGCACGTTCCCGGGCCGGGCGACATCCTGGTGCCGTTGCGGATCGCGGCGGGGGACCGGGTGCTGTCGATGTTCACGACGATCGCGACGTTCGGCACGCCGGTGGACGTGACGGTGTCCGAGCTGGCCATCGAGACGTTCTGGCCCAGCGACGAGGAGACCGCCGCCGTGCTGCGCGGGTAGCCCGCCGACGCCCACGCCCACGCCCACGCCCACGCCGACGCCGGCGGCTTCGGGTGCGTCAGGCGGTCAGCCCCGGCTTCCCCGCACGCCCCCCGGTCCTGAGCTGCCCTCTCCCACCGTGCTTCGGCGCGGTCAGGGGTCAGCGCGCGGTCGGTGGGGTGGTGGGCGGGGGGTCGCCGGTGGCGATGGCGGCCTCGATGGCGATCGAGGGCGGGTCTCCGCCCAGGATCGGTAAGCCGCCCGTGACCGTGTGGGTGCGCACGTCGTACGCCCCGCCCCTGGGCGCCCGGGCGATCGCGAACGCCGGGAAGGCGCTGCCGCCGGGGACGACCGAGGTGGAGATGTAGTCGCCCACCGTGCGGCCCTGCGCGCTGCCGGCCAGCCACTCCACGGACATCGGCCCGTACAGCTCCATCGGCGCCGACCAGCTGTCCCCGCCGTTGGTCGAGGAGGTGTACGCGACCGTCAGGCGGCACGTGGCGGCCGTGCAGGCGGCGTCCGGGTACCGGTAGTAGGCCAGCGCGAGCCGGGCCCTGCCGCCCGCGCTCTCGCGGTCCACGCCGAGGCCGGGGATGAAGTGGTCGCCGCCGTCGCCGGTGACCCGGATGACGTCGCCCCACGACGCCCCCGTGGCCGACCGGCTCAGCACGATGTCGTTGCCGGCGCAGCCGATCTGGAAGCGGCAGTCGTGCCAGACGACGTACACGGTGCCGGCGGCGTCGACCTCCGCCGACGGCAGCGGCGCGGCCCGCAGCCCGCCCGCCACCGTGTGCCGCTGCACCCGCGAGACCGGCACGCTCCCGCTCCAGCTCGCGCCGCCGTCACGGGAGCGGAAGGAGCGGATCTCGCCGTCGTCGCCCAGGTACGGGACCACCACGGCCCCGTTCGGCCGCACCACCGGCTGCCCGCCCAGCCCGGTGGCCGAGGTGCCGGTCACGGCCCAGGTCAGCCCCCCGTCGGAGGATCGGGCCACCTTGATCGCGTTGGCCGCGCCGTGGTCGTCGAACACCACGTAGCAGCGGCCGCGGTACGGGCTTTCCGCGCCGTTGTCGCAGGCCACCCAGCTCTTGTCCAGGTCGCCCCCGACAGCGGTCGTGACCGGCTCGTCCCAGGTCACGCCGTCGGTGGAGCGGCTGGTCAGCACCGCCGCCCCGGCGACCCCGCCCACGTCGGTGAGCGCCAGCGAGGAGATCAGCCACACCCCGTGACCGGCGTCGAACGCCACCGACGGATTGCTGACCCGCGCGTACGCCCCGCCCCCGAAACCGGTCAGCCCGGGCAGCACGCCCTTCGCCCATGTGGCGCCGTTGTCGGCGGACGTCGCGAACGCGATGCCGGACGCCCCTCCGTCGTGGAAGCGGCCCGCCTGCTGCGCGGTCACGATGGTCGAGCCCCACTGGTAGGTGTCGGGCCCGGCCTGGGTGCCGTGCTGGCTGGTGGCGTTGGCGTAGGCGTCGGACCCGATCTCGGTCAGCGGCACGGCCTCCTCGGCAAGGGCGGCGGGGGAGGGGACGAGGAGGAGCGTCGCTATGACGACGCTCACGAATCCGCCGATTCCTCGGCACCGGGCGGGGGATGGCACAGTCCACCTCCACTTGGCGGGTCAAGTTCCAGATGGCACCGTCCGATCCCCGCTGTCAACCTCCTGATCTAGAAAATCAGCGTTCGCCCTGGATGATGTCCCGGTGGATGCGGGCCAGGGGCACGCCGTCGATCTGCAGGCGGCGTACGGTCTCGTTGACCATGGAGGTCGGGCCGCACACGTACACGTCGTGCTCGGCCCAGGAGTGGAAGCGCTGCGTCACCTCGGGCAGGTGGCCGCGCATGCCCTCGTAGGAGGGCTGGTCCGACACCACCGGCAGCACCCGCAGCCAGGGGAACGACGACTCCATCCTGATCAGGTCCGGCAGGTCGTACAGCTCGTCGGCGGTGCGGGCGCCGTACAGCAGGTGGATGTTGGGCCGGCGGCCGGAGGCGATGATGGACTCGATGATCGCCTTCAGCGGCGCCAGGCCCGTGCCGCCGGCCACGCACAGGACGTCGCGCACGCTCTGCTCGCGCGGCGCCATCGTGCCCATCGGCGGGCCCAGCATGAGCGTGTCGCCGATGCGGGTGTGCCTGATCAGCGTGGTCGACACCCAGCCGCCCGGGACCGAGCGCACGTGCAGCCTGATCGTGTTGTCCGGGCGCGGCGCGTTGGCGATGGAGAAGGTCCGCCACACGCGCGGCCAGCGCGCGGTCTGCACGTTGACGTACTGTCCCGGCGTGTACGGCAGCCGCTGCGTCGGCCGCAGCGTGAGGACCGCGATGTCCCGGTGACGCTGCTCGTGGTCGATGACCTCGGCCAGCCACCAGGCGGGGGAGACCCCCGAGTCCGACTCGGCCGACTCGATCATCAGGTTCGCGGCGGCCGTGTACGCCGACACCCAGGCCGCCTCGATCTCGTGGTTCCACACGTCCGCGGCGAAGCGGCGGATCGTGGCGAGCAGCGCGTTGCCCACGGCCGTGTAGTGCTCGGCGATCACGCCGTACTTGCGGTGGTCCCGCCCGAGCTGCCCGAGGAAGGCCGCCAGGCTGTCCGGGCTGTCCAGGCTCCACACGATCCGGGTCAACGCGCTGAACAGCCGGTCCCGCTGCACGTCCATGGCCGGCGGGAACATCCCTCGCAAGTGCGGGTTCTCCGCGAACAGCCGGCCGTAGAAGTAGGCCGTGGCCTTGTCGGCCAGCGGCTCCACGACGGAGAAACTCTCTTTCACCAGGCGCGGATTCAACGACATATATCCAACCCCACCCTTTGACCGGAAACGCATTCCGGTCTCGCCGTTCACCTCCCTGACGGTTCCGGGTCATGAGCGCGGGGACCAGCCCCGGCGTACCCGAGCGCTCGAAATTGAGTCTTACACCACCGATGACGCGTCACAACCGTTTCCCCTCAATACGGTGCGAAGCAGAACTATCAGTAGCGTTCTCGTGATTCTCCGCAGGCAATCCCCATGCGATTTCGGTCGGCAAATGCGAAAATTATTTATTTTCGCATTTCATTCGCGGGAGTTCTGTGACCGGCCCGGCCGGAACCCCTCGCGGGCGGGTCGCTCGGGATGGCCGGCGAACGTCCGTGTTGAGACCGGGGCGTGGCGGGCACGGCTGGACGAAGGTGGGGGAGGGGGCGAAACCCGGAATGTCCGGCCCCCCGGGAGGCAAGCGGTAGGAGGGGATCTTTGGGAGGGGTGACATATCGGAAAGAGAGTGCGCCATGATGGGCATGGGGCCGTCACGTCGACCGGCTGGCGCCCGCACGACTCCACCATGCCCCCTGGAGATCGCATGTCCCGACCGCTGATCGGTATCACCGCCTACTTCGAAGCCGCCCGCTGGGGCGACTGGGTCCGGGAGGCCGTGCTGTCTCCCCCCTCGTACGCCAAGGCGGTCGGACGGGCGGGGGGCGCGCCCGTGATGCTGCCGCCACTCGGCCCGCACGCCATCGAGGACTACGTACGCGGCCTGCAGGGCATCGTCCTGGCCGGCGGCGTGGAGGTGGGGGCCGACACCTACAACGGCGATCCGGACGAGCGCGTCGCCGAGCCGCAGGTGCACCGCGACCGGTTCGAGCTGGCCATCGTCAGGGCCGCCATCCGCGCCGACCTGCCCATCCTGGCCATCGCCAGGGGCATGCACGTGCTCAACGTCGCCCAGGGCGGCACGCTCATCCCCTGGCTGCCGGAGGTGCTGGACAGCGACCGCCACGCCGAGCCGGACGGCGGCCACACGATCCAGGTCAGCGTCTCCAGCAAGCTCGGCAAGGCGATCGGCGACCGGGTCGAGGTGAACGCGCCGCACCACCAGTCCGTACGCCGCCTCGGCAGCGGCCTGCTGGCCGTGGCCTGGGCCGAGGACCAGATCGTCGAGGGCATCGAGCTGCAGGGACACCGGTTCGGCGTCGGGGTGCAGTGGCACCCGGAACGCGGCCAGGACAATCGGCTCTTCGATGCGTTCATCGAGGCGGCCCGCTAGGCTTCGATCATGCCGCTGCACCCCCAGGCGCGGGACTACGTCGCCCAGTATCCGTCGGATCTGACCACCGACCTGGCCACGCTCGACCTGGCCGCGATCCAGGAAATGCGCGCGCAGGACACCCTGGCGGCCCACCGAGGGCCGCTGACGAAGCTGCCGTTCGTCCGCGACGAGCTGGCCGAGGGCGTGCCGATCCGCATCTACCGGGCCGATCCCGGCGACGGCCTGCTGCCCGTGGTGGTCTACTTCCACGGCGGCGGCTGGGTCATCGGCAGCGTCAGGCGCAACGACGCGGCCGGCCGCGACCTGGCCATCCGCACCGGCGCGGTGGTGGTGTCGGTCGACTACCGGCTGGCCCCCGAACACCCCTTCCCGGCCGCCGCCGACGACGCCTGGACCGTGGTGCGCGACATCTTCGCCAGGCCCGCCTTCTACCAGAGCAACGGCAGCGTCGCCGTGATCGGCGACAGCGCGGGCGGCAACCTGGCCGCCGTCGCCGCCTGGCAGGCCCGCGACGCCGGCCTGCGGCTGGCCCACCAGGTGCTCGTCTACCCGGTGCTCGACGTGGCCATGGACACGCCCAGCTACGTCCAGCACGCCAAGGGCTTCGGGCTGGACGCCGAGGAGATGGCCTGGTTCATCCGCCAATACGCTCCCGACGCCGACCCGGCCGACCCGCGGCTGTCCCCGCTGCGCCTGCCCGACGTGTCGGGCCTGGCGCCGGCGACCGTCGTGACCGCCGAATACGACGTGCTGAGAGACGAGGGCGAGCGCTACGCCGCCCGCCTGGCCGAGGCGGGCGTGCCGGCCGAGCTGCGCAGGTTCGACGGCGCCGTGCACAGCTTCTTCGTCCTGCCCGGCCTGTTCGACCAGGCCGTCGAGGCCCGCGACTACGTGGCGGAGCGGCTGCGGGAGTCGCTCTGATGGACTCCTACGCGAAGCTGAAGTTCGACACCCCGGCCGAGGGCGTGCTGCGGATCACGATCAGCGAGCCCGCCAGGCTCAACGCCGTGGACGCCGCCGCCCACCGCGAGCTGGGCGAGATCTGGCGCGACGCCGATCGTGACGACGGCGTCAGGGCCATCCTCGTCAGGGGAGAGGGCCGGGCGTTCTCCGCGGGCGGCGACCTGACCATGATCGAGGAGATGACGCGCGACCACGCCACCAGGCTGCGCGTGTTCGCCGAGGCCCGCGACATCGTCTACAACGTGCTCAACTGCGCCAAGCCCGTCGTCTCGGCCATCCAGGGCCCGGCCGTCGGCGCGGGCCTCGCGGTGGCGCTGCTGGCCGACATCTCCGTCGCCGGCCGCACCGCGCGGATCATCGACGGCCACACCCGGCTGGGCGTCGCGGCCGGCGATCACGCCGCGATCATCTGGCCGCTGCTGTGCGGGATGGCCAAGGCCAAATACCACCTGCTGCTGTGCGAGCCCGTCACGGGCGAGCAGGCCGAGCGGATGGGCCTCGTCAGCCTGTGCGTGGACGACGACCAGGTGCACGACAGGGCCCTGGAGATCGCCGTCCGGCTCGCGGCCGGGGCCCAGGAGGCGATCAGGCTCACCAAATACTCGCTCAACAACTGGCTGCGCCTGGCCGGTCCCTCCTTCGACGCCTCGCTCGCCATGGAGTTCCTCGGCTTCACCGGCCCCGACGTGGCCGAGGGCGTGCGGGCGCTGCGCGAGAAGCGGCCCCCGTCATTCGGCTGAGCGCCAGGCGTGTGCTTCCCCGGGCCTCGGGTAGGCGGGCCTCGTGGAGGATTAGGTGGAGGACAACGAGCTGGAGGAGGTGCCGCCAACGCACCCGTACGCCGGCCGCGAGATCTTGGGCAGGCCGGCTTGAAGCCACCGCAAGCCGCGGGGGCAGTCCGGGAAGCCGCGCCGCGAGGGGGTTGAGCAGAAGCTCCCCCGCCACAGGTGCGGTACCGCCCGCATTCGGTACCGATCGGGCGGCCGGACACCCCGCTTCACTCAGCCGGGCTCACCGGGGCCGGCGCGCGTGGAACACGAAGGCCGGGGGAGTGTTACGCCACACCGTACGCCCGGGGACGACCTCCTCGAAGCGCTCGGCCAGCAGCGCACGGAACCGCCGCGCCGAGCTGAGCGGGATGGCGTGGATGTAGGAGAACGTGGTGAACGCCGCCCCCGGGCTCATCGCCCCCGTCACCGCGGTCAGCAGTTCCCGCTGCAACTCGTCCGGGAAGGCCGCCCACGGCAGCCCGCTCACCACCACGTCGGCCATCCGCAGCCCGCGCTCGCCAAGGAGTTCGCCCAGCCGGGTCGCGTCGTCGTGCACCACGTCCACCGTGGGGAAGCGCTCGGCCAGCAACCGCGCCAGCGGTTCGTTGAGCTCCACGGCCATATGGTGGCCGCGCCCGGCCAGCCGCTCCTGGATCTCCACCGTGAACGCACCCGTACCCGGGCCGAGCTCGGCCACGACGGGCTCGCCCCGCTCGGGGATCGGCGCGCAAACGGCCGCGGCCAGCCGCCGCGAGCTTGGCGCGAGCGCGCCGATCGTGGCGGGGGAGCGCAGGAACTGGCCGAGAAAAACTGCGGTGTCGTTGGACATGATCAGAATCTAGGGGAGCGACCGGGCCCGATCGCTCCCCCGTCCGGGCGGATGTCCGGCCACTTGGAGGAGGCGGGGTCGCCCGTCCGGAGGATCAGCAGTTCACGCTCGGCGGATACGGTGTGTGCATGCGTTGGCGTGGTGTGCCGCTGGATGTCCTCCTCGCGGCTTCTGGAGTGGGCCTGGATCTGCTGACCACGGCGCACGCCGGTGACACCGAATACCTGCCCGCCGAGATGAACATCCCCATGGCGCTGCTCGTCGGCCTGCCCATGGGCCTGGTACGCCGCTGGCCGGTGCCCGTCACCCTCTACCTGGCGGCCTTCCTGGCCATCACCGACCAGCTCGGCTCGTTCACCTCCAACACCGCCCAGATCCTCGTCTGCGTGGCACTGGGCGTGGCCGGGCACACCTCGAGGGCGCGGTCCACCGCCCTCGCCGTGACCGCCACGATCTTCGCGACCGCCCTCAACATCGCCGATCCGGGCATCGCGCTCACCGGCAACATGTGGATGTACTCCGTGCTGCTGCCCGTCTTCCCCGCCGTACTCGGCGCCTACCTGCGCAGCTCCGCCGAGCGCCTCGACGAGCGCGACGTCACCCCCGACGCGCTGCTCGCGGCGGGCGGTGTGGCGATCACCGTGCTCAGCACGTGGACCTCCTGGCACGCGGGCCAGCAGCCCGTCTGGGTGGTCGGGCTGCTGGCCGTGGTGGGCGGCCTGTCGCTGGGCATCGCCAGGCGGCTGCCCGGCCTGGTGTTCCTGCTGCAGGGCGTGCTGCTCGTCTCGGCCGACACCTATCTCAACCAGGCCGTCAACACGTGCGTGATCCTCACGCTCATCGCGATCGGCGTCTTCGCCATGCGGGTGGTGTCCTGGGCCTGGACGGTGGCCGCGTACATGACCGGCTGCCTGCTGACCTCCATCGCCGTCGTCGGCGACGACACCGAGATCACCGGGTTCCGCGTCGGCGTGCTGATGACGCTGGTGGCCACGCCCATCGCCATCGGCCGCTACCTGGGCATGCGCCGCGCCGCCGTGGCCTCCGAACGCCTGCGCGCCGAGGAGGCCGCCCGCGCGGCGGTCGCGCAGGTGCGGGCCGACCAGCTCGCCGAGCGCGAGCGCATCGCCCGCGACGTGCACGACATCGTGGCCCACCACGTCGGCGCCATGGTGCTGCGGGCCAGCGCCGCCCGCTACACCGCCCCCGACGGCCCCGTGGCCGACGCGCTCAACGACATCCGCGAGACCGGCCACCAGGTGCTGCAGGACCTGCGCGACCTGCTCGACCTGCTGCGCGACCCCGAACGCCAGCCCGACCTGCTGGCCAACCCCGCCGACGTCGTACGCGAGTCCGCCGAGCGCATGTCCGCCGCCGGCCTCGTCGTCGACCTCGACCTCGACCCGGCCACGGATCAGGCCCCGCTCATCGCCCGCACCTCCGCGGCCAGAATCGTCCAGGAAGGACTCACCAACGTGCTCAAACACGCAGGTCCCGGCACCCGGGTCCGCGTATCCGTGACCCCGGCGGACGAGGGTCTGGCCGTGGAGATCCGCAACGGCCGGCCGCCCACGGCCATCGAACGCCTGCCCTCCTCCGGGCGCGGTTTGGCCGGCATGCGCGAGCGCGTACGCACCGTCGGGGGCACCCTCAGCGCCGGGCCCGACGGCGAGGGCGGCTGGCTGCTGGCCGCCCACCTGCCCACCCGCCTGTCCTCGGGGAGTGTGGCATGATCCGCGTGCTGGTGGCCGACGACCAGGCGCTCGTCCGCGCGGGCGTGCGCATGCTGCTGCAGGCCACGGGCGACATGGAGGTCGTGGGCGAGGCCGAGGACGGCGCCGAGGCCGTGCGCCTGGCCGAGCGCCACCTGCCCGACGTGGTCCTCATGGATCTGCGCATGCCCAGGGTCGACGGCCTGGAGGCCATCAGGCGGGTGCTCGCGGCCCGGCCCGGAGCCAGGATCGTGGTGCTGACCACGTTCGCCGAGGACGGCAACGTCTACGCCGCCCTGCGCGCCGGCGCGGTCGGCTTCCTGGTCAAGGACGACGAGCCGGAGCGCATGGTGGACGCCGTGCGCAGGGCCGCGGCCGGCGAGCAGCTCCTGGCGCCCTCGGTGCTGCGCCGGGTCGTGGAGCGCTTCCTGGCCGCCGAGGAGCAGGCCGCCGGGCCGGCCGCGCCTCCCGGGCTGACCGAGCGCGAGATCGAGGTGCTCGCCCTGGTCGGCACGGGTCTGTCCAACGCGGAGATCGCCGAGGAGCTGCACGTCGGCGTCACCACGGTCAAGACCCACATCGCCGCCGCCATGGACAAGCTGGGCCTGCGCAACCGCATCCAGGCCGCCGTCGTCGCCCACCGCACCGGCCTCGTGGACGCCTCCTTCCGCCCCGTACGCCAGCCACGCGGCGGATCCTCCGGCTGAGCCGCGTCACCACCGCCACCGGGGTGGGATCCGCCCGGCGGCGGACCCGCGAGTCACCCCGCAGGCTGACGACCCGCCCGGCCCCTCACCGCGACCATGTGGTCCTTCACCCGTCGTACGACCGGAAGGACCACTGATCACCATGTCGGAAACCGTAACCATGCCCCGGCCCCAGCGTGCGGACCGGGTCTCCGCCGGCCTCCTCTACAGCCTGCGCGTCGCCGTCACCGCCCAGGCGGCGGCGCTGCTCGTGGCCGCCTCGTTCGCCGGCCAGGCGGTGGAGTCGGACTCCATGATCGAGACCCACGTCATGGCCGGCATGGTCGTTCACCTCGTGGCCCTCGTCCAGATCGTCCTGGCCGTCCTCGTCTGGCGCCCCGGCCGCGGGGCGGGCTGGCCCGCGCTGGCCAGCGTGGCGCTGTTCGTCGTCGGTGCGGCCCAGCACTTCACCTGGCTGTGGCTGGGGGCGCACCTCCCCAACGGCGTGCTCCTGTTCGGTCTCACCAGCGCCGTGCTGATCTGGGCGTGGTCCCCGGCAGCCGCCCGCCGCCGCTAAGGTCGGAGATGTGTATGTGAAGATCTGCGGGCTGAGCGAGCCGGAGCACGTGGCCACCGCCGTCGGGGCCGGGGCCGACGCCATCGGGTTCGTCATGACCCGGAGCCCGCGCCGGATCACGCCCGAGCGGGCGGCCGAGCTGGCCGCGCTCGTCCCCGAGCACGTGCTCACCGTCGGCGTGTTCCGGGGCGAGGACCCGGAGACGGTGCGGGCGGCGGCGCTGGCCTCCGGGGTGCGGGCCGTGCAGCTGCACGGTCGGCACCCGCACGGCGACTTCACCGCGCTGAAGGACCTCGGCGTCCGCCTGGTCAGGGCCGTCGACGCGCAGGCCGACCTGCGCTGCGGGGCCTTCGACGAGGACCTGCTCCTGGTGGACGCGCCGCACGCGGGCTCGGGCGAGCCGTGGGACTGGGCCGCCGTACGCGGACGGCCCTCCGGGCAGTGGATGCTCGCGGGCGGCCTCGCCCCGGCCAACGTCGCCGAGGCCATCGCGGCCGCGGACCCGTGGGGCGTGGACGTCTCCAGCGGCGTCGAGACCGCGCCCGGGGTCAAGGACTCGGCCCTGATCGAGGCGTTCCTCCGCGCGGCCCGCCAGCCCCATGCCTGACCCCGCCCCGTCTTCGCAAGCGCCCGTCACTTCGGAAGCGCTCGTCACGGAGCGGCACATCCGGGACGGAGCCGCCCTGGTGCGCGCGCTGGACTTCCTGCACGCCTTCGCCCGCCGCAGGGCGCCGCGCGCGGTCCCGGTGCCCGGCGGGTTCGCGGTGCTCGACGATCGGTTCCCCGGCTCGTACGACGACAACAAGCTGATCGTCCGCACGGCGCCCGACGACGACCCCGCTGCGGCGGTGGCGCGGCTCCTGGCGGCGGCCGACGAGGCACTCGCGAGCCGCGGCCACCGGCTGGTGTGCGTGGACGACGACCGGCTCGGCACGGCGTACGCACCCGCGTTCGCCGCCGCCGGCTACGACCACGAGACGAATCTCCTCATGGCCTTCCGCGGCCCGGTCCCACGAGATCCGGCCCCGGCCGAGCGGCTCGAACTGCCGGAGCTGATACCCGTGCTGCGCCGCGACTGGCGCCATACCCTGCCGCAGGCCCCCGACGCGGTGATCGACGGGCTGGCCAGGCGCGTGGAGTCCCGGCTGCGCGGGGCCGGCTCGGTGGGCTTCCACGGCGTACGCGCCCCGGACGGGGAGATCGCCGCCAGGGCCGACCTGTACGCGCACGACGGGGTCGCCCAGATCGAGAGCGTCTTCACCGGCGAGCCGTACCGGGGCAAGGGGTACGCGCGTGCCCTGATGACCGCGCTGCTGGCGGAGGCGGAGGGGGCCGAGCTGATCTTCCTGGTGGCCGACGCGGACGACTGGCCGCGCCACTTCTACTCCCGCCTCGGCTTCGAGCAACTCGGCCGCACCCACGCCTTCCTCCGCACCTGACCCACCCCCACCCCCTCCGGCGCCCGACGCCGCGCCTCCTGCCCCGGCTCCCGCCCTCCGCCTCCCGCCCTCCGCCTCCCGGCCTTCCGGCTCCGCCTCCCGCCCTCCGACCTCCGGCCTCCGCCCCGGCCGCCGCTCCCGCCCCCGGCGCGGACTTCCGGCCCAGGCGCCGACTCCCTCCCGGATGCTTCCGGCCCCGGCTGCGGCTCCGCGCGAGGGCGGCGTCGCAGGGCCCTCGTGCGCCCCAGGAGGGAGGCGGGTCAGCCCCCGGAATACTGGCCCGTGGCGGCGGGGCCGTGGAGGCGCGGTGCCGCCGGGGAGTTGCGTGTGTCCTGAGCTGGGGCCGGGCTCGCTGGGCACCGGCGAAGGGGGCCCGGCCGGGGTGGAGGGGCGGTGGAGAGGGTTGGGGGCGGTGAGGCGTCGAGGTGGGTGCTGAAACGCCTGGAAAAGCCGGGCCCAGGCGGGACCGCTGTGTTGGAGTTCCACGCAGTAGGGTCTCCTGCGTGAGCGAAACTTCCGCCGAGGACCGGATCTGGACGGTTCCTAACCTGCTGAGCTTCCTGCGCCTCCTGGGCGTCCCCGTGTTCCTCTGGCTGGTTCTCGGGCCCAAGGCGGACGGGTGGGCCATCGGGATCCTCGCGGTCGCCGGGTTCACCGACTGGCTCGACGGAAAGATCGCCCGGGCGTTCAATCAGACCAGCAAGCTCGGCCGGATCATCGACCCCGCCGCCGACAAGCTGTACGTCTTCGCCACCATCCTGGCCCTCCTGCTCCGCGACGTGATCCCGTGGTGGCTGGTCGCGGTCATCGTCGCCCGGGAACTCTTCGTCGGAAGTTTCATCCCCGTACTTCGCAAACATGGCTATAAGGCACTTCAGGTGCATTTCCTGGGCAAGGCCGCCATGTTCAACCTCATGTACGCTTTCCCTCTCCTCTTCCTCGCCTCCCACACGGGGTGGTATGCCGATATAGCCCGCATTGTCGGATGGGCGTTCGCGCTTTGGGGAACGGGCCTGTACTGGTGGGCGGGGGTGCTGTATGTGGTACAGGTGCGCCAGCTCGTAACCGCGGCCAAGAAGGGGTGATCGGGTGAAGGCGGTCGTCATGGCAGGCGGGGAGGGCACTCGGCTGCGTCCGATGACCGCCAACCAGCCCAAGCCCCTGCTCCCCGTGGTCAACCGCCCGATCATGGAGCACGTCCTGCGCCTGCTCAAGCGGCACGGCGTCACCGAGACGGTGGTGACCCTCCAGTTCCTGGCCGCCCTGGTGCGCAACTACTTCGGAGACGGCGACGAGCTGGGCATGAGCCTGCAGTACGCCACCGAGGACATCCCTCTCGGCACCGCCGGCAGCGTCAAGAACGCCGCCGACCGCCTCCGCGACGACCGATTTCTGGTGATCTCCGGCGATGCCCTAACGGATATTGATTTATCCGACATGATCCGTTTTCACCGTGAAAATCAGGCACTTGTGACAATTGGCCTGAAAAGGGTCCCCAATCCCCTGGAATTCGGGATCATCATCGTGGACGAGGAAGGCCGCGTACAGCGCTTCCTGGAGAAGCCCACCTGGGGCCAGGTCTTCTCCGACACCGTCAACACCGGCATCTACGTCATGGAACCCGAGGTCCTCGAGGCCGTCGCCGCCGGAGAGCCCGTCGACTGGTCCTCCGACGTCTTCCCCGCCCTCCTCGAACGTGGCGCCGACATCTACGGCTACGTGGCCGACGGCTACTGGGAGGACGTCGGCACCCACGACAGCTACCTCAAGGCCCAGGCCGACGCCCTGTCCGGCAAGGTCGAGCTGGACATCGGCGGCTTCGAGGTCTCGCCGGGGGTCTGGGTCGCCGACTCGGCCTCGGTGGACCCCGACGCCGTGCTCAAGGGCCCGCTGCTCATCGGCGAGTACGCCAAGGTCGAGGCGGGCGCCGAACTGCGTGAATACACCGTGCTCGGCAACAACGTCGTCGTCCGCGAGGGCGCCTTCCTGCACCGCGCGATCGTCCACGACAACGTCTACCTCGGCCCAGGCGCCCACCTGCGCGGCTGCGTCATCGGCAAGAGCACCGACGTGATGGCCGGCGCCCGCATCGAGGAGAACGCCGTCATCGGCGACGAATGCGTCATCGAGGCCGAGGCGTACGTCTCCAGCGGCGTCCGGGTCTACCCGTTCAAGACCATCGAGGCCGGCGCGGTCGTCAACACCAGCGTCATCTGGGAGTCGCGTGGCCAGCGCAACCTGTTCGGCCCCCGGGGGGTCAGCGGCCTGGTCAACGTCGAGATCACCGCCGAGCTGTGCGTCCGCCTGGCCAGCGCGTACGCCACCACCCTGAAGAAGGGCGAGTACGTCGTCACCTCCCGCGACTGCTCCCTGGCCGCCAGGGCGCTCAAGCGGGCCGTCATCGGCGCGCTCACCGCCGGCGCCATCAACGTCCTCGACCTCGAGGCGGCCCCGCTGCCGGTCACCCGCTTCCACACGGCCCGCGAGTCGGCCGCCGGCGGCATCGTGCTGCGCACCACCCCCGGCGACCCGCAGAGCGTGGACATCGTCATCATGGACGACCGCGGCGCCGACCTGCCCCCGGCCGCGCAGCGCAAGCTGGAGCGGGTCTTCTCCCGCCAGGAGTTCCGCCGCGCCTTCCCCGGCGAGATCGCCGAGCTCGCCTACCCGGCCAGGGCCGTCGAGGACTACACCCACGAGCTGCTGCGCCACGTCGGCGTGAGCGGCGTCAGGGACATGAAGGTCGTCGTCGACTGCGCCGGGGGCACCTCCTCGCTGGTGCTGCCCACGCTGCTCGGCCGGGTCGGCGTCGAGGTGCTCACCGTGAACGCCCGCCTCGACGACGTCTCGCCCACCGAGACGCTCGCCGAGCGCCGCCGCGACCTGCAGCGCCTGTCCGAGCTCGTCAGTTCCTCGCGGGCGGCCTTCGGCGTGCGGTTCGACCCGGTCGGCGAGCGCATCGCCCTGGTGGACGAGAAGGGCCAGCTCATCAACGAGGAACGCGCCCTGCTCGTCGTGCTCGACCTGGTCGCCGCGGAGCGCCGGGGCGGCCAGGTGGCCCTGCCCGTCACCACGACCAGGGTCGCCGAGCAGGTCTGCCGCTTCCACGGCGTACAGGTGCAGTGGACCTCCACCGCGCTCGACGCCCTCACCTCGGCCGCCGCGAGCCCCGACATGATCTTCGCGGCCGACGGGCGCGGCGGGTTCGTGGTCCCGGAGTTCAGCCCCGCCATCGACGGGCTGGCCGCCTTCATGCGCCTGCTCGGCCTGGTCGCCCGCACCCGGTTGTCGCTCAGCCAGATCGACGCCAGGATCCCCGAGGTCAAGCTGCTCAAGCGCACCGTGCCCACGCCATGGGCGGCCAAGGGCGCCGTCATGCGCTCGGTCATCGAGGCCGCCGAGGCCGAGCCGGAGGGCCACCGCGTCGACACCACCGACGGCGTGCGGGTGGCCCGCGAGGACGGGAGCTGGGTGCTGGTCCTGCCCGCCGCCGCCGAGCCGGTCACCGACCTGTGGGCCGAGGCGTCGGACGTCGACAGCGCCCAGGCACTGCTCGAACGGTGGGCGCGCATCGTGGAGCAGGCCGCCGGCTGACCTCGTCGCACACCCGTCACGCGCCGTCACGCACAGCGACCGGAGAGGATCGGGAAAGGCTTTGCCGATGACGTGCACAGAGAGTGCCGCAAGATCGTAATGTAGAAACGCGCGGCGGCATGGACCACGGGGCGGGGGCGACGGTAACTTTGTCTGCGTCCAAACCAAAGTGCAGCGCCCCGCCTTGACCTTTGCCGCTGATCAGCGTAAGTTGCGGCATTCGCAAACTTGAAAAAGCGAAGCGAGGCGCGCCCTGAGCACCGTCGCCGCGTCTTCGCGGTAGGAGGCCGAGCCGATCGATGCCGAGCGTCTACTGCACGCAGTGCGGGCACGCCAACCCCGAGGATGCCCGTTTCTGTTCCCGTTGTGGGTCACCGCTGACCAGACCCGAGGTCTCCGGGGACACCACATCGACGATCTCCGTCGCGGGAATCGAGGCGTACGAGGCTGAGACGGGCGACATGCTCCTGGCCGAGCGGGCTCTGGTCGAGCAACTGCCCCCGGGCACGGCGTTGCTCACGGTGACCAGGGGGCCCAACCAGGGAAGTCGCTTCCGGCTCGACAAGGAGCTGACCACGACGGGGCGCCATCCGGAGAGCGACATCTTCCTCGACGACATCACGGTCTCCCGCCGCCACGTCGAGTTCTACCGCCACCGCGGCGGTCAGTTCTCCGTGCGCGACGTGGGCAGCCTCAACGGCACCTACGTCAACCGGGAGCGGATCGAGGAGGTTCCCCTGCACTCCGGAGACGAGGTGCAGATCGGCAAATTCCGCCTCGTCTTCCTGATGCGGGGCACCGCCGGCGTATGAGTGAGCGACCCTTGGACATGGCTCAGCACCCCGGGCTCACGGGGCCGGAGGCGCCGTGAGCTCCCAGGCGGCGCGGTCGCACATGAGCATCGGGGAGGTGCTCGCGCTCCTGCAGGGCGAGTTCCCCGATGTCACGATCTCCAAGATCAGGTTCTTGGAGGGCGAGGGGCTGATCGAGCCCGAGCGCAGCCCCTCCGGCTACCGCAAGTTCACGCACCTGCACGTGGAGCAGCTGCGCTTCATCCTCACCGAGCAGCGTGACCACTACCTGCCGCTGCGGGTGATCAAGGACCGGATGGCGGAGAGCTTCGGCCGCCCGCGTGAGGTCCGGCAGGCGCAGGAGGTCCGGTTCAGCCGGGCGGAGCTGCTCGAGGCCGCGGGGATCGACGACGAGACGCTCACCGAGCTGGAGGACTACGGCCTGCTCGCCCCGGTGGCCAGGCGCTACGACGAGGAGGCGCTCAAGGTGGCGCGCACGGTCGGGGCGCTGGCCCGGTTCGGCCTGCACGCCCGCCACCTGCGGGCGGTCAAGGCGGCGGCCGAGCGCGAGGCGGGGCTGGTCGAGCAGACCGTCGCGCCGATCCTCAAGCGGCGCGCCCCCGGCGCCATCGGTGAGGCGGACGAGGTCGCCCGGGAGCTTTCCACGCTTCTGCTCGACCTGCACGCATCCCTTGTGCGCACGGGTGTCCGTTCGGTCCTGGGACGTTGAGACCGTAGCGAGCTGGGAGGCGGGGGCACATTCCAGGCCCGCTGGGTGTTACGTTGAATTGCAGAAGCCAGTCAGCAGAAGCGATGATCGAAGAGCTGTGCCGGGTGACCGGTCAGGAATACGGAGCAGCCCGTGTTGCAGATGGAGGTCGTGGGCGTTCGAGTAGAAATGCCCACTAATCAGCCGATCGTCTTGCTCAAGGAGGCTCACGGGGAACGGTTCCTTCCTATATGGATCGGCATGACGGAGGCCACGGCGATCGCCCTGGCCCAGGCTGAGGAGCCGCCTCCGAGGCCGCTCACCCATGACCTTTTCCGTGACGTGCTGAGCGCCTTGGGTGTGGGCCTGCGGGCGGTCAACATCGTCGCGCTGCGCGACGGCATCTTCTTCGCCGATCTGGTCTTCTCCAACGGCGTGGAGGTGAGCGCCCGGCCGTCCGACTCGATCGCGCTCGCCCTGCGCACCGGGGCCCGGATCTTCGCCAGCGAGGAGGTCGTCCAGGAGGCCGGGGTGATCATCCCGGACGACCAGGAGGACGAGGTGGAGAAGTTCAGGGAGTTCCTTGACACGATCACTCCCGAAGACTTCGGCAGGGCGGGGTAGGTATTTCAGTGCATTTACGCTTCACGACGCGCCGAGCCGGATCGTTGACTGAGCATGGTCACGGTCCTACGGTGCAAGTGAAACCCGTGGTCGCCCTTTACGAACCCCCAGATCAGGCCACGGGATGAGAGAAAGCCGGAGGTCCGCGTGGCGGTCAGCAGCGGCGAGGGAAAGACGGCCGGCCAGGAAGATCCGGTGCGGCGCGAGAGCGCGCGGCAGCGTGCCGGGGAGCAGGGTCTGCTCTTCGACGAGCAGCCGTCGGCGTTGCCGGGCGACATCGGATACCGCGGGCCGACGGCCTGCGCCGCGGCCGGCATCACCTACAGGCAGCTCGACTACTGGGCGCGCACGGGCCTGGTGGAGCCGACGATAAGAGCGGCGCAGGGCTCCGGCTCCCAGAGGCTCTACAGCTTCCGCGACATCCTCGTACTCAAAGTCGTCAAGCGGCTCCTGGACACCGGGGTGTCGCTGCAGCAGATCCGCACGGCCGTGCAGCATCTGCGTGACCGCGGGGTCGCCGACCTCGCGCAGATCACGCTCATGAGCGACGGCGTCAGCGTCTACGAGTGCACCTCGGCCGACGAGGTGATCGACCTGCTCCAGGGCGGCCAGGGCGTGTTCGGCATCGCGCTCGGGCGAGTCTGGCGAGAGGTCGAGGGCTCCCTCGCGGAGCTGCCGGGGGAACGCGCGGCGGTCGAGGACAACGTCCCGGCCGACCATCCCGCTGACGAGCTGGCTCGCAGGCGCCGCGCGCGCCGCACCGGCTGAACACTCGAAGACCGTCGGGGCAGGCCGGTGAACGGCAAACGGGGCTTAGCGTAGTAATCTGGGACAGCAAGGCTGACGACCCCGTGCGGGAGAGTCCTCGGGCCCCCTGGGCCCCGGGGCGCCGAAGGAGCAACCCTCCCCGGAATCTCTCAGGCATCCTGTACCGCTCGGGTGAGGCAACTCTGGAAAGCAGGTGCGCCCGCCAGGCGCATCTCACCGACGGTGCAAGCCCCCGCAGGGGTGAAGCTCTCAGGTCGCGGCACCGCGCAGGTCGTGGATCGCGCTGACAGAGGGGGAGATCCGGCACTCGTCCGCGCCCTGGCGCCGGTCTCCATAGCCTCGGGAGGCACACCCCATGACCGATCTGTCCGCTCCGCCGTTCTCGTCCAGGCACATCGGCCCATCGGAGTCCGAGCAGCAGCGCATGCTCGAGGCCGTCGGCTTCGAGTCCGTGGCGGACCTGGTGGCGGTGGCCGTCCCGGAGGCCATCAGGGCCAAGGACCGGCTCAAGCTGCCCGCCGCGATCGGCGAGGCCGAGGCCATCGCCGAGCTGCGCGCCCTGGCCGGGCGCAACCGGGTGCTCACCTCCATGATCGGCCTGGGCTACTACGACACCGTCACGCCCGCGGTCATCCGCCGCAACCTGCTGGAGAACCCGGGCTGGTACACCGCCTACACGCCGTACCAGCCGGAGATCTCGCAGGGGCGCCTGGAGGCGCTGCTGAACTTCCAGACGGTCGTCTCCGACCTCACCGGCCTGCCCGTCTCCGGCGCGTCGCTGCTGGACGAGGCCACGGCCGCGGCCGAGGCCATGACGCTGGCGCGCCGGGCCGGCAAGTCCAAGAGCGACGTGTTCGTGGTCGACGCCGACGCGCTGCCGCAGACCAAGTCCGTGCTCGCCACCCGGGCCGAGCCGCTCGGCATCACGCTGGTGGAGCACTCCCTGGAGGGCCAGCTGCCCGAGTGCTTCGGCGTGCTCGTCCAGTACCCGGGCGCGTCGGGCCTGCTGCGCGACTTCCGCGCCGTGGCCGCCGCCGCGCACGAGGCGGGCGCCCTCGTCGTGGCCGCCGCCGACCTGCTGGCCCTGACGCTGGTCGCCGCCCCCGGCGAGCTGGGCGCCGACATCGCGATCGGCTCCTCGCAGCGGTTCGGGGTGCCGTTCGGGTTCGGCGGGCCGCACGCCGCGTACATGTCGGTACGCGAGGGCCTGCAGCGCCAGCTCCCGGGCCGGCTCGTGGGCGTGTCCGTGGACGCCGACGGCGACCCCGCCTACCGCCTGGCCCTGCAGACCCGCGAGCAGCACATCCGCCGCGAGAAGGCCACCAGCAACATCTGCACCGCGCAGGTCCTGCTCGCCGTCATCGCCGGCATGTACGCCGTCTACCACGGCCCCGAGGGACTGCGCGGCATCGCCCACCGGGTGCACCGCTATGCCACCGCCCTGGCCGAGGGGCTGCGCGGTGCCGGCGTGGAGGTCGTGCACGGCGAGTTCTTCGACACCGTGCTCGCCCGCGTGCCTGGCCGGGCCGGCTCCGTCGTGGCCGCCGCCGCCGAGCGGGGCGTCAACCTCTGGCAGGTGGACGCCGACCACGTCTCCGTCTCCTGCGACGAGCAGACCGGCGTCACCGAGGTGGCCAAGGTGCTGGCGGCCTTCGGAGCGGAAGGCGCGGAGCCCGACCCCGAGGCCGCCGCCGACGCGCTGCCCTCCTCGCTGCTGCGCGAGACCCCGTACCTGACCCACCCGGTCTTCCACGCCCACCGCTCCGAGACCGCGATGCTGCGTTACCTGCGCAGGCTGCAGGACAAGGACATCGCGCTCGACCGTTCGATGATCCCGCTCGGCTCCTGCACGATGAAGCTGAACGCGACCACCGAGATGGAGCCCATCACCTGGCCCGAGTTCGCCGCCGTCCACCCGTACGCGCCGGCCGACCAGACCGAGGGCTACCGCGAGCTGATCGGCACGCTGGAGGGCTGGCTGGCCGAGGTGACCGGTTACGACGCCGTCTCCATCCAGCCGAACGCCGGCTCGCAGGGCGAGTTCGCCGGGCTGCTGGCCATCCGCGCCTACCACCGCGACAACGGCCACGGCGAGCGGGACGTCTGCCTCATCCCGTCCTCGGCCCACGGCACGAACGCCGCCAGCGCCGTCATGGCCGGCATGCGCGTCGTGGTCGTGGCCTGCGACACCGACGGCAACGTGGACCTGGCCGACCTCGACGCCAAGATCGACAAGCACCGTGACGCGCTGGCCGCGATCATGGTGACGTACCCGTCCACGCACGGCGTGTACGAGGAGACGATCACCGAGGTGTGCGCCAAGGTGCACGAGGCCGGCGGCCAGGTGTACGTGGACGGCGCCAACCTCAACGCCCTGGTCGGCCTGGCCAAGCCCGGCGAGTTCGGGGCCGACGTCTCCCACCTCAACCTGCACAAGACCTTCTGCATCCCGCACGGCGGCGGCGGCCCGGGTGTCGGCCCGGTCGCGGTGCGCGGCCACCTGGCCTCCTACCTGCCTGGCCACCCCCTGCACAACGGCACGCCGGTCGGCCCCGTCTCGGCCGCCCCGTACGGGTCGGCGGGGATCCTGCCCATCTCGTGGGCGTACATCAGGATGATGGGCTCCGAGGGCCTCACGGCCGCGACCGAGCAGGCCATCCTGTCGGCGAACTACCTGGCCCGGCGGCTGGCCCCGCACTACCCCGTGCTGTACACCGGCCGCGGCGGCCTGGTCGCGCACGAGTGCATCATCGACCTGCGCCAGATCACCAAGGAGACCGGCGTCACCGTCGACGACGTGGCCAAGCGCCTCATCGACTACGGCTTCCACGCGCCGACGATGTCGTTCCCCGTGGCCGGGACGCTCATGATCGAGCCGACCGAGAGCGAGGACCTCGGCGAGCTCGACCGGTTCGTGGACGCGATGGTCGCCATCCGCGGGGAGATCGCGAAGGTGGCCTCCGGCGACTACGACAAGACCGACAACCCGCTGCGCAACGCGCCGCACACGGCGGAGTCGGTCAGCGCGGACGAGTGGCCGCACCCGTACGCGCGCAGCGAGGCGGCCTACCCGCTGCCCTCCCTGCGCGACGGCAAGTACTGGGTGCCGGTGCGCCGCATCGACCAGGCCTACGGCGACCGCAACCTGGTGTGCTCCTGCCCTCCCCTGGAGGCGTACGAGGACTGAGGCGTGCGGGCGGGCGCCGTCAGGCGCCGCCAGTCCTTCGGTGTCAAGTGAGCAGACATGATCGCCAGAAGTGGTTAGGCTCGGTCCGACCGTCGCCACAAGGAGCTCTCTTGACGTCCTCAGAGCTGGAGACCCCGCCCCTCGACACCGCCCGCCTCCTGGCCGAGCGCGGTGACCTCGATGCCGCCGCCGCCATCCTGGGCGAGCTCGCCGCCGACCCCGAGCAGCCCGACCGGGCGCAGGCCGCCGTCGGGCTCGCCGTGGTGCTGGAGCAGCGCGGCGACATGGAGGCGGCCCGGGCCGCCGCCAGGACCGCCCTGGCCACGGGGCATCCCGAATACGCCGCGCAGGCCGCCTGCCACCTGGCCCAGGGGTTCGAGCGGGAGGGCCGGGCCGACCAGGCCAGGGCCGCCTGGCAGGCCGTGCTGGGGGTGGGCACGGCCGCGTACCTGCCGCTGGCCCATCTCGCGCTGGCCCGGCTGGCCGTGGGCGCCGACGACCTGGGGGAGGCGGAGAAGGAGCTGCGGGCCGCCGTGCGGACCGGCATGGATGCGGGCGACGACCGGATCGGGTCGCATGCCGCCCAGCGGCTCGCCGACCTGATGCTGGAGCACGGGGAGCCCGGCGCGGCGGCCGAGGTGCTCCTGGACGCCCTGGAGTTCGCCCCCGAGGACGAGGTGCCCGGGCTGCGGGTCCAGCTCGGGATCGCGCATCTGGAGCTGGCGTGCGCGGAGTTCGCCGAGAGTGTCGAGGGCGGGGCTGACGCGCCGACCAGCGCGCTGGCCATCGAGTTGCTCGCCCGCACCCTGCCCCTGCGCGGGCGCGGCGAGGACGCGGACCGGGTCTGGTCGTACGGGCTGGAGCACGAGGACGAGACCCTGGCCGCCGAGGTCCGGCTGCGCTACCACCGCGAAGCCTGAAACCCCTGCCGTCAGTTGCGGCGCCCGATGGCCGTGGCGGCCGCCAGGTTGATGATCACGATCGCCAGCCACGCGATCACCAGTCCGACCGGCCCCGCCTCGTGCGCCGCGATGCCCGTCAGGGGAATGCCGATGCCCAGGGAGCCCAGGACGATCGGGATCATCGGCGCGCCCGGGATCGGCCGTTTGGCCGGGGCCACGCCGTGCTGGCCCAGCTCGGCCCGGACACGCGTGGCGATCGTGGCGTCGAGGCGCTCGACGAACGAGTCGACGAGCGCGGCATCGTAGTCGGGGCCGAGATCGCGGCGGGCGTCGAGCGTGGCCTGCAGATCGTCTCTGAGACTTTTGTCTGGCATAACGGAAATCATCCCTGCCTGGCGCCGCGCCGTCATCCGTCCTGAGAGCTAGGGCCGGATCCTCCCCAGGTACGGTGCTGCCATGCAGGTGATGACCCCGAGAGGGCCGGCGCTGGTCCAGCTCGACGACGTGCCGGACCCGCGGCTGTTGCTGGCGCTCACGCACGGGTCGGCCGGGACGGTGGAGGCGCCCGATCTGCTGGCCGTGCGCGACGCCGCCCTCGCGGCCGGGGCCTGTGTGGCCAGGGTGACGCAGGCGTTCAGGGTGGCGGGGGCGCGGGCGCCCGGCTCGGCGGTCAAGCAGGACGAGGCCTGGGAGATCGTCCTGGGGAAGCTGCGCGCCCGGCGGCCCGGGCTGCCGATCGTGCAGGGCGGGCGGAGCAACGGGGCGCGGGTGGCGTGCCGTACGGCCAAGGCGGTCGGGGCGGCGGCGGTGGTGGCGCTGGCCTTTCCCCTGCACCCGCCGGGGAGGCCGGAGCGCTCCCGGGCCGACGAGCTGCGCGGCGCCGGGGTCGACGTGCTGGTGGTGAACGGGGATCGAGACCCGTTCGGTGTGCCCGACGCCGCGGACGCCGCACGGCTGGTTGTGCTGCCGGGGGAGGGGCACGACCTGAAACGTGACCCCGCCCGGGTGGGCGAGGTCGTGGCGGAATGGATCATCCGCTACGCGTAGGCCCGGAAGGCCGCGCGGGCGCGGGACGCCCGCCGGAGCGGCTCAGGCCGCGCCGACCACCGGCCGGTGCGGGGCGATGACGGTGCCGCTGGGCAGGAGCTCACCGGTGTCCTCGAACAGGACGACTCCGTTGCAGAGCAGGCTCCACCCCTGTTCGGGGTGACAGGCGAGGGTGCGTGCCGCCTCGCGGTCAGGCGCCTCGGCATCCGGACAGGCCGGGTCGTGCGGGCACATCGGCGTGCCTCCGATATCTCGTGGGATGCTCCCGTTCTGGAGGGGCGGGAGCCGGCTCGGGTAGTTGTGCTGGCAAGTGTGCGACGTGTGTCACACGTTCCGACATAGTCCGTTCGGACTGTTACAGGAGGGTCCCCGGATCGTGTGACCTTCGACACAGCGTGCCTTATGCAGGATAACGGTCCAAGCGCGACACGCGCATCACGTTTGCAATCCCTTGAGCAGAGCGTCGAGTCCGCGCTCGAAGTCCACATCGGCTCTTTCGTCCCGCCTGACCCATTCATCAACTTCAGGGTCGGCCCATCCCGACTGTTGCACCTCCACCGCCACGCTGCCGAACACGAAGGCCCGAAGCGCGCGTACGGCCTCGGGAGCGTCGCCCAGGCCCCCCTCGGCGAGCTGCTCGGTCTGCTCCCTGATCGCGATGGCGGTGGCGCCCTTGGGCGGCTTGGTCAGCGCCAGGGCCAGCACGCCGGGGTGCTCCCGCAGCAGCTCCCGGCCCGCCCGGCACCACGCCTTGGCCGTCTCCTGCCAGGTGGGGCCCTGCTCGACGTGGACGGTGGTGACGTGCTCGGCCAGGGCGTCCATCAGCGCCTCCTTGCCCCGGGGCAGGTGGTGGTAGATGGCCATGGCCTCCACCTGCAGGGCGTCGCCCAGGCGGCGCATGGTGAGGCGGCGCAGGCCCTGGCTGTCGGCGATGTGGAGTGCGGCCTCGATGATGCGCTCGCGGGACAGGGGGACCGGCGGTCTCTTGGCGGGCATGGTGATCATCTTACTTCGTAAAGGGGCTCGCTCCGGGGCGATTTCCGCACGTGTCGCCGGACGGCGTACCCTTGGCGGTTGAACGAGTACCGACAGTTCGAAGGGGCCGGGTCGATGGCGTTTTTCCGTCCGCGGGTGAGCCGGGAGGCAGAGGTCCGCTACCACGCGGATCAGGAGATCTCCAGGAGCTTTCCCCAGTTGCTCGACAAGGCCCGGGAAGCCGAGCTGACGCTGCGCGAGCTGCGCGCCGCAGGGGCCGACGAGCTCGAGCTGCTGGCCGCCGGGCAGGCGTTCGACCGGGCGCTGACGGAGGCGCTGCGGGCCGCCGAGGCGGGGCAGCGGGCCACGTTCGGGGTGAAGGCCTACGACGACCGCATCGCGCGGCGCAAGGCCAAGGCCACCCCGGCGGGCGCCATGTGGACCTCCGAGGTCGAGCGGCTGCGCACGCTGCGGGAGGACAACCGGATGTGGGGCATCCCGCGCATCCCCAGGCCGGTGCCCGCCTCCCGCTGACGGCCTGCCCACAGGCACACGAAAGGGCCCCGGCACACGATGGTGTGCCGGGGCTCTTCCTGTCAGCCGGCCCGGTGGTGTCGGGCCGGGCTCGCGATCACTACGGGGCCGGGCTCTCGTTCGGTCCGGGCCGGTGGCCGTGGGTGGTGTTCAGCTGGCCCAGTCGAGCAGCGGGCGGGTGTTGCTCGGGTGGCGCAGCTTGGACAGCGACTCCTTCTCCAGCTGCCGGATCCGCTCCCGGGTCAGCCCCAGGTGCTTGCCGATCTCGTCCAGGGTGTGCGGCTTGCCGTCCACCAGGCCGAAGCGGAGGGCCATGATCTTGGACTCCCGCGGCGACAGGTTGTCGAGCACGCCGCGCAGCTGGTCGCCCAGCAGCTGGCGGTCGACGATCTCCGACGCCTCGGGGGAGTCGACGTCCTCGATGAGGTCGCCGATCGTGGTCTCCCCGTCCTCGCCGATCGTCGCGTTGAGCGAGATCGGCTGGCGGCTGGTGCGCAGCAGCTCCTCGATCTGGTCCGGCGTCTTGTCGAGCTCGACGGCCAGCTCCTCGGGCGTGGGCTCGCGTCCCAGGCGCTGGTGCATGTCCCGCTCGACCCGCGACAGCTTCGAGAGCATCTCCAGCACGTGCACGGGCAGCCGGATCGTCCGGGCCGAGTCGGCGAACCCGCGCTGGATGGCCTGCCTGATCCACCACATGGCGTACGTGGAGAACTTGAAGCCCTTGGTGTAGTCGAACTTCTCCACGGCTCTGATCAGCCCGAGGTTGCCCTCCTGGACGACGTCCAGCAGGGACATGCCGCGGTCGGTGTATTTCTTGGCGACCGAGACCACCAGGCGGAGGTTGGCCTCCAGCATGTGGTCCTTGGCCAGCCTGCCGTCCTCGACGACCAGGTGCAGGTCATCCTGCACGGCGGCCGGCAGGTCGGGGTGGGTCTCCAGCTTGTACTCGGCGTACAGGCCCGCCTCGATCCGCCGGGCCAGCTCGACCTCCTGCGCGGCGGTGAGCAGCGTGCGGCGGCCGATGGACTTGAGGTAGGTGTGCACCGAGTCACCCATGACGGACTGCGTGTCGTCCAGGTCGAGGGGCTCGTTCTCCAGCTCCTCGGCGCTCAGGGCGAGGTCGTCGGGGACGTCCTCCTCGTGCTCCGGCTTGGCCTCGGACGGGGTGACCGCCTTCGCCGCTTCGGACGTGGCGTTTTTTGCCTCGCCCGCCTTGCGGCCGGTAGTCTTTGCCCGCGAGGTCTTCCTGGCGGTCGTGGCCTTCTGCGGGGTGCTGTTCTTGGGGGCTGTGGTGCTGAGAGACGGCTCGTTCTCCGCGGCCAGGCTCACGCCGGCCTCTGACAGCTCGCGCAGGATCGTGCGGCCTTCAGAGGGGCTGATGCCGGCCTGTGCGAACGCGTCACGCAGCTCCGAGAGAGAAAGGTGACCCTGGGCTCGCCCTCGTTCAATCAGCTGGTCGAGAGTTGCGGGTGGGGTCGCCACGGCGGTTCTGGGCATGAGGACACCTCCTCCGTACGGAGTGGAAGCGATCAGGCAGGTTGTGGTGGGGCGGCTTCGTGTCCGCACGGCGCACCAGTATCAATAACGCCAATCGTCGTTATTTGTTCCCGTGCGCCCGATGCGGGATGAAATAGGGGCGGATCGCCCCATATGCGAACCGCCCCCGGCTGGGTCTTATTCCGTCGAACCGGGTCCGAGCGAGACCTCGGGCATGGGCATGGGCTGGGCGTCTTCCATGCGCTGGTCCGTCCAGTATTCGATGACCTCGCGGGGGTCGGGGTTGACCTCCGTGGAGACCACGATCCCGTCGTCCGGGGCCCCGCTGGGGCTGCTCCCGGGGGCCGGAGTCTGCTGCTCCGGCGGCTGACCGGACGGTGACGCCTTCTCCACCACGGCTCGGGTCTCCCTTGCGACCTGGTCGAGCTTGCCCGCCGAGGCGGCCGCCGCGACTGAGGCACCTCCGACGACGATGACGCCGACGACGGCCGCGGATGCCCACATCTTGCGGGTCTGGTCCATGAAGGCTCCCTCCTTCTCCCCAATATGACGCAGCCGCAACTCGTCAGGTTCCTGCCCTCAGGCGTACCAGGTCGGTCTTCCCGTTCGGCAGCAGGGGCAGCCGGGGGACCAGCCGCAGGTCGCGCGGGGTGGCGTGAGAGGGAAGCCTATCGCGGCAATATGCCCGCAATTGCGAAAGTGTGAGGGGCGTGTCGGGGTCGGCGGGCACCACGACGGCGGTGACCAGCTCACCCCATTCGGGGTCCGGCGTGCCGATCACGGCCGCGTCGGCGATCGCCGGGTGGGTGCACAGGACGGCGGTCACGGCGGCGGCCACGACCTTCTCGCCACCGGTGTTGATGACGTCGTCGGCCCGGCCCAGCACGCGCAGCCGGCCGCCGGTCAGCTCGCCCAGGTCGGAGGTGACGAACCAGCCGCCGTCGAGCGGGGCGGGCGGCTCGGCGAAGCGGTAGCCGGAGAACAGCACCGGCCCCGCGATCCTGATCAGGCCGTCTTCGCCGATCTTGAGATCTACATTGTAAAGGGGCTGGCCGTCGTACACGCAGCCGCCGCTCGTCTCGCTCATCCCGTACGTCGTCACGACCCTGGCGCCGAGGTCGCGGGCCCGATCCACCAGGCCGGGCCGCGGGGCGGCGCCGCCGAGCACGATCGTCCGGAACACCGACAGATCCGCCTCCAGCTCCACCAGCCGGTGCAGCTGGGTGGGCACGAGGGACACGTGGTGGGCGCCGGAGGTCAGGACCGCGTGGGGGTCGAAGGCGGGATGGATGATCGGCTCGCTCTCCGACAGCAGGGCGCGTACCAGGACCTGCAGGCCGGAGACGTGGGAGACCGGCAGGCAGCACAGCCAGCGCTCGCCCTTGGCGGCCTCCACACGGCGCAGCGAGGCGGCGGCGGAGGCGCGCAGCGCGGTGGCCGAGAGCATCACGCCCTTGGGTGCGCCGGTGCTGCCGCTGGTGGCGATCACGACGGCCACGCCGTCCGGGACCCCGGTGCCGTCGCTCCTGGGGACCCCGTCGACGTGGGTCGGGCGCAGGGCGTCGAGGACCGGGCCGGAGTGGCCGGGAGACAGCGGGAGGACGGCCGGGCCGTCGCCGGACAGCGCTTCGCGGATCGCCGTGAACAGCGCGGGTCCCGGAGGCTGCACAATGGCATGCAGCGGACGGTCCGGATGCGACGGGTTCCTCCACATGCTCGTAAGGTTAATGGCGACAGGTCGGACAGTGGCGCAGGGGAGGGTCGTGACGCGTTCTCCCGTGGTCTTCCGGATCCCCATGCGCACACGATTCCGGGGACAGACCGTCAGGGAAGGGGTGCTGCTGCACGGCCCGGCGGGGTGGGGCGAGTTCTCCCCGTTCCCCGAATACGGTCCGCGCGAGTGTGCCCGCTGGCTGGCGTGCGCCCGCGAGGCGGCCTTCGAGGGCTGGCCGGAGCCGGTGCGCGACAGCGTCCCGGTCAACGCGACGGTGCCGGCCGTGGACCCGCAGCGTGCCCACGACATCGTGCGGCGCTCGGGCTGCGGCACGGCGAAGGTCAAGGTGGCCGAGCCGGGGCAGACGTTCGACGACGACGTGGCCAGGGTGGAGGCCGTGCGCGACGCGCTGGGGCCCGCCGGGCGGCTGCGGGTGGACGTCAACGGCGCCTGGGACGTCGGCGAGGCCGTGCGGCGGCTCAAGCGGCTCGACCGGTTCGACCTGGAATACGCCGAGCAGCCGTGCGCCACCCTCGAGGAACTGGCGGCGGTGCGGCGGGCGTGCGACGTGCCGATCGCCGCCGACGAGTCGATCCGCAAGGCCGAGGACCCGCTGCGCGTCAGGGCGGCCGAGGCCGCCGACATCGCGGTGGTCAAGGTGCAGCCGCTGGGCGGCGTGCGCAACGCGCTGCGGGTGGTGGAGGCGTGCGGGCTGCCCGCGGTGGTCTCCAGCGCCGTGGAGACGTCGGTCGGGCTGGCCGCCGGGCTGGCGCTGGCGGCGGCGCTGCCGTCGTTGCCGTACGCGTGCGGGCTCGGCACGATGGCGCTGCTGTCGGGCGACGTCGTGGACGACTCGCTGGTGCCGGTGGACGGCCGGCTCGCGGTACGCCGTCCTTCGGTGAATTTTCAGCATTTGTCGGCATTTGAGATTGAATCTCCCCAGTGGCTTCACCGGATGCAGGAGGCCTCACGTTGAACCCCGCTACGGCGCTGGCCACGGTGCTGGTCGACGAGCTGGTGCGCTGCGGCCTGACCGACGTGGTGGTGGCCCCCGGCTCGCGTTCCGCCCCGCTGGCGCTGGCGCTGCACGCCGAGTCGCGGGTGCGCCTGCACGTGCGCGTCGACGAGCGTTCGGCGTCGTACCTGGCCCTGGGGCTCGCCAAGCGCTCCGAGCGGCCCGTCGCGCTGATCTGCTCCTCCGGCACCGCCACCGCGAACTTCCACCCCGCCGTGATCGAGGCGAGCGAGTCGGGCGTACCGCTGCTGGTGCTGACCGCCGACCGCCCGCCCGAGCTGCGCGGCACCGGCGCCAACCAGACGATCGACCAGATCAAGCTGTTCGGCACCGCCACCCGCTGGTTCGCCGAGGTCGGCGTGCCGGAGGACCGCCCCGGGCAGGTCGCCTACTGGCGCTCGCTGGCCTGCCGCGCCTACCAGCGCGCCGCCGGCGCCGCCAACCCCGGCCCGGTCCACCTGAACCTGGCCTTCAGGGAGCCGCTCATCCCCGACGGCGACACGAGCTGGTGCGAGCCGCTCGACGGCGGCGCCAACGGCCCCTGGGTGCGCGCCCGCGTCGCGCCCCCGCCGATCGCCCTGCACATCCCGCCCACCAGGCGCGGCGTGCTCGTGGTCGGCGACGGCGCCGCCAACGTGCGCCGCTACGTCGCGGCGGCGGGCATGGCGGGCTGGCCGGTGCTGTCCGAGCCGAACGGCGGTGCCCGCTACGGCGACCACGCCATCTCCACCTACCACTATCTCCTGGGCACGCCGGAGTTCGCCGACGCGCACCAGCCCGACGTGGTGGTCACGCTGGGCCGCCCCGGGCTGTCGCGGCCGCTGCTGTCGTGGCTGAAGCGGGCCGGCGAGCACATCGTGGTGGCGCCCGACCTCGACCGCTGGCCCGACCCGACTCGGTCGGCCACGCAGGTGGCGCAGGCCGTGGAGATCCCGGTCGCCTCGGGCGACGACACCTGGCTGCACGCCTGGCGGCAGGCCGACATGGCGGCCAGGGCGGCCATGGACGAGGTCCTCGACCTGTCGGGCACCAGCGAGCCGCGCCTGGCCAGGGACCTGGTGGACGCGCTGCCGAACGGGGCGCTGCTGTTCTGCGGCTCCTCGATGCCCATCCGCGACCTGGACCAGGCGATGCGGCCCCGGCGCGGCATCCGGCTGATGGCCAACCGGGGCGCCTCCGGCATCGACGGGCTGGTGTCCACGGCCATGGGGGCGGCGCTGGCGCACAACGGCCCCTCCTACGCGCTGATCGGCGACCTTTCCTTCCTGCACGACCAGAACGGGCTCATCCTCGGGCCCCGCGAGCCCCGGCCCGACCTGTGCCTGGTGGTGGTCAACAACAACGGCGGGGGCATCTTCTCGCTGCTGCCCCAGGCGGCGGTGCGCGACCCGTTCGAGCGGGTCTTCGGCACGCCGCACGGCGTGGACCTGGGATACGTGGCGGCGGCGACGGGGACGCCGTACAAGCTGGTGGACGACATCAGCGACCTGCCCAAGGCGCTGCGCGGCGAGGGCCCCCGGGTGGTGGAGGTGCGTACGGACCGGGAGGAGAACGTGCTCGTCCACGCCCGGCTGCGCGACGCCGCCCAGGACGCCGTACGCGCCTGCCTGGCGGGCTGACGCCCCGGCCCGCCGCCTCCCCCGGCCGGAGTGCGGCGGGGGCGGACGCTCGCCCGCTTGCCGCGGCCGACGACCGGTCCGCCCACCTCGGCCACTCAGAGCCTCGGGTCAGCCGCCGAGGGCGTCGAGGAGGCGGTTGAGAGGGCTGTCCAGGCCGTACCGGTCGGCCAGGCGGACCAGTGCCTCCGGGTCGCGCGGCTTGGCCGGCAGGGTCAGGTCGGTGTCCGGGAGCGGGGCGTCCGGGGCCACTTCGACGACGGCCGGGGCGGCGCGCAGGTAGTCGCGGGCGGCGGCCAGGCGGGTGCGGCTGCCCGCCGGGAAGCCGTCGGTGGCGCCCGAGTCGAGGGCTTCGAGCAGGGCGTCCAGGGAGCCGAAGCGGGTGATCAGGGCGGCGGCGGTCTTCTCGCCGACACCCGGCACGCCGGGCAGGCCGTCGCTGGGGTCGCCGCGCAGGGTGGCGAAGTCGGCGTAGCCGCGGCCGGGGATGCCGTATTTGGCGGTGACGAACGCCTCGTCCACGATCTGCAGGTTGCGGATGCCGCGCGCGGTGTACAGGACGCGGACCGGGCGGGCGTCGTCGACCAGCTGGAACAGGTCGCGGTCGCCGGTCACGATGTCCACGGCGCCCGTGGCGCGGTGGGTGAGCGTGCCGATCACGTCGTCGGCCTCGTAGCCGGGCGACTCCAGGCGGGCGATGCCGACGGCGTCGAGCACCTCCTGGATCACCGCGATCTGCGGCACGAGCGCCTCGGGCACCTCTTCGGTGTCGCCGTGGGCGACGCGGTGGGCCTTGTACGTGGGGATCGCCGCCACCCGGAAGGCCGGCCGCCAGTCGGCGTCCATGGTGGCCGCCAGCCCGGTGGGGGAGTGCTGGCGCACGAGGGTGGCGATCATGTCGATGAGGCCGCGTACCGCGTTGACGGGCGAGCCGTCCGGAGCCTTGATCGACTCCGGGATGCCGAAGAAGGCGCGGAAGTAGAGGGACGGGGTGTCCAGAAGCATCAGCACCCGTCTATGGTCGCACTCCTGGCCGGTCCTCGCCGGTCGCGGGCCGCTACGGCCCCGGGATGCCCACCGCCAGCAGGCACGCGTCGTCCTCCGGGTTGGGGCCGCCGATGTCGGCGAGCAGGCGGTCCAGCCCCGCGTCCATGCTTCCGTCCGTGCTTCCGTTCGTGCTCCCGTTCGTGCTTCCGTTCGTGCTCCCGTTGGCACTTCCGTTCGTGCTCGCGTCCAGGCCCGCGGCGCCGATCCGGCGGGCGGCGGCCAAGGCCAGGTCGAGGCCGACGTCGATGTCGCGGGTGCGCCGCTCGACCAGCCCGTCGGTGAACATCAGCAGCAGGTCGCCGGGCAGCAGCCGGGTGGTGGCCAGCTCGTACGGGCGGCCGGCGGCGGCGCCGAGCAGCACGCCCCTGGGCTGGGGCAGCTGGCTGGCGACCCCGTCGCGCACCAGGATGGGCGCCAGGTTGCCGGCCTGGGCCCAGGCGAGCACCCGGGTCTCCGGGTCCAGGTGGCCCACGATCGCGGTGGCGGTGGTGTCCTTGAGCTGGTGCAGGACGAGCTCGTTCAGCCAGTCCAGCAGCCGGTTGGCGGCCTGCCCCGTCATGGCCAGGCCGACGAGGGCGTGGCGGAGCTGGGCCATGCGCGAGATCGCGGGCAGTCCGTGCCCCGAGACGTCGCCGATGGCCAGCAGCAGGCGGCCGTCGGAGGCCGGGGCGGCCTCGAACCAGTCGCCGCCGAGGTTCGCGGTCTTCTCGGCGGGCACGTACCGCACGGCGATCCTGGTGTGCGGCAGGTCGAGGCAGCCGGCCGGCTCGGGCAGGATGGCCTCCCGCAGGGCGAGCATCACGTGGCGATCCTCGGCGGCCTGCTCGCGGGCCTCCAGGAGCTGGCGGCGCGACTCCGACACCATGCGTTCGGCGCGGCGGCGGCCGGTGATGTCCTGGATCACGCCGTGCATGCCGATCGTGCCGCCGGGCCCGGCCAGCGGTTCCAGCACGACCCGCACGTCGCGCAGGTCGCCCGAGCCCGACCCCGAGCCCGAGCCGCGCCGGATGCGGAACTCGGCCCGTACCGGCTCGACGCCCTGCACGGCCGACCACAGCAGGCGGTCGAGCGTGGCCACGTCGGCGGGCACGACATGCTCGGCCAGGTCGGGCAGGGCGATGGGGCCCTCGCCGGGGTCACGGCCGAAGATCACGTACACCTGGTCGGACCAGATCGTCTCGCCGGTGTGCAGGTGCCACTCCGCCCAGCCCATGTTGCCGAGCCGCTGGGCGTGAGCCAGCCGTACGGCGAGCATCTCGGCGTCGGTCTCGTGGCCGAGCAGCTCGGCCGCGCCTATGACGTCGACCATGGCTCTCATCCTCGAAGCGCGGTGGAATTGGACAATTGGCCCCACAATACGTGATCGATCGTGAACGGTGTGTAGCGGAGGCTTGTCGTGTGGTGAGACCTTTTCGCGGATTTTAGGGAGGCGCCCAACGAGTAGATTGGCCCTGTGACGTCCTCAGACTTGTATCCCGTGTCCCGTCTTGCCGCCGTCCAGGAGGCCACCGCCAAGGCCGGGCTCGACGCCCTGCTCCTCACGCCGGGTCCCGACCTGCGTTATGTGAGCGGCTACGACGCCAAGCCGCTGGAGCGGCTGACGTGCCTCGTCGTGCCCGCCGCCGGGGAGGCCTACATGATGGTGCCCCGGCTGGAGCTGCCCGCCGCGCAGGCGTCGCCCGCCTCGCGGCTGGGGCTGGACTTCGTGGCGTGGGACGAGACCGACGACCCCTACGCGATCGCGGCGGCGCGGCTCGGGCAGGTGGCCAAGGTGGGCCTGGCCGACCGGATGTGGGCGATGTCGTCGCTGCGCTTCCGCGAGGCGCTGCCGCAGGCCGAGCAGGTGCTGGCCGGCAGCGTGCTGCGGGAGCTGCGGATGCGCAAGTCGCCCGGCGAGGTGGCGGCGCTGCGCGAGGCCGGCGAGGCGATCGACTCCGTGCACCGGAGGGTGCCGGAGTTCCTGCGCGCCGGGCGCACCGAGCGCGAGGTGGCCAGGGACATCGCCGAGGCGATCCTGGCCTCCGGGCACGCGACCGTCGACTTCGTGATCGTCGCCTCCGGGCCCAACGGCGCCAGCCCGCACCACGACGTGTCCGACCGGGTCATCCAGGCCGGGGAGCCGGTGGTGGTGGACATCGGCGGGCAGCTGCACAACGGCTACTGCTCCGACTCCACGCGCACCTACAGCGTGGGGGAGCCGCCGGCCGAGTTCACCGCCTACTACGAGGTGCTGCGCCAGGCCCAGGAGGCGGCCTGCGCGGCGGTGCGGCCGGGGGTGTCGTGCGAGTCGATCGACGCGGCCGCCCGCGAGGTCATCGCCGAGGCGGGCTACGGCGACCACTTCATCCACCGGACCGGGCACGGCATCGGGATCGAGACGCACGAGGAGCCGTACATCGTCGCCGGGAACGGGGAGCCGATGGAGGCCGGGTTCGCGTTCTCGGTGGAGCCGGGCATCTACCTGCCGGGGCGGCACGGCGCCCGGATCGAGGACATCGTGGTGTGCGGCGAGAGCGGCGGCGAGCGGCTGAACAACACGCCGCGCGAGCTGGTGATCGTCTAGCGGCTCGGGCCGGCGGCCGGGTAGGCGTTCTGGAAGGCCAGGCGGGCGTCGGCGGCCTCGGCGATGCCGGTCAGCAGGTCGTCCAGCTCCATGAACACCTGCCAGGCCGGCGCCGCGCCCGCGAGGCGGTCCACGACGAGCTGTTCCAGGCCGGGCACCCGCTTGGCCTTCCACACCTTGTCCGCCAGGCTGACCAGGTGGTCCTCGAGGGTGGTGCCCTCCTCCGTCCAGGAGGCGTGGGTGCGGGCGAAGCGGGCCAGCCGTTCGGGCACGCCCCGCTCCAGCAGGAGCCGGTGGCCGTCGATCTCGTGGGCCGAGCCGGGGCCGGACAGCTCGCCCGGGTGCAGGCACTTGCCGATGTCGTGGGTGGCGGCGCCGAAAAGGACGGCCTCGTGGTCCACGGCGATCGCCGGGTGGCGGGCCCGCAGCCAGGTGATCAGGTCGCGGGCCGCGTCGTGCACCGCGCGCAGGTGGGCGGCCAGGCGGGGCGGCGCGTCCAGCGAGCGCAGGAGCTCGTCGGCCTCCTGGGGCAGGCGGGGCAGGGGCGGGTCGGCGAGGGCGCGCTGGAGGGTGGTCACGCTGCCACGATAGGCCGGGCGGCTGTGGCACAGTCGCTGTCATGTTCGCGGAGATCACGTACGCTACCAGGCCCGGCTCGGAGCGGCCCAACGAGGACCTGGTGATCGCCGGGCCGTCGTGGATCGTCGTGCTCGACGGGGCCACGGCGGCGGCCGGGGTGGACAGCGGGTGCGCCCACGACGTCGCCTGGCTGGTGGGACGGCTCGGCGGGGCGCTGGCGCGGCGGCTGGCCGCCGATGACGGCGCCCCGCTGGCGGCGGTCCTGGAGGCGGCCATCGAGGCCGCGGGGGCGGCGCATTCGGGCACCTGCGACCTGGGCAACCCCGACTCGCCGTCGGCGACGGTCGCCATGGTGCGGTGCGGGGGCCGGGGGTGGCTGGAATACCTCGTGCTGGGGGATTCGGCGGTGGCGCTCTCGCTGGTGGACGGCGGGGTCCGGGTGGTGAGTGACGACCGGCTGGACCGGTTGCCGGGCGGGCGGCCGTACTCGCTGGAGCTGGTGCGGCGGATGCGGAACGCTCCCGGCGGGTTCTGGGTGGCGGGCGCTCGGCCCGAGGCGGCGCGGGAGAGCCTCGTCGGGGAGATGGACGCGACCGGGGTGCGCGGTGCCGGGGTGTTCACGGACGGGGTCACGCGGCTGGCCGAGTGGTACGGGTGGAGCTGGGAGGCCGTGCTCGGCCTGCTGGCGGGCGAGGGGCCGGCGGCGGTGATCGCGGCCGTGCGGGGGCTGGAGGCGGAGCGGGGGCCGGTCCGGGGCAAGCGGCACGACGACGCGACCGCCGCCTGGGGGTGCCTGACGCGCCGCTGAATGCGGGCTGCCGACGCGTATGGCCGGTTCGGGGTGGTGTGCGGTGTATCAGACACCGGTGCCGCGGCTCTGGGATGGGCGAGGGCGGCGGAGGGAGTGCGCATGTACGTCGGCAGGACGGAGGAGCTCGCCCTTCTGCGCGCGGAGCTGCGCGCGGCGGGCGGGGGGTCCGCCAGGAGGGTGGCGGTCGAAGGGCCGGAGGGGATCGGCAAGACCGCGTTCATCCACCACGCGCTCGGCGGGGAGGCGGGCGTGCGGGTGCTGGCCGTCAGCGGCGAGGAGAGCGAGCGGGAGCTCCGGCTGGGGGTCATGCGGGAGCTCATGCGGGAGGCGGCGCTGCTGGGCCTGGGGGCAGCCGAGCGGCCGGAGACGGGCGGGCGCCTCGAGGCGGGCGGGTCCCCGGCGACGGCGGGCGGACTCCCCGTAACGGCGGCGGGGGAGCCGGACGCGTGCGTGGCCGGGCAGGCGGCCTGTGACCTCGTCGCGGGGCTGCCGGCCGGGGAGGTGCTGGCGGTGGTGGTCGACGACGCCCAGTGGGCGGACCGGGCGTCGTTGCGGGCCCTGAGCTACGTCCTGCGGCGGGTACGGGCGGGCCGGGTGCTGGTCCTGGTGGCCTGCCGCGACCTCGCCGACCCGTGGCTGCCGGAGGGCCTGCGGCGGCTGCTGACCGGTGACGGCACCCTGCGCATCGCGCTGGGCGGCCTGAGCGCGGCCGAGCTGGCCGAACTCGCCACCGGCCCCGAACTGGGCGTCACACTCGGGGAGGCGGCCGCCGCACGGCTGCGCCGGCACACCCTGGGCAGCCCGCTGCACGCCCGCGCCCTGCTGGCCGCGCTGCCGCCGGCGGCCCTGGACGACGACAGCGTGCGGCTGCCGGCACCGGGGACGTACCAGCGGCCCTTCGCCGGCCGCCTGCACGCCTGCGCCCCGCCCGCCAGGCGGCTGGTCGCGGCGTGCGCCGTCCTGGGCGGGAGCTGCCCGCTGCACGTGGCCGCGGCCGTCGCCACGGGGATCGACGAGCCGCTGAACGCCCTGGAGGAGGCCGTCGCCGCCGGGTTGCTGCGCGAGCTGCCCGGCCGCCTGGTCGACTTCCCCGAGCCGCTGGCGCGGGCCGCCGCGTACGACGGGATCGGGGCGGGCGCGCGGGCGCGGATGCACCTGGCCGCCTCCCGGCTGACCGACGACGCCGGCGCGGCGCTGCGGCACCGGGCCGCC
>NZ_JBFANM010000100.1:0-38602 GCF_040674815.1 Nonomuraea sp. NPDC049709
GCCCCCCCCACACTGGGGGGGGGGGCCCCCGCCCGGCCCCGCCCCCCCCGGGACCTATATCACGAGATCAGTGGCAGAGAGCGACACTGAGGTTGCTGGGCTTGCCGGAGTGGCAGGAGAGAACGGTCAACGTGCTGCCGCCGCTGGCCACGTCGCTGGCCGCGGGAGCCTCAAGACCCTGCAGGTCGAGAAGTACCATGTCGTACACCTCCTTCCGTGGTGTGGTCGGGGACAGGCCGCTCGGGTGCGGCCTCGAGGAACGGCAGATGGCAGGGCCGCTCGCCCAGCACTGCACCGAGGGCGAAGAGCACGCCGGCCGTTCCGGTCGCGAAATCCATGGACAGGCGCAGGAGCTGGTCACCGGGGAAGGCCAGCCCGCCGCCGTACGGGAGCGCGTGCCACCGCAGCCCCTTCACCAGCTCGGGGAGGTCGCCGGCGCCCGCGGCGAGCATCCCCGCCCGGCCGGTGAACAGCCCCGCCTGCACGAAGAAGCCCGCGCGGCCGGCGAGCCGCAACTCGGTCAGCGCCGTCGCGAACGCCTCGTCGTGCCGGTGCCGCAGGTAGCGCTCCAGCACCAGGGCGATGCCCGCGGACCCCTCGTCCAGGTACGGCAGCAGCCGCCACCCCTGGTTCACCTGGAGCGAGCCGTCCTCGGAGTGCCGGCAGCGCCGCAGGTCCTGCCGCAGCGCGGTGGCCGCCAGGTCGAGCAGCGCCGCGTCGCCGGTGCGCTCGTAGGCGTGCAGGAACAACAGTGCGGGGCCCGAGGAGCCGTGCATGAGCCCGGCGCGCGGGCCGGCGCCGCCGCTGATGTCGGGCACGGGGGTGTCGAGCCGCCCGGCGCAGATGTCCACCGCGCGCAGGGCGAGGTCGGTGCGGCCGAAGCGGAGCAGGTTCAGCCCGATGCCGGACAGGCCCGAGATGAGGGCCGATTCCAGGCGCTCCCACTTCTCGCGCAGGCAGACGTCGATCAGATCGTTCGCGTCCTGGTCGTGTCCGAGCAGGCCGAGGACGTACGCGATGCCGTGCAGGCCGTCGTACAGGCCGAGGCCGGAGCCCTGGGCCGGGCGGCGGGCGCGCTCGCGCAACCAGCGCTCGTACTCGGGGTAGGGACCGAGCCCGGCGCAGGCGAGGGCGAAGAGCACGCCGGCCGCGCCGTGGGCCAGGTCGAGCCCGCCACCGGGGCGGAACTGGGCCACGTCGCCGGGGAACAGGCGGTCGTCCCGCTCCGGCGTGGCGCTGGCCAGGACGGCCCTGGCCATGGCGTCGCGCAGCTCCGGCCAGCCGGCCGTCCCGGGCATGGGCAAGGGGGTGGCGTCCGGAGTGATGTCCGGGGCGCTGCCCGCGATGGTCGAGACGGCCTCGTCGATCATGGTTCCGGGCACGGGGAAGGTCTCCTTGACGATCTCCCCCAGGTGCGCCACCTTCGGCCGGTGCAACGGCAGCATGATCGTGCACTGCGGGGCGAACAGGCCCAGGCGCAGGCAGGCCAGCGCGTACCGGTCCACGTCCACGCCCTGCCGGTCGGCGGGCGGGGCGAAGGCGGGGTGGGCGAGCGCGGCGCGGCCCTGGTCGCCGGCGAGCGTGGCGACCTCGAAGTCGATCAGCGCCACCCGGCCGTCGTCGGCCAGCAGGATGTTGTCGGGGTGCAGGTCGCCGAAGACCACGTCGCGCTCGTGCAGCGAGCCGACCGCCCGCGTCACCTCGTCGAGGGTCTCGACGGCCCAGGAGGTGTACTCGGCGAGGTCCCGCTCGGTGCAGGTGGCGCGGGTCAGCGGGTAGCGGTGCACCAGCCGCCGCTGGAGCGGCGTGCCGTCCACGAACTCCATGACGAGGAAGTGGTGCTCGCCCAGCGTGAAGTAGCCGCGCAGCGCGGGGGCGGCCGGCAGCCCGGACAGCCGTTCGAGGATGTCGCGCTCGTGCTCGATCCGGCTGACGGCGTCGCGCCCGGCCGCGTCCAGCCCGGCGTGCGGCCTGGCCTCCTTGAGCACCACCTGCTCCCCCGAGCGCTTGTCGCGGGCGAGGTAGACGCCGCCGCCGTTGGAGAAGTGCAGGACGCGCTCGATGTCGTACAGCAGCCCGGTCGTCGTCACGGCGTTGCGCGCGGCGAGCTGCGGCTCCAGGAAGGCGGGCAGCGTCGTCCACGGCGGCACCGAGAACGTGGCGCCCCGCACGTCGGGCACGAGCCTGCCGTCGCCGTCCTCGACGGCCAGCACGCGCTCGCCGGAAGGGGACAGGCAGTGGCGCTCGGCGAAACCGCCGTACCTGACGAACAGCGGGCCGGTGCCGTAGCGCAGGTCGCTCAGGATGTACGGCCCGCGCACGTCGCGCAGGAGCTCGTCGAGCTCCTTGAGCACGAGTTCGAGCTGGGCCTCGTCCCTCGGATAGACGGTGATCAGCTTGCCGCTGGAGGCCCTGGAGGCGGCCTTGGAGTTGACCATGACGAGCACGGGCAGACCGCGCAGGAACTTGAACGCGATACCACGCGGCAGGCAATAATCCCATACTGCGGCAATGGCTTTCTCGGCGTCCGGCACGCGGGCCGACACGTGAATCTTCCATCCCTGGGCGGGAAGGGGCGGCTCATTGTCGGGGGCGTAGTAACACCAGGTGTCCGTCAGGGCGGTGGACCAGCCGGCGGGCAGGGACCTGCGCAGAATGGGAAAGTCGGCGTCCGCGGCCGTGCTGTGCTCGAGGGTGTCGTAGAAACACGGGTCCACAAGGCAATACAGCTCGTACTTGTCCATCTGGCGGGGACCTCCAGGGCGATGTGTCTAGAGCTTCCCGCCGGCGACGCCATTCGGCTAGTCATATAATGCATTGCCGATGCGTGGCTATTGAATTTCGCTTTGTTAATTCCTCACCAATGACCGGGCGCCGGTTATTTCTTTCGTGGCACGTATACGCTGAACGTGAACTGCCCGGACCTGGAGGAGGTCGCCTCCAGCCAGCCGCCGAGGCCGGAGACGCGCTCGGCCAGGTTCAGCAGGCCCTGGCCGGCCTCGTCGGGGCGGCGCGGCGGGCGCACGCCGTCGTTCCTGATCGTCAGGCGGACCAACTGGTCGCGTTCCAGCAGGTGGACGGAGCACTGGCGGGCCTCGGCGTGCCTGAGCACGTTCGTCACCCCCTCGCGCAGGGCGTGCGTGAGCGCCTCCTCCACCCCGGCCGGCAGGTCGCGGCAGGACACCCTGATCTGGCAGCGCACCCGTACGGACTCCAGCAGCGACCGCGCCGAGCCCAGCTCCGCCGCCAGCGAGGAGCTGCGCAGGCCGTGGGCCACGGCCCGGACGTCGGCGGACAGGTTGCGCAGCAGCTCCAGCACCTCGCTCACCTCGTCCCGTGCCTTAGCGTCCCGCTCGGCCACCAGCCGGTCCAGGAGCTGCGTCTTCAGCACCAGCACCGTGAGCCGGTGGCCGACCAGGTCGTGCAGGTCCCGGGTGAAGCGGCGGCGCTCCAGCGCGACGGCCCTGCGCATGACCTCGGTACGCGCCTCGCCCAGCCGCCGGGCCCGCCCGGTGAGCGTCACCACGGCGTACTCGGCGATGCCGACCAGCGGGGCCGCGACCGCCCAGAGCGGATGGATCGTCGCCGGCTCCGGCGCGGCCAGCACCACCGGCCCGCACGCCAGCGCCAGCGCGACCAGCACGATCGAGCGGATCCGGCCGGCCATCACCAGCAGGGCGCCCGTCAGCAGCCCGCACACCGGGGTCCACGCCGCCCCGAACACCGTCAGCGGCAGGTACGTCAGCCACGCCTGCACCGCCACGATCCACCACCCGCTCGCGCGACGCGCGGGGATCTCGGTGACGAACTTGACGTGCAGCACCAGCAGCACGAGCAGCGTCATGACCCCCTCGGCCAGCATCCCCGCACCGGACAGCCCGATCACCACCGGAGCCGCCAGCCCGACGATCCCCGCCACCAGGCCGAGTCCGCCCACCCAGTACGGAGACGACAGGTCGTCGAGCTCGGCACGCGCCCGGGACAGGAGTCCACGGTGTGTGTCCTTCACCTCACCCCCGGTGCGTATCGGGTCCACCACGGTCTCGACACGGCTCGCCGCATCGCCAGAGCGCCCACCGTTTTGCAACGTTCCTCTAATCGACCCGATCAGCGTCGCCCGTGTAAAGGTCATTTCCGCTTTTGGACAGCCCTGACTGCCTGTTGACCCGTTCAGTGGCCATGGCATTCGGGTCATAGGGTGAACGGTATGGATTACACGCGACTTGGTAACACGGGCTTGCAGGTGTCGAGAGTTTGCCTGGGCATGATGAGCTACGGCGATCCCAAGAGGCAGGAATGGGCGCTGGCGCGGGAGGAGGCCGAGCCCCTCGTCCGCCGGGCCGCGGACGCGGGAGTGACGTTCTTCGACACCGCCGACATCTACAGCGCGGGCGCGAGCGAGGTCGTGACCGGCGAGGTGCTGCGCGCCATCTTCGGCCGGCGCGAAGATTACGTGCTGGCCACCAAGGTGTATTTCCCGATGAGCCGGAGCCGCAACGACCGAGGGCTGTCCCGCAAGCACATCCTCGACTCCATCGACGCCTCGCTCAGACGGCTCGGCACCGACTACGTGGACCTCTACCAGATCCACCGCTGGGACGACGAGACGCCCATCGAGGAGACCATGGAGGCGCTGAACGACGTGGTCAGGGCGGGCAAGGCCCGCTACCTGGGCGCTTCCAGCATGTGGGCCTGGCAGTTCGCCAAGGCGCAGCACGCGGCCGCGGCCAACGGCTGGACGAAGTTCGTCTCCATGCAGAACCACTACAACCTCCTCTACCGGGAGGAGGAGCGCGAGATGCTGCCGCTCTGCGCCGACCAGGGCGTGGGCGTGATCCCGTGGAGCCCGCTGGCCCGCGGCGTGCTGGCCAGGGCCGGCTCGTCCGCCACCACGGCCAGGGCGGGGTCGGACGAGCGGATCGATCACCTGTACGACCCGGAGAACGACAAGCTGATCATCGACCGGGTGGCGCAGGTGTCCACGGACCGCGGCCTGCCCGCCGCGCAGATCGCGCTGGCCTGGCTGCTGCACCGCGGCGTCACCGCGCCGATCGTGGGCGCCACGAAGGAGCGGCACGTGGACGACGCCGTGGCGGCCGTGTCGGTGTCGCTGTCGGAGGAGGAGATGGCGTTCCTGGAGGCGCCGTACCGTCCGCGCGAGATGCGCTTCTAGGCGGGGCTGCGAGACGGCGGCCAGTCGGTTGGCAGGCGGGGATTGTCGGCCGGGGATCCTAAGGTATGGGCATGCGGGCAAATGAGGAGGCGGCGGCGGCGCTGCAGGAATACGCGGAGCTGTTCGCGCTCTGCGGCGGCGACGCCTTCCGGGTGCGGAGCTACCAGAAGGCGGCCAAGGCGATCGCCGGGTTCCCCGAGGACATCTCGGTGACCGACGTGCGCGGCGTCCCCGGGGTGGGCGAGGCGATCGCCAAGAAGATGGAGGAGTTCCTGCAGCGCGGGAGCTTCCGGCAGCTCGACGACCTGCGGGGCCGCGTGCCCGAGGGCGTGCGGCGGCTGACCCGGGTGCCGACGCTGGGCCCCAAGACGGCGATCATGCTGTTCGAGGACTACGGCATCGACTCCACCACGGCGCTGAGCGAGGCGATCACCTCCGGGCGCCTCGACGGCGTCAAGGGCCTGGGCCCGAAGACCCTGGCCAACCTGCTCAAGGGCATCGAGCAACTGGAGCAGTCCGGCCGCCGGGTGCACATCGGCATCGCGATGTCCCTGGCCGAGCAGGTGATGGCCGCGCTGAAGGCCGAGCGCATCGCGTACGCGGGGTCGCTGCGGCGGATGAAGGACACGATCGGCGACATCGACATCCTCGCGGTGGCGCCCGAGTCCATCATGGAAGACTTCCGCACCCAGCCCTACGTCGCCGACGTGATCGCCGCCGGCGACAAGAAGACCTCGATCCGCACCACGTCCGGCCTCCAGGTGGACCTGCGCGTGGTGCCGGCCGGGTCGTGGGGCGCGGCCATGCAATACTTCACCGGCTCCAAGGAGCACAACGTCGCCATCAGGGAGATGGCGGTGAAGAAGGGCTGGAAGCTGTCCGAGTACGGGCTGTTCGAGGGCGAACGGGTGATCGCCGCCGAGTCCGAGGAGGACATCTACGCCGCGCTCGGCATGCAGTACGTACCACCGCCGATGCGCGAGGACGGCGGGGAGGTCAAGGCGGCGCTCAAGGGCGAGCTGCCGGTCCTCGTGGAGCTGGCCGACCTCAAGGGCGACCTGCACACCCACACCAACCTGACCGACGGCATCGCCTCGCTGGAGGACATGGTGGCGGCCGGCCATGCCCGCGGCTACGCCTACTACGCGGTCACCGACCACGCGCCCGACCTGGCGATGCAGCGCATGACCCTGGACAAGGCGCTGGAGCAGCGGGGCCGGGTGGCCGAGCTGCAAGCGAAATATCCCGACATGCGGCTCCTGCACGGCACCGAGCTCAACATCGCCCCCGACGGCTCGGTGGACTGGCCCGGGGAGATCCTGCGGGAGTTCGACGTGTGCGTGGCATCGGTGCACTCGCACTTCGGGCTGTCCCGCGACGACATGACCCGCCGCTTCATCGCCGCCTGCGAGAACCCGTACGTCGACATCATCGGCCACCCCACGACCCGCAAGATCGGCAAGCGGGAGCAGGTGGACGCCGACTGGGAGGCCGTCTTCCGCGCGGCTGCCAGGACCGGCACCGCCATGGAGATCGACTCCTTCCCCGACCGCTCCGACCTGCCGTCCGATCTGGTGCGGCTGGCCAAGCACCATGGGGTGAAGTTCTCGATCGACAGCGACTCGCACGCGATCCCGCATCTGGCGAACCAGCGGTTCGGGGTGGGGATCGCGCAACGGTCCTGGCTCACCACGGACGACGTCATCAACACCTGGCCCCTGGACCGGCTCCGCACCTTCCTGGGCCGCTGACCACCCACGGCCGTCCCGACGAACTTACGGCCCCGCCCGCCGAGGGTCCGCCCGGGAGCCCGGGCCGACCTTCCCCGGCCCTGGCCGGAACGCACGCCCTTCGAACCCCTCGACCCGAACCCCACACGCCAGCCCCGCCTACGGTCCTCGCTGATGGGCAAGGACCGCGTGCGGCGGGGCCGCATGGGGTGGGTCCATGTGCGGCGGGGCCATGTGCGGCGGGCCATGTGCGGCGGGACGTGCGCGACCGCGCAAGGACCGTAATAAGGGGCCTCGCCGGAGGGGCTGGAACGTGTTCACCCGATCACCCGCTCCAGGGTTGAAGACGGTCACGCCAAACCCAGAGCCCCTTGTGCTCACCGCTCTTGAGCCGCACCCAGTGCTCGGGGCCCCGGCCTATGGCGGCGCAGGTGGCGCGAACGGGCTCCTTGGGGGGAACGAGCTCGCCCTTCTTCCCGAACTCCTTACCGGGACCCAGCCTGACGGGTGCCGCTTCGTCCGTCTCGTTGACGTAGTGGCAGGTCGGCGACTGGTGCGTGCCGGCTGCCAGGGGTGTGCCGACCGCCAGGGGTGTGGCAACCGCCGGGGCAGGTGGGGCGGCGGCGAAGGGGGTGAGGGCGAGGGCGGCGCTGGTGAGGGCGGCACTGGTGAGGATGCGGTTCACGGTTCCCATGCATGGTCTCCTTCCGCCGGGCATACCTCACGGGGCTCCCTTCTCGTAAATCACGACTTAATGCCATAAATCTGGACATTTTGCCGAAACCTGGAGGCGGCGGCCGGCGAGGAGAGGCAGTCGGAGCCGAGCAACCCCTGGCAGGCGGCGTGCACAGGTAGCGCCCACCGCCCACTCAGGACACCACCACCGCAACCGCGAGGCTGATCACCAGGTCCCACCGCCACGTGCGCCGGTCACAACTCCCAACTTCTCCCGCCGCAGATACGACCCGGAAACACCCTCCGCCCAGCAAATCTCTTACAGACCGAAGGCTCCGCCCTCGACCAGGATGAGCGCCCCTATGCCGATCAGCACAATCGGCAACAGGACATGACCCCATCGACTCAGCGCCCGCGCGACGACCGGCCGGGTGGCGAGGAACCGGCCGGCGGCACACCACACGGCGACCAGGGCCAGGAAGACGACGATGTAGACGCTCATCGAGCCGGCCCCCGCCGTGGCGAACACCGGGACGTACACACCGATGTTGTCACCGCCGTTGGCGAAGGTGACCGCAGCGACCTCCAGCACCTTCGGCCCACCGGCGTGCTCTTCACCGCGCACCTCTTCACCGCCGTCGCGCCGCTCCTTCCACGCCTGCCAAGCCGCCTTGAGCCCGAGGGCAAGCGGGAGCAGGCCCAGGTAGGGCAGGACGGGTTCGGGCAGGAAGGTCGCGCCGAAGGCGGCGGCCGCAGCCACCGCCAGAATGCCGAGGAAGCCGAGGTACTGTCCGGCCACCACCCGCGCCGCCGCGCCCCGACGTCCGGTCCCCTGGGAGAAGAACAACGCCAAGACCAAGATGTCGTCGATGTTGGTGACGGCGAACAACCCAGCTGCCTGCCCGACAACGCCCACATTCACGCCAGGTTCTTCCCTCTCGCTCCGATTCGCCCTGGCGACCCTACCGGCCACATACGCAACGGACGCCGCCACCATCGACGACGGAGAAGACTCAAACCACGCCACCCATCACCCCACCAGCACACACTGACGGTCGCGCCCACCCCGCACACCGACGGTTGTGTCCACCCCGCACGCTGACGGTCACCCCACCCACCAAGGGCGACCGTGCTCCCAACCCACACAGATCGACCGGCACGCCAAGCGGCGGTGCGGCGGGGCGGCGCGTGCACACTGACCGTCACTGCCACCACCAGCTCATGCCAGCACCCCTGAGCTCCACCCTCAGAATGACAAACCCTGGTCGGATGTGGCCCGCCCGAGAATACGAGAGAGTGTCCTCGCCACCTCGCACCCCACCGAAGGAAGACCTGGAGGATACACTCCGTGCCCAAGAAGTCGCGCAAGCTCTGGACGCGCATTCTCGCGGTGCTCACAGCCCTGCTCGCCGTGGCCATCGCCGGGGTGACCCTGGCCTACCCCTCCGTGGCCGCGACCACCTGCCCCGGCTGCTACGGCCTGACCGAGCTGGAGGAGTCCGTCTACACGGAAGGCGGCCTGACGGATGCGCAGAAGACACAGGTGAAGCAGGTGGTGCGGGAGGCCCGCCAGCGGATCACCAGCTTCTACGGCCGCCAGACAAGCTCGCCCGGCCTGCTCATCTGTGTCACGGAAGCCTGTTATGAGCGCATCGGCGGCGGAAGGGAGCGCGGCATAGCGGTTCTCAACAGAGCGGTGATGCTGTCGCCGAGAGGCCTCAACGCGGTGATCGCCTCGCACGAGATGTCCCACGTCGAGCTGCACACCCGGCTCACGTCCGGGGCCGAGGAGGTTCCCCAGTGGTTCGACGAGGGCCTGGCGGTGGTGGTCTCCAACGACGCCCGCTACCTCGCCCCGCAGACGCAGCCGGACCGCTGCCTCACAGAGCCGTCCGGCCCCCTCCCGACCACCCTTGAGGAGTGGTTGACGGCCGCGAGCAAGGACGCCGGCACCTACGCCAAGTCGGCCTGCCAGGTAAGTCGCTGGCTCCGCGACAACGGGCAGGGCGCAGGCCTCCTGAGGCTGATCGACCGCCTCAATGCAGGCGAGCCATTCACCGCAATCGTCACCCCCACCTGACCCACCAACACGGCCCACCCACACCACACCCCCTGACAAGCCCGTCCTACTCCAGCCACCAGCCCGCCGGTTGGTTTGACCTCGTGCTCGGGTATGCCTCCCCGGCTCGGGTAGAGGTCCAGGGCTACGGGTTGGTTCTGCACCACGACGGCCAGTGGAACGTTCCCGTGCCGATACGCCAGATTTTGGCAATGGAGGATGCGGCCGGACAGCGCGAGGAGATTAAATGGTTTCCAGGTAGGAAATAGGTACTACGAGGTGATGCTCCATGAAGCAAGCCACGGCGACGATCGTGAAGCCACTGCCCGACCACCTGTTCAAGGTCCACGGCAACAGCGCCGAGATGCGCTGGGAGTCCATGGCAGGGCTGGGCTACCACACCCCGAACGACCGGTTCTTCGTGCGGAACCACACCTTCACCCCGCTCATCGACGTCACCACCTGGCGACTGCGCGTGCACGGGGCGGGAGTGCGATGTCCGCGCGAGTTCGGCTATGAGGATCTGCGGGCCATGCCCTCGCGTACGTTCGACATGGCGATCGAGTGCGCGGGCAACGGACGGCGGTTCTACCGGACGCAGCAGCACGACGGCGCACCCGGAACGCAGTGGGGGCTGGGAGCCGTCGGGGTGGCGCGGTGGCGGGGAGTGCCGCTGAAGCATCTGCTCAAGGAGGTCGGAGTGCTGCCAGGGGCGGTGGACGTGTTGCCCACCGGGCTCGACGCGCCGTTCGAGGATCATGGGCACGTGCGCAGGCCGCTTCCCATCGACAAGGCCATGGACGACGTCCTCGTCGCCTACGAAATGAACGGCGTTCCACTGCCGCCCGACCACGGATTTCCGGTGCGGCTGGTGGTGCCGGGATGGGTGGGAATAGCCTCCATCAAATGGCTCGGCGACCTGGAAGTTTCAACGACGAAGCTCTTCACGCCCTGGAACACGGTCTTTTACCCCGACGTCACGACGCAGCCGGTGAAGAGCGCATTCGAGCTTCCCTGGAATGCGCGCCTGCCCCTCCCCGGGCCACACGTACTGCGCGGGCGGTCCTGGTCGGGCCGGGGCAGGATCGTACGGGTGGAGGTCAGCGTCGACGGCGGTCTCCACTGGCGCGAGGCCGAACACCACGGGCAACACCTGGTCAGCGCGTGGCTCCCCTGGCACGTCGAGTGGGCTCCGCAGCGTACGGGGACACGGTTGCTCATGGCACGCGCCACCGACGAGACCGGCGCCACGCAACCTCTCACCACGCCCCGGCACCCGTTCGGCTACCACTTCGACGCTGTCGTGCAACACCCGATTCACGTGGTCAATGGGTAGGGAATTGTCACTTCACCCGGCTGAGCTGGAGGTTTTCTAAACGCGTGCACGGCCCATCGGAATTCATCTGGAAGACTCGCGCAGAAACCTTCCGGAAATCCCGCCGTGTGATGCTTCCGACAATCAAGGGAAAAGGAGAGCCGATGCGCCAGCTGACCGCACTCGACGCCCAGTTCCTCAATATCGAAACGGCGACGACCGCCGCGCACGTGGCAGGACTGGCGCTGCTCGACTCTGCGGACGGCTCGGTCACCAGGGACGCACTGGCCGAGCTCCTGCTGGATCGCCTTCACCTCTCTCCCGCGCTCAGCCTGCGCGTGGCGGAGGTGCCGCTCGGGCTGGACCTCCCCTACTGGGCCGCCGATCCCGACTTCGACATCGACAACCATCTGTTCGAGATGGCGCTCCCCGAACCGGGGGACGACTGGCAGCTGGCCGAGGCCGTCGCGGAGATCCACGCCCGTCGGCTCGACCGGGCGCATCCGCTGTGGGAGATGCATCTGATCAACGGGCTGATCGGTGGCAAGGTGGCCGTCTATACGAAGGTGCACCATGCCGCCATCGACGGCATCTCGGGCGCGGAAACCCTCGCCACCCTGCTCGACCTGACCCCGGACGGTCATCTGACCCGCAGACGCAGCCCCGACCCGGTGACCCGCAGCCCTGACCCGGAGACCGGGAGCACCGATGCCACCGTGGCCGAGGCGCGCACCACAAAGAGCGGGACGCGGCCGGCAACCGGCACCGGCGCGGCACCCAAGGCACTCTCCACCACCACCATCGCCACCGCAGCCACCCCCACCGCTGTCATCTCCGGCTCCGCCACCTCCATCCCCGCCAGCACCGCCGCCGTCGGCGCTTCCGCCGCCACCGCCATGCCCATCCCCGCTACCACCGCCTCCGCTGCCGCCCCCATCCCCGCCATCGCCAGCACCGCCGCCGTCGCTTCCTCGGGCGTCGCGCCACGTGACGGTGCCTGCCCCGGCGTTGACACGGCCTGCTGTGACGTCGCCGCGCCTCGCGACAGTGGCAGTTCCCATGGCGAGGTTCAGCACGTGGACCAGCCGTACGACGCTCCCGGCCTGGTCGGAATGCTCGCCGGGGCCGCTGTGCGTACGGTCACGCACCCCGTACGGGCCGTCCAGTCGGTGGTGCGGGCGGCTGGGGACCTGGACGCGATTCCGGTCGTCGGCGGCCTGCCCGGGGCGAAGCTGATCGCCAAGGCCGCTCGCGTGGTGGCGCGCGATCAGCAGCGCCGTCCCGACCTGCCCAGCCTCGCCGTCCCCCGCACCCCGCTGAACGGCCCCATCAGCGCCCGCCGTCACCTGTCCTTCGGGTCCCTGTCGCTCAAGGACATCAAGAAGGTCGCCAAGGCCAACGGCATGAGCGTCAACGACGTCGTCATGGCCCTCTGCACGTCGGCCCTGCGCTCGTGGTTGCGCGAGCGTGACGCGCTGCCGGAGGAGCCGTTGATCGTGGCCGTGCCCGTGGCGGTCCGCAAGGCCAAGGCGAAGGACCTGGTCGGCAACCAGATCTCGGCCATGGTCGCCCCCATGCCGACGAACGTCCCCGACCCCAAGGAGCGGTTGCAGGCGGTCGGTGCCGTGATGGGGAGGGCGAAGCGGCGGTTCGCGCTGGCTCCGGCAACCTGGCTGAGCGAGCTGTGCTCGGTGCTGCCCGCGCCGGTTACGAGCCTGGCGACGCCGGCGCTCTTCCGGCTGGCGGGGCTGGCGTTCCCGCCGATCAACCTCATCATCAGCAACGTCCCGGGCCCGCAGTTCCCGCTGTACCTGTGTGGCGGCAGGGTCCTGTCCTACTATCCGATGTCCGTGCTGACCGACATGAGCGGTGGCCTGAACATCACCTGCTTCTCCTACGACGGCATGCTCGACTTCGGCATCGTGGCCTGCCCCGAGCGGATGGATGACGTGTGGGGGCTGCTGGACCACCTGTGTACGGCGCTGGACGAGTTGCTAGACGAGCGAGTGGGCGATGAGTTCCGCGACGGCGTCCGGGTCGATCTGGTGGCCGGTTAGCTGGCAGAGGTTCTCCTGGTAGAGCAGGACGGCGGCGAACGTGGCCGCCGCCACCTCCAGCCGCGCCGCGTCCCCGCGCGTACCGGGCAGGGCCAGCTCCAGCGCGAACCTGGCACGCCTGACCAACTCACCGTTGAGGCGGCCGAGCCGTTCCTTGACGGAACGGTGCGTGTCGGCCTCGCGGAACAGGATGCGCCGCATCGCCGGTGAGGCGCGCAGCGGCAGGCCCCGGGCCAGCCGGGACAGCGTTCCGGCCGGGTCGCCGGGGACCGCGTCGACCTCGCGTCCCTCTTCGACCGTGGTGCGCTCGTAGACGAGGGCCACCAGTACGTCGACCTTGCGCGGGAAGTACTGGGAGATCAGGTCTTTGGGGACCTTTGCCAGCTTTGCGATGACCGCGGTTGGGGTGGCCTCGTAGCCACCGCCCGCGAACAGCTCCTCCGCCGCGTCCAAGATGCGCGTCCGCGCGTCACCGATCGCCACCACCACAGCTCGCACCTTAATGCGGCCGGGGGTGCATCGCCATGCCGGGCGCGCGAGAGCCCTCTGCCGTGTCGTGCCCTGTCACGCCGTGGCGGGACGGCGAGGGGGGCCGAGCGCGGTCCGGGCGCGGGCCGGGCCCAAACCCGGCGGTGTCCGGGCGCGGTCCGAGCCCCAACTCGGCGGGGTCCCGGCGTGGTCCCGGGGTCCCGGCGTGGTCCCGCGGGGTCCCGGGGTCCGGGCGCGATCCCGGTGTGGTCCGGGCGGGGTCCCAGCGTCCCGGCGGGGTCCGGGCGGGGGTCCGGGCGGGGACCGGGCGTGCCTCCGCCGGTGGCCGGGGCCAACGCACGGTCGTCGGGGCGCTGTCCGTTCGATGGGTCGGCCCCAGTTGGTCGGGGCACCGCCGCTGGGTGGGTCGTCTCGTACGGCGTGACGCCGGTCGGGGCGGTCCGGACGGTCGGGTTGGCGCTGGCTGCTGTCCGTGGGTTCCGACATGGGTGAGGCTTTGATGTAGCATGTGAGACAAAGATGTCTCAAACGATACCCGGGTGTGTGAATGGCAGCGACTCGCGAGCAGGTAATGAAGGGCGCGATCCAATACCTCAACGAGAACCCGAACGCCTCCATGGCGCAGCTCGCGGAGGCCGTCGGGATCAGCAGGGCCACCCTCCACCGCCACTTCAGCAACCGTGACGACCTGATGCTCGCCCTCGGGCACCGCGCGCACGAGCAGTGGGCCCAGGTGCAGGAGAGCAGTGGCATCGTCGAGGCGACCGCGGCCACCGATCCCGAGGTGGTCCGGCGGGCGATGAACGCGTTGCTGGCGGGCCTGATCGACGTGGCCGACGAGTACGGGTTCGGCCTGACGGACTACGCCATGGCGGTCCATCCCGAGCTGGCGCGCCGCTCCGACGAGCTGGAGGAGCGTGAGATCGCGTTCTACGCCGCCGCCCAGCGCGCCGGGCTGTTGCGGGCGGACCTGCCCGCCCGCTGGATCAGCAACACCGTGTACGGCCTGCTCGTCACCGTACGCGAGAGCCTGCGACGCGGCGACGTCGCCCGCCGGGACGTGCCCCGGCTGCTGCACAGCACGTTCATGGACGGCGCCGCACCCCGGGAGGAAGCATGACGCTCACCACGTCGCCCGTCTCGTCGAAGAGGCGGTGGGCGGCGCTGGCCGTGCTGTCGGCCAGTGTGCTGGTCGTGGTCATGGACATGACCATCCTCAACGTGGCCCTGCCCGCCATCTCCGCGGACCTGCGCCCGGACTCGATCGAGCTGCTGTGGATGGTGGACGCATACGCGCTCGTGCTGTCCGGGCTGCTGGTCACGGTGAGTGCCCTCGGCGACCGGTGGGGTCGCAAGCGGATGCTGATGGTCGGGTTCGCGGTGTTCGGGCTGGCCTCGCTGGCGGTGCTGGCGGCGGGCAGCCCGATGCAGGTGATCGCCGTACGGGCACTGCTCGGCGTCGGCGGTGCGATGATCATGCCGTCCACGCTGTCCATGATCCGGAACCTGTTCACCGACCCCGGCGAGCGCGCCAGGGCGCTCGGCGTGTGGGCGGCGATGGCCGCGGTCGGGGCGGCGCTGGGGCCGATCGTGGCCGGGGTCCTGCTGGAGCACTTCACCTGGCATTCGGCGTTCCTGGTGAACGTGCCCGTCATGGTGATCGCGATCGCCGCCGGGCTGTTCCTGCTGCCGGAGTCCAGGAACCCGGCACCCGGCCGGTGGGACTTCCTGGGCACGCTGCTGTCGATGGCGGGCATGGTGGCCCTGGTCTACGCGGTCAAGAATTTCGGCAAGTACGGCCTCACCTCGCCCGGCGCCCTGGTGGCGACCGCGGTGGCGGCTGTGACGCTGGGCTGGTTCGTGATGCGGTGCCTGCGCAGGCCGGATCCGCTGCTGGAGATCAGGCTGTTCCGCAGCAAGCCCTTCTCGGCCGGGGTCGTGACGGCGCTGACCACGTCGATCGCGATGGCGGCGGTGCTGCTGCTGCTCGCCCAGTGGATGCAGCTCGTGCAGGGGTACGGGCCGCTGGAGACGGGCGTACGCCTGCTGCCCGCGGCGCTGGCCGCCATCGTCGCCTCCCCGCTGGCCCCGGCGGTGGCGGCGCGCATCGGCGCCCGTACGGTGCTGGCGGGCGGGCTGGCCGTCACCGGGCTGGCGTTCGTCCTGCTGTACGTGGCCCCGAGCCCGCTGGGCTACTGGCCGATCGCGGTCGCGCTCACACTGATCGGCCTCGGGAACGGCTCGCTGGCGATCGCCTCGGCCGCGATCATGTCGGGTTCGCCACCCGCGAAGGCGGGCAGTGCGGCGGCCATCGAGGAGACCAGCTACGAGGTGGGCGGGGCGCTCGGCGTGGCCGTCCTGGGCAGCGTCGCGGCCGCGACGTACCGGGGGGAGCTGGCGTACGAGGGTCCGGCCGCCGGTGTCGTACGGGAATCGCTGGGCGGGGCGCTCGACGTGGCGAGGGAGCTGGGGCCGGCGGGGGCCCGGCTCACGGAGGAGGCGCGGGCGGCGTTCACCGACTCGCTGGTGCTGACCAGCGGGGCGGGGGCGGTGCTGATGCTGGCGGGGACGCTGGTGGCGTGGCTGCTCACCCCGCGCGACCTGGACCTGTCCTCGTCCGACCACCCGCACTGAGCCCGGGCAGGCGGCCGAGGATCGGTGCACGCCCGCCGCGGCGGCCCTTCTGGCCCTTGATGGCCGCAGAGCGCGGGGTGCCCGGGAGGGGCGGAGGTGCGGGCGGAGGTGCGCGGGGGCCGGGGGGCCGCGAGGTGTCGCGGGGTCAGCGTTCCGGGCCGGCGACCTGGTCGGCCACGCGGCCGATGCGGGCCAGGCGGGCCAGGGCGGGCCGGGAGAGCACCTCCCCGATGTCGTGCAGGGCGACGATGAGCTCCTCGACCCCGTCGAGCGGCATGTCGGGCTCCCTGCTCAGCAGGATCCCCCGGTAGTCCTCGGGGGAGACCGCCCCGCCAGGTAGCTCGATCCGTACGTCCTCCGCCCGGAACAGCACCGGCACCGAGGTGTCGAGGACCAGGGCCAGGGCGGTCAGCTCCGCCGCGGTGAAGGAACGCTGGCCGCGCTCGGCCTGGTGGACGGCCTGGCGGCTCCACGGCCGGTCCAGGTAGCGGCCCAGGGCCTCGCCCAGCTCGGTCAGCGACATGCGGCGCTCGGCACGCAGCCGTGCGATCTGCCGGCCGATGGCCTCTTCTACCCTCATCTCCTCAACCCCTGTCATTCCTGGCGATGACACCGACAGTCCGTGATTGACGGGAGGGCGATCGCGGAAGTACTGTAAATCTACAGAGTTCCCCGTCAATGTAGTCAATGACACGACTGATGGTGAGGCGCAAATGCAGGACATCGTCATCGAAGTGGTCGGACCGGTCGGCGACTGCGCCGTGCTCAAGGTCGGCGGCGAGGTCGACGTGTTCACCGCTCCCAAGCTGCGCGAGCAGGTGGTGGACCTCGCGGGCAAGGGCGTCGTGCACATCGTCGCCGATCTGAGCGGCGTGGAGTTCCTCGACTCCACCGGCCTCGGCGTGCTCGTCGGAGGGCTCAAGCGACTGCGTACGCTGGACGGGTCGCTCGCGCTGGTGATGACGACGGATCGAATCTCGCGCATCTTCAAGATCACCGGGCTCACCGCCGTCTTCGCCTCCCACGCCTCCGTCCAGGACGCGATCGCGGCCGACGCGCACTGGTCGCACGCGGTCGAGAGCGCGGCCGGAAGCGTCGAGGAATGGTGCCGCCGGCACGGGCTGGCCTCGTCCTAGCGACCGGCCCGGCCCCACCGACGTCGCGCGCCCGGCCTCCGCACACAAGGGAGCCCGGGCGCGGCAACGGCCCCGCACCGCGAAGCACCCCGGAGCAGCCCCCGGCACGGCGAAGCACCCCAGGGGCACTCCAGAGCACCGCGAAGCACCCCCAAAGACACCGTCCAGCGCCGTGAAGCGCCGTGAAGTGCGGGTGTCAGGGGCGGGACGCCTCGTCCAGGATGGTCAGCTCCTCCTCGCTCAGCGTCACCGCCGCCGCCTCCATCAGCGGCCGCAGCTGCTCCACGCTCCGCGCACTCGCGATCGGCGCCGTGACCGTCGGCTGGGCGGCGAGCCAGGCCAGCGCCACCGTCGCCGGCGCGGACTGCCGCTCCCCCGCCACCTTCACCAGCGCCTCCACCGTCCTGGGCCCGTGCTGGGTCTCCAGGTATTCGGCCGCCTTGCCGGCCCGCGGGCTGTCCACGCTCACCCCGGGCGCGTACTTGCCGGTCAGGAACCCGCGCGCCAGCCCGAAGTACGGCGTGCTGGACAACCCCTCCTGGGCCACCACGTCGCGCAGCTCGCCCTCGTAGCCGCGCTCGACCAGGTTGTACGGCTGCTGCAGCGCCACGTACCTGGCGAGCCCCTCCTCCTCGGAGGTCTTGAGCGCCTCGGCCAGCCGGGCGGCCCCGTAGTTGGACGCGCCGACGTGGCGGACCTTGCCCTCGCGGACCAGCGCGTCGAACGTGGCCAGCGACTCCACCAGCGGCGTGTCGTGGTCGTCCACGTGCGCCCAGTAGAGGTCGATGTAGTCGGTGCGCAGCCGCCGCAGCGAGTCCTCGACCGCCGTCCTGATCGTCGCCGGCGCCAGCCCCTGCAGCCCCTCCAGCATGCCGACCTTGGTGGCCAGCACGAGGGAGTCGCGGTTGCGGCGGTCGGCCATCCACTCGCCGATGATCATCTCGGAGGTGGACTCACCGGTGGCCCAGTACGGGTAGACGTCGGCCGTGTCGATGAAGTTGCCGCCGCCCTCGACGTACGCGTCCAGGACCGCGAACGAGGTCTCCTTGTCGGCCGTCCAGCCGAAGACATTTGCGCCGAGCGATATCGGGAAAACGGACAGGTCCGTAGTGCCTATTGATCTCATCCCGCTATTATCCGCGCAGCCGATGTTGGAGGCTCGATGCGGCCCCGGTTACGTGGTTGCCTGGTCGGCGCGCTGATCGCCGCCGTTCTGTGCCTGGTGGGCGTGGCGGTGTGGCTGCCCGGCCAGAAGGAGGAGCCGCCCGCGCCGGAGCCCGCCCGGACGCCCGCGGAGGTGGTGGCGGAGCGGCGGCTCGACGAGCGCAGGATGGAGCTGACGATCAGGTCGGACGCGCTCGGTGCCACCACGAAGGTGCGCCTGCTGCTCCCCGACCGCTGGGAGTCGCGTACCGACTGGCCGGTGCTGTGGCTGCTGCACGGCGGGCTCGACGACCACACCTCCTGGACCGCGAAGACCGACGTCGAGGCGCTCACCCGCGGCACCGGCGTGCTGGTCGTGATGCCGGACGGCGGCAAGTGCGGCAGCTACTCCGACTGGTGGAACGGCGGCGCGGGCGGCCCGCCGCGCTGGGAGACCTACCACCTCGGGGAGCTGCTGCCGCTGCTCGAAGCCCGCTACCGGGCGGGCGGGCGGCGCGCCGTCGCGGGCTACTCGATGGGCGGGCAGGGCGCCATGCTGTACGCGGCCAGGGGCGGCTTCGAGGCGGCGGCCTCGTTCAGCGGCGCCCTGCACATCCTCGGCCCCGGCGTCCCGCAGGCCGTGATGGCCGGGACGGCGATCGGCTGCTTCGGCACCGACTGGAAACGCATCTGGGGCGACCCGGAGGAGCAGCGCGACGTCTGGCGCGCGCACAATCCCTACGATCTGGCCGACCGGCTCAAGGGCGTCGAGCTGTACGTGGCGGCCGGGCAGGGTGACCTGGTGGAGGACCTGGCGAACCGGGCGGCCAGGTCGTTCGCCGGGCGGCTGGAGGAGCTGGGCATCCCGGCGCGCACCCACTTCTCCCGGGGCGGGCACAATCACACGTCCTGGCAGAGGGAGCTGCACCGGGCCTATCCGATGCTCATGTCGGCCATCGGCGCCGGCCCCTCCTAGAGATCACGCCCTAGTTGACCCGGTTCAGCAGGGATTCGCACAGGACGCGCAGGTCCGTGGCGTCCGGCAGGCATTCGTCGAGGACGTCCATGGCCGATGCCAGGTGGCGCTCCGCCAGCGCCTGGGCCGCCGCCCGGCCCCCCGCCTCCTCGGCCAGGTGGGCGGCGCGCCGTACGGCGTCGTCGTCCATCGTCCTCGAGACGAGGATGGTCGACAGCTCGCGGGCGGCCGTCCGCTCCGAGGACAGTGCGGCGAGAATCGGAAGCGTTTTCTTCTCGCGTCGCAGATCACTGTGCACGGGCTTGCCGGTTACGCCCGGGTCGCCCCAGATACCCAGCATGTCGTCCACGATCTGGAAGGCGATGCCGAGATCCCGCCCCATGTCCCACATGCGGTCGGCGAACTGCGGAGCGCCGCCCATCGCGACACCCGCCGCCGCGGCCGCCCCCAGCAGGCTGCCCGTCTTGCCCGCCACCATGTCCAGGTATTCGGCGGTGGAGACCTGGTCGGGCCCATGCCATGAGCGCTGCTCGAAGGCCATGTCGGTGGTCTGGCCCCGTACGAGCTCGACGAGGGCCGCCGACAGGTAGCCCATCGCGTCGGGGCGTCCGGCGACCTGTCTGATGGCCAGGGCCAGGAGCGCGTCACCGGTGAGCAGCGCCGGCCCCACGCCGTACGCCTTCCAGAGCGCCTCGCGGTGCCTGCGCCGCTCGTCGTTGTCGATGATGTCGTCGTGCACCAGCGAGAACGCGTGCACCAGCTCGACGGCCACCGCCACCGGCAGCGCCGGCTCCGCGTCACCACCGGCCGCCTCCGCGCTGAGCAGAGCGATCGCGGGCCGCACGCCCTTGCCGCCGCCGTCGTCCTGCCACCGTCCGTCGACGTCGGACCACCCGAGCGTGAACGCCGCCATCATCGCGCCCCACGGGTGCAGGACGGACACGGCTTCGCGAAGCGCGGGCTCGAACAGCCTCCGGCAGCGCGCAATGACCTCCCCGCCAGGCCGGACAGGGTCGAGGGGGTCGGCTGCCATGCGTGCGCTCCTAGTCAGTACGATCTTGAATCTACACAGAGTGCCGTGTGATACTCCACGGAGAGCTTAACTTTTGTCAGGAAATATCCGTCATGTGAGACGGATGTGATGGAGGTCCGGTGTCGTTCGGCGGCCTGCCGACCTGTCAAGCCCCCACCCTGCCCTTTCTCCGCACCCTGACCAGGCACGCACGCGTTCCCTTACGCGCCTTCGAGGAGGCGAGCAGGCAGGCGAACGGTGAGCTGGTCCGGCTGAACATGGGCCCCTTTCGCCCCTATCTGGTGACCCACCCCGACCACGTCCAGCACGTGTTGAAGACGAACCAGCCCAACTACCTCCGCGCGGGCATGTTCTGGGACCCGCTGGGCCCCCTGCTCGGCCAGGGCATCCTGTCGGACGGCGCGGGCTGGACCGCCAGCAGGAGCATCCTGCAGCCGATGTTCACCGCCCGCTACGTCGACTCGCTCACCCAGCGCATGGCCGAGATCGTCACTGACCTCATCGACACGATCGTGGTGCCGGGGCGGCCCATCGACATCGCCGACACCATCTCCGCCCTGGTCCACCCCGTGATCGTGCGGCTGTTCCTGGGCTCGACGATCTCCGACACGGACATCGAACGGCTGGCTCCGGCCTACGACACGGGCGTGACCGCCCGCTCGATCCGGCTGCTGCTGCCGTTCGTGCCCCAGCGGTTCCCGTTGCCCGGCGACAGCGCGTTCCGGCAGGCGATCAGGACCATCGACGAGGTCGTCTACCCCCGCATCCGGTACGCGAAGGCGCGCGGCGAGCACGAGAACGACCTCGTCTCCCTTCTGTGCCAGGCCCGTAAGGGGGAGACGGACGCGGACCGGCTGATCCGCGACGACATGGTGGCCATCCACGGCGCCGCCACCGAGACCTCCGTCACCGCGCTGACCTGGGTCTGGCCGGTACTGGACGCGCATCCGGAGATCGCCTCGAAGGTCTACGAAGAGATCGAACGGGTGGTCGGCACCGGGCCCGTCACCATGGCGCACCTGCCCGGGCTCACCTACCTCCGGATGTTCCTGGACGAGCTCGTACGCCTCTACCCGCCGGGCTGGATCCTGCCCCGGACGGCGGTCCGGACGGACACGATCGGCGGGGTGGAGATCCCGGCGGGGTCCACGGTGGTGCTGAGCCCGTTCCTGACCCAACGGCTGCCCGCGTTCTGGGACCGGCCGCTGGAGTTCGACCCCGAGCGGTTCGCGCCGGGGAACGGGCGCGGGCGGCACCGGTACGCGTACTTCCCGTTCGCGGCGGGACCGCATTCGTGCCTGGGACCGCGCCTGTTCACGATGGAGGCGCTGCTGCTGATCGCCGGGATCCTGTGCAGGTACCGGCCGGTGCTGCACGCCGACGGCCCGGTGCTCCCCCGGCTGGCCTCGACGCTGCGGCCGGCCACGGGGCTGTCCATGACGCTCGTTCCCGCGGGGCGCGGATGAGCGGCCTCACCACGGCGGCGGACCTCGGCAGGACCTGCGCGCTCGGCGTCGAGTGCGCCCGCGACCTGGCCCGCCACGCCGCCCGGCACCCTGAGCTCTTTCCCGCCAGGCCCTTCGACCCCGGCTTCTTCCACTCTCTGGGCCTGGTCGGCGCGTTCGGCTCGCCCTGGGCCACGGCCGCGGAGCTGCGGGCGGTCAACCGCGCGGCGCTGTGGGTGTTCGCGGTGGACCTGCTCATCGACCATGTCGCCACGTCCCGGGGCGAGGTGGCCGGGATGGTCGGGGAGTGCGTGGCCGTGGCCGCCGGGAAGGACCCGGACAGCCCGCTCACCCGGTTCCTCGCCGAGCTGCGCGACGACTTCGGCGCCGACCCGCGCTGGCGCGGCCAGCTCGAACGCATGCTCACCGCGATGGAGCGGGAGTGGGAGTGGCGCGAATCCCGGGCGGTGCCCGGCCTGGACGAGTACCTCGCCAACGCAGACAGCTGCGGCTCCTCCTTCGTCAACCTGTCGCACTGGCTGTCCCTCGGCGACCCGGCGACGCTGTCCGAGCTCGCTCGTATCCGCGCGGCGAGCGACGAGGTGCAGCGTTACCTGCGGTTGCTGAACGACCTGACGACGCACGACCGGGAAGCCCGCTGGGGCGACGCCAACGCCCTGACGCTGGGGGCCGACCGTACCGAGGTGACCGACCGTATGGCCCGGCACGCGCGCGCGGCGACGGAGCTGATCGTCCCGCTGCGCGAGAGCGACCCCAGGACGGCGCTGTACCTGGAACGACAGATGGGCTTCAACTCCGGCTTCTACGGCGTCAGCGACTACTGGGGAGAACTGTGAACGTCACTCGCGAGGCCGGAACCCTGGTGGCCACGCTGATGTTCAAGCCGTGGGGCCAGGTGTCCGCGTCGGTCTACGAGACGGGACGGCTCGTCACCCTGGCCCCGTGGCTGACCGGCCATCGCGAGCGGGTTCACTACCTGCTCCGCACCCAGCGGCCGGACGGCTCGTGGGGCGCGCCCGACGGCTACGGGCTGGTTCCGGCGCTCAGCGCCACGGAGGCCCTGCTCACCGTCGCGTCGGACGGCGGCGGCGGGCTCACCGCCGAGGACGTGGAGCGCGCCGCGGAGGCGGCGCGCGGAGGGCTGGCCGCGTTGCGCGAGCGGCTGCCCCAAGCGGTCGACCTGCCCGACATGCCGGCCGTCGACCTGATCATCCCCGCGCTGGTCACTCTCATCAACGCCCACGGTGCCGGCGCGCCCCTCCCCCTGCCTCCCGGCCTGGACTACAGCCGCGTCGAACGGGTGCGGCGGGCGGTGGAGTCCGGCGCGGACCTGCCGGAGAAGCTGCTGCACGCCCTGGAGGTGACGGGCCTGGCGGCGGGTGGCGCGCGATCCGTCCGCCCTACGGTGATCGGCACGATCGGCGCCTCTCCCGCCGCGACCGCGGCGTGGCTCGCCAACGGCTCCGCGCTCGAAGCCGACTTCGCGCGGAACCACCTGGAGGCCGTCGTCACCCGGTACGGCGGCCCGGTCCCCGTGGGCCTCCCCATCACGGTGTTCGAGCGCGGCTGGGTCCTGACCTGGCTGGCACGGGCGGGCATCCCCGCCGAGGTGCCGCCGGAGATGGTGGCGGACCTGCGGGCGGCGATCGGCCCGGCCGGCACGCCGGCGGGCCCCGGGCTGCCCGCGGACGCCGACACGACGGCGGTCGCGCTGCACGCCCTGGCGTTGCACGGCATGTCCCGCGATCCGGAGAGCCTGCTGGCGTTCGACACGGGCACCCACTTCTGCACCTGGCGGGGCGAGGACGGCTTCTCCATCAGCGTCAACGCCCACGTGCTCGACGCGTTCGGCTCGTACGCGGCCACCAGCCCCACGAGAGCCGGCGCCTACGCGCAGGTCAGGACCCGGCTGGCCGGGTTGCTGGCCGAGCGGCAGCAGCCCGGCGGGAGCTGGGAGGACCGCTGGCACGCCTCGCCGTACTACGCGACGCTGAGCTGCGTGCTCGCGCTCGGCGAGTACGGCGGCCCCGAGCACGCCGCCACCGTGGCCAGGGCACGGGAGTGGGTGCTGGACACGCAGCGCGCGGACGGATCGTGGGGACGCTGGGAAGGCACCCTGGAGGAGACCGCCTACGCGATGCAGACGCTGCTGCTGCCCGAGAGGGTGCTGGGCCGCCCGGTCGACGAGCGGTACAAGGAGGCGACGGCCCGAGGACATGCGTACTTGCAGCGTACGGGCGAAATGTCGGACTATCCGTCGCTGTGGCATGACAAGGACCTTTACACTCCAATAGCGATCGTACGAGCGGCCATCCTGGCGGCCCTGCACCTGGGAACTCGCGTTATAGAATCCCGCTAAATTCGGACTTAATGCCACGTATTAGGATTTACCCGCCTTGAGCAGGCTTTGCGGCGTTGCTAGGGTATCCCGGGTGCCGGATCCAAGAAATACACGTGTAAGTCTTGACATCTGGCTTGACGCGGCCCTCTGACCTGGACGGTTTATATGCGTTTGCGCAACTCAAGCGTGCGGGCCAAGGTGACAGCCCTGCTGGTGTCACTGGTCGCACTATGGGGTTTCGCCGCCTGGGTCACTCTGCGAGAAGGCGTGAACCTGGTGGGAGCCACCACGGTCGACAGCGGCGCCGTACAGCCCAGCGAGGTGCTCCTCGCGGAGCTGCAACGGGAGCGCCGGCTCACGGCGGAGGCTCTTGGCGGCTCGGGACGGCTGCCCGACAAGACCCTGCGTGACCAGCGTGCCAAGACCGACACGGCGCACGACACGCTGGTGGAGTCGGCGACCAGCACCACCGTCCGGTTCGCGGCGGACGCCGCGCTGACGCGTCGCATCGACGAGACGCTCGAGACCGTCAAGGGGCTCGCCGCGGTACGGAAGACGATCGACAGCGGCCGGCTCGACCGTGCCCAGGCGACCGACTCCTACAACAACGTCATCGACTCGCTCTATCGCATGTTCGACTCCGTGGCCTCGCTGGACGACAAGGAGATCGCCAAGGACGCGCGGACCATGCTGGCGATCAGCCAGTCGAGCGAGTACCTGGCCCGCGAGGACGCACTCGTCGCGGGAGCGCTGGCCAAGGGCGGGTTCACCCGGGCGGAGCACACCGAGTTCGTGCAGTTGTCCGGCTTCTACCGCATCTCGCTGGAGAAGGCCGCGGCACAGCTCGTGCCCGAGGACGCGGCGGCGTACCAGGTCTGGGCCAACAGCCGCGCGGTGCAGCAGTTGCGCGCGCTGGAGCAGCGGCTCGCCCAGCAGCCGGACAGCGGCGTCATGCCGGCCGTGACCGGCTCGGAGTGGCGCGCCGTCACCGAGCCCGCCCGCGCGTCGCTGGAGAAGCTCATCGCCGACGGCGGCGACCGGCTGGTCGAGCGGGCCGTGCCCGGTGCCGTGGGCGTCATCGTCCGCCTGGTGCTGGCCGGTGGCCTGGGCCTGGTGGCCGTCGTCGCCTCGATCGTGCTGTCGATCACCACGACCAGGCAGCTGCTCGCCCAGCTCAAGAAGCTGCGCGACGCGGCGCACGAGCTGTCCGACGACCGCCTGCCCGGCATCGTCGAGCGCATCGGCCGCGGCGAGGAGGTCGACGTGGCCAAGGAGGCGCCGTCGCTCGACTTCGGCGACGACGAGATCGGCCAGGTGGGCCAGGCGTTCAACACCGTGCAGCGCACCGCGGTCGGCGTCGCCGCCGAGCAGGCGGAGCTGCGCCGCAGCATCCGCGACATCCTGCTCAGCCTGGCGCGCAGGACGCAGGGCCTGGTGCACCGCCAGCTCACCGTCCTGGACGTGATGGAGCGCCGCGAGACCGACCCCGAGGAGCTGAAGGAGCTCTTCCGGCTCGACCACCTCGCCATCCGCATGCGGCGCAACGCGGAGAACCTCATCGTCCTGTCCGGCTCCTCCCCCGCCCGTACGTGGCGGCGCTCCGTCCCCATGGTGGACGTGGTCCGCGGCGCGCTGGCCGAGGTCGAGGACTACACGCGGGTCACGCTGCTGCCGATGGGCGACGTCGTGCTCGTCGGCCGGGCCGTCGGTGACGTCATCCACCTGCTCGCCGAGCTGATCGAGAACGCCGTGTCGTTCTCCCCGCCCTACACGAACGTGCAGGTCAGCGGGCAGCTCGTGGCCAACGGGTACGTGATCGAGATCGAGGACCGCGGCCTGGGCATGAAGCCCGAGGACCTCGACGCGGCCAACGAGCGCATCGCCGACCCGCCCGAGTTCCGCATCACGGGCACCGCCCGCCTGGGCCTCTACGTGGTCAGCCAGCTCGCCCGGCGGCACGAGATCCAGGTGGTGCTCAAGGCGTCGCCGTACGGTGGCACGACGGTCGTGGTGCTGCTGCCGCAGGAGCTCGTACAGCTCGACCCCACCCCCGAGCCGCAGGACGGCGACGGGCGGGAGCGGCTGCCGCGCCGGCAGCCGGCCGTGGCGACGGCGACGCGCCCGGCCACGGCCGAGAACGTGCGCACGTTCCCCGCTCGCCCCACCGCAGTCCCGGCCCCCTCGGTCCCCCAGCAGTCCGCCCCCCAGCGGCCTGACTCGCCTCCGCCCGTCTCCCGCCCGCCCGCCGAACCGCGGCAGCCCGCCGTTTCCCGGCCCGAACCCGCACCGGAGCCCACCCCGGAACCACGACCCGAAACGCCGGCCGAACCGGAGCAGCAGCCTGTGGCCGAGTTCACACCGTCGGGGCTGCCGTTGCGCGTGCCCCAGGCCAACCTGGCGCCAGCGCTGCGTGACGACACACCCACGCAGCCCGACCTCGAGGAGGACGATGACGAGCGCTCGCCGGAGGAGATCCGCGCGATGATGGGATCCCTGCAGTCAGGCACCCGTCTTGGACGGTCGCAAGCGGCCAAGATGTTGGACGAGCAGTCCCAGCCCGGAGGTGAGGCATGACTCCCACGTCCGGCACCGACCTCAACTGGCTGCTCGACGACCTCTGCGGCCGCGTCAAGGAGGCCGAACACGCCATCGTGCTGTCGTCCGACGGCCTGCTGATGGCCTCCTCCGCCGGGTTGCAGCGGACCGACGGCGAGCATCTGTCCGCCGTCGCCTCCGGGCTGCAGAGCCTGGCCAAGGGCGTCTCGGACCAGATCTCCGCCGGTCCGGTGCGGCAGACGGTCGTGGAGTGGAAGAACCAGTTCCTCATCGTCACCACGGCCGGCGAGCGGGCCTGCCTGGCCGTGCTGTGCGCGCAGAACGCCGACATCGGGCTGGTGGCGTACGAGATGGCGATGATGGTCGCCCGGGTGGGCCAGTACCTCACCTCGGGAGCCCGCAACGCCGAGGCCATCGCCAGGAGCGACCGGTGAGAGGCCCGGACGAGCCCACGGACGAGCACTGGGTGGATCCGGAGATCATCCGGCCCTACGTCGTCACCCGTGGCCGTACCCAGCCTGCGCACGGCAGGTTCGACCTGATCTCCATGGCCCTGGCCGTCGGCCCGCCGCCGGGACCCGACGCCGGGCTGGACCCCGAGCACCTGCGCATCCTGCAGCTCTGCCGCGAACCCAAGTCCGTAGCCGAGATAGCCGCTTACCTGGACCTGCCGGCCGGCACGATCAGGGTGCTGCTCGGCGACCTGTTCGATCGCGAACTCGTCTCTGCCCAGGAACCACGATCCGAGGTGGACATGCACGACATGAAGATGTACAGGGCGGTGCTCGATGGTCTTCGCTCGCTCTGAGCGTCCGCGCCTGCCGACGGCGATCAAGATCCTGGTCGCCGGCGGGTTCGGCGCGGGCAAGACGACGATGGTGGGCGCGGTCTCCGAGACCCGGCCGCTGCGTACGGAGGAGGTGCTGACCGACCGCGGGATCGGTGTGGACGACCTCACCTCGGTGGAGGCCAAGCGCACCACCACCGTGGCGATGGACTTCGGCCGGATCACCCTCGGCAACGACTACGTCCTGTACCTGTTCGGGACGCCGGGGCAGGAGCGGTTCTGGTTCGTGTGGGACGAGCTGGCGGAGGGTTCCCTGGGCGCCGTCATCCTGGCCGACACCCGCCGCCTGGCGGACTGCTTCCCGTCGGTCGACTACTTCGAGCGGCGGGGGACGCCGTTCGTGGTGGCGGTCAACTGTTTCGAGGGGGCGCCGACGTTCGAGCTGGAGGAGGTCCGGCTGGCGTTGCAGCTCGGCCCGTCGATCCCCATCATCATGTGCGACGCCCGGAAACGCGATTCGAGCCGGGAGGTCCTGATCACCCTGGTCCAGCACTCGGCCCGCCTCCGCGCCGAACCGGTCGGCAGCTGACCCCGGGTCCGGCAAGCGTGGTCCTCGCCGTCGGCCCGGGCCGCGTCTGTCCGGGGCTCGCGGCTTCGCCACGGGCCGCCGGGCGGAGGTCCGCGCACCGCATTCGGAGCGGGCTCTAGCCGCCCTGCGGGGACGACATGGTGGCCCTGATGCCGGCCACGCGGCCGTACACGTCGAAGTCCGCGACCGCCTCGAAGCCCGGCCCCGTGAGGCGGGCCTGGTCGGAGCCGAACTCCGCGCCGAGCCCCCGCTTCACGGCGTAGCTGTGCAGCGCGCGCCTATGATCGGTCAGCGTGAGGCCCATGATCGCCTGCTGGATGACGCGCATGACGCGGGCCGGCTCGGGCGGGGGGAGGCTGAAGTCGGGGTGCTCCACCAGGAACGCCGCCCGCGTCCCGCCGCCGGCGTCGCCGTTGTACGAGGTCCAGTGGCCGGTCACCGCCTTGGCCGCCTCGGTCAGGAAGGCGGCGACGAGGTGGGGCTCCTCCGGTGAGCCGGGGAGCGCGCTGAACGGGACCTCCGGGGAGGCGAGCTCCTGGATGCCGTACTGCCGGCCGAAGTCGCGCAGCCTCGCGGACATCGCCGCCACCGCGGGCGGGAAGCCCGACTGGTTCGCCCAGGCCCACAACCACGTGCCCGGGCCGGGGGCGGCGCTGCCGAGCAGGTGGAGGCCGGTGCACGTGATCGTACGGTCGCCGGTGAACTCGAAGTGCTGCCGCTGCAGGTCCACGTGCCAGCTGTGGTCACCGAGGACCTCTTCGAGATGGAGCTGGTGCTCGAGGGAGAGCAGGGCCGCGTCGTCGAGGAGGTTGGGGAAGGTGAGCGAGTTCTGCACGTCCCGCACACTAGAGCGCCCCGATGGGATTTGCGAGATTCTTTAGGGATTGTCCGAATGTACGGTGTCGAGTGATCGTTCCGTGGTCACGTGGGCGAGGGGGGGGAGGCGGAGGATGGAGTTCAAGGCGGGTGACACGGCGCTCATCGTCAAGGTGCCGGAGGCCGCCGAACCGCTGGTGCGGCGGTGGCGGCTGACGGAGGACGTGGTCGCTCGGTGGCCGGAGGCGCCTCCCTACGGCGGGGTGCACGACGCGATCGTGCCGCACCTGACCCTCGGGCACGGCGTGGTGGTGGACGAGGCCGCCGTGGCCGCCGCACTGCCGCTCGCGGCGCGGGTCACGGGGGTGTCGATGCTGGTGCGTGAGGACGACGAGTTCTGGCAGGAGACCGAGTTCTTCCCGTTCGCCTGACGCCCGCCACGGGCCGGCCTCCGTGCATGGCGATGACGTCGCCGGGCTCGGGATGCCGCCGTTCGCCCCGGGCTCCGCGAGGCACGTTCCTCACCCGGTCTCGCGCCGGCCCACGTACGCGTCCAGCTCGGCGGCCCCCCGCAACATCGCGCGGCCGCGCGCCGACAGGCGGTCCTGCCAGTCGCGCAGGGCGGTCTCCAGGGGCGCCAGCCCGCCCGCCGCGCGCACTTGCGCCAGCAGCGGGGCGATCTGCTCCAGTAGGTAGCCGCCGCGTCTGAGCTGGTGGGCGAGCTGGGCATCGCGTACGTCGGCCGCCGTGTAGACGCGGTAACCGGTCTGGGGGTCGCGGCGCGGCCGGACCAGCCCGGCCCGCTCCCACTTGCGCAGCGTCGCCGGCCTGATCCCCAGCCTCCTGGCCAGCGGGCCGATGAACGTGACGCCGGGGCTCGGCGGATCGCAGGCCCCCGGCCGGACGGAGGGGGCCAGGTCGCGCAGTGCCTGCTCGACGGCCTGGAGGGTGCGGCGGTCGTCGAGGAGCTGGGCGTGGCTCTCGTCGATCGTCCTCAGCGCCTCGTCGGTCGAGTCCCGGTGCAGCGCCCGCATGATCGACGTGGCCGTCTGGTGCCCGAAGCCGGGCACCAGCGCGACGAACGCCCGCAGCGCGCAGGCGTGCAGGCCGGTGTAGGCACGGTAACCGCTCGCGGTACGCCCGGCCGGCGGCAGGATGCCGGCCTCCTCATAGTTGCGCACCGCCTGGGTGGACAGGCCGTGCTCGCGCGCCAGATCCACCGGCCGGAGTCGCCCGTCGGGCATGGAGCACCTCGCCTGGGTTGAGGGTTCAGCTGCGGCGATGCCATGGACGGCCGCACAAGTTTCAACAGAGAGTTCAACGATACCGTTGAAGGCATGCACGCAGTACGGCGAGGAGAACAGGAATGGTCATGGCCGCTGATCCGTCCGCCCGCGACGCCGCCGTCGAGGCAGCCCGCGAGTCCGCCGTCGACGCCGCCCGCGACCTGGACGGCGAGGGCGATGGCGAGGGGGTCTCCGCCGTCACCGCGTTCCTCCGCTCGCTGCCGGCCCGGCCCCAGCTGCTCGGCCTGGGCGAGGCCATGCACGGCGAGGAGGCCTACCTCGAGCTGCGTAACATGATCTTCCGCGAGCTCGTCGAGCACGCGGGTTTCCGATCGTTCGCGCTCGAGAGCGACTGCATGGCGGGCCTGGCCGTGGACGCGTACGTCACGGAGGGCTCCGGGACGCTGGACGACGTCATGGAGCGCGGCTTCAGCCACGGGGCCGGGGAGTGGGAGGGGAACCGCGAGCTCGTACGGTGGATGCGCGCGTACAACGAGGCCCGCCCCGCGGCGGACCGGCTGCGCTTCTTCGGCTTCGACGGCCCCCTGGAGATGACCGTCGCCGCCACCCCCCGCCAGGCCCTCACCACGCTCCACGGCTACCTGGCCCGCCACGGCGTCTCACTCCCCTGCTCCCCGGACACCCTCGACCGCCTGATCGGCGACGACGCCCGCTGGACCGACCCCGCCGCGGCCATGGACCCGTCCCGGTCCGTGGGCCACTCCCCCGACGTCGCCGAGCTGCGCCTGCTCACGGACGACCTGGTGGCACTGCTCACCGCCCACGCGCCGCACCTCATCCCCGCGACCTCGCCGGACGAGTGGTGGCGGGCGTCCCTGTGCGGCCGCACCGCCGCGGGCCTGCTCCGCTACCACGCCGGCATGGCCGACACGTCCGCGGACCGGGTGTGGCGGCTGATGGCCCTGCGCGACGCGATGATGGCCGACAACCTCCTCGCCCTCGCCCCTTACGGCCCGACGCTGGTCAACGCCCACAACCGCCACCTCCAGCGGGAGAAGAGCACCTGGCAGCTCGCCGACATGGAGCTGGACTGGTGGAGCGCGGGCTCGATCGCCGATGCCCGGCTCGGCGACGGCTACGCCTTCCTGGCCTCGGCCCTGGGCTCCGTACGCCACCAGGGCCTGCCCACCCCGCACCCCGACACCGTCGAGGGAATCCTGTCCACGCTCCCGGGCGACCGCTACCTCGTCGACTCCCGCGCGCTGGCCGCGTCCCTCGGCGATCACCGGCCGTCCCTGCGCACCGACATCGCCGCGAACTACGGCTATTTCCCCCTGGACCCCGGCCACCTGACCGACATCGACGGGATCGTCTTCATCAAGGACGTCGCCCAGCGCCCGGTGGACGGCTGACGAGCGTTTTTGGGAATCACGCCAAGGCGGCCCAGCCATCGTCACGGAACGGCAGGCGGTCTCGATGTCGGCCCTCGGGACGTTCAGTGCCTTCTCCACTTCCGAGGCGAGCTTCCCGGGCCAGTGGTCAGCGCTCTCGGCGGTGTCGTCGCGAACGTTCGGCTTGAAACAACGCGCGGCGTGCGGGCTTCTCACAGCCGCCACGGGATGCCGCGATCGCTGAGGTCAGGAGGTCAGGGTGCGGGCGGTGGCGAGCCAGCCCTCGCGGGCGCTCCGGTAGCGGGGCGCCCAGCCGGTCTCCTTGCGGAAGCGGGCGTTGCTGACCCGGAGCGAGCGGGTGAGCGAGGTGAGGCGGTCACCCAGGAGGTACGCGGCGCGCCCCGGCCCCCGGACCCACGGGCGGGTGCGGGCGGCGCGGGCCACCGCGTTCGCGTAGGCGAGTTTGGTCAGGGGCTCGTCGTCCACGACGTTGTACGTGCCCCCGGACGCCCCCAGCGCCGCCACCACGGCGGAGGCGGCGTCGGACAGGTGGATCGAGGAGACGTAGCCGGCCGGGTGGCCCAGGATCATGCCGATGTGGTGGCGGGCCTGGGCGAACAGCTGCTCGCTGTGCTCGGCGCCGGGGCCGAGGAACCAGCCGAGGCGCAGGATCACGGCCGCTCCCCCGCCGGTCGCGGCGAAGCGGCAGGCGTTGGCCTCGGCGGCGAAGTTGCCGCGGGTCAGCGGGTAGTGGTCGACCGGGGAGTCCTCGTCGATCCAGCGGTCGCCCTGGTCGCGGTAGAGCATGCTGACCGACTCCTGCACCACGCGGCCGAGCCCGGCGTCGAGGGCGGCGTCCGCGACGGCGGCGGAGCCCTCCACGCGCACGCGCAGGTTGTCGCGCATCGCCCGCGCGCTCATGAAGCGGCTCATGGACGGGATCGCGGTCGCCAGGTTGACCACCGCGTCGTGCCCGGCGAACGCCGCGGCCAGCCCCGCCCGGTCGAACAGCGACACTCCCGCCAGGGCCGTCGCCCCCTGCCGCTCCAGCGCGGCGGCCTTGGCGGGGGTGCGGGCCAGGGCGGTCACCTCGTGTCCCGCCGTGACCAGCGCCGGCACCGCGTGGCCGCCGATCGCGCCCGTGCCGCCCGTCACGAATACGCGCATAGTGAGAGAGTACTCTCTTACCATGGCGAGATCCACACCAGGCGTCACCCGGCAGCGCCTCATCGACGAGGCCGTCCGGCTGTTCTCCACCCGCGGTTACGCCGCCACCTCGGTGGCCGACATCCAGGCGGCCTGCGGGCTGACGACCGGCTCGGGTGCGCTCTACAAGCACTTCCCGTCGAAGCAGGCGCTGCTGGAGGAGGCGGTGCGGCTCGACCTGGAGCGCATCGCCACTCGGGGCAGTGAGGCGACCGCCGACGCGACCGCCGAGGAGCCGCGGGTGGCGCTGGAGCGGATGGCACGGGTGGTCTGGGAGGTGATCGAGGAGGATCGAGGGCTGATCCGGATCATGCTGCGGGAGTTCGACGGGTTCCCGGAGCTGTTCGAGCGCATGTGGCAGGGCGTGCTGGCGGGCGTCTACGCGCAGGGGGCGGCCTGGATCAGGGCGCAGCGCGAGCGGGGCCACGTCGAGGCCGAGGATCCGGAGGCGACGGCGGCCGTGCTGCTCGCGTCGCTGACCTACTACCCGCTGCTGCGCATCATGATCGGCCACACGCCGGGCGACCTCGATCCCGAGCGCTTCCTGGCGGCATGGGTGCGGCACGCGGCCGCCACGCTGCGCGTCCCGCCCCCTGCCTGACCTCCGCCCGTACTACCTCGCCTGCAACGGCCGGGACGCGAGGACCTGTTCGCAGGCCAGCAGCAGCACGCCCGCGCTCCAGGCGTGCGACAGCGTCAGGTACATGCCCTTCGGCTGGAAGCAGTCCGTCTGGTAGTAGCGCTCGGTGATCATGCCGCGGTAGGCGTTGAGGTCGCCGTCGGCCGCCGGGAGGAGCTGGCGGAAGCAGTCGAGCGTCTCGTGCGCCCGTTCCGCGTAGTACGGGTCCCCGAGCGCCTCCGACAGCTCCACCAGCTCGGCGGTGCACACCAGCCCGTACGCGTGCAGGTGCTGGTTGGACGGCGACGCCTGGTCCGCGCCCCGGGTGGCGAAGCCGTACACGCCCAAGGGGGTGCGGGGGCCGAAGCGCACGTTGTAGGTGTAGCGGAAGGTGAGCATCCAGTCGGCGGCGCGGCAGGCCAGGTCCAGCCAGCGCGCGGCGCCCGTGCGCCGGTGGAGCGCCATGTACGCCATCACGGCCGCGTACCCGTCCTCCGAGGTCGGAGCCAGGTCGACGTCCTCGGGCGCGCCGTAGACGAACTCGTCCTCGACGAACGCGGCGTAGTAGTCGCCGGCGCGTTCGGCGGCCCGCAGGTGGGCGGGGTCCCCCGACTCGGCCAGGGCGGCCACCCAGGTCAAGCCGGAGGCGCCCGACCAGGACAGCACCTCGCCGGTGGCGGCGTGGTGGAGGGTGCCGAGGTTGCCGTCGGGGCGCTGGCGGGCGGTCATCGCGTCCAGGTTGGAGCGGGCCGCCGCCGCCCAGGCCGGGTTCGGCCGGTGGCGCAGCGCGCGCAGCAGGAACAGGGTCGCCTCCCCCAGCGTGCGCGCGTGCAGGGCGTCCTTGACGTGGCTCCAGCTCTGCGACCAGCCCGACCGCCGGTACCAGACGCCCCAGAACGTGCCGGACGGCGACAGGTTGGCGCAGATGAAGTCGATGACCCGTTCGGCGGCGGCGACGTGCTCAGGACGTCCCCTCCGCAGCCCGTGCTCCAGGAGCGCCGCCGCCCACGGGATCCCGCTCACCCAGCCGACGTGCATGGCCTGCCGGTCCACCCGCTCGCCGTTGGTGCCGCTCACCTCCCGGTCGAACCCGACCGTCTCCAGCAGCACGCCGGGGTCGGGGTCGTAGTGCCACCGGTACAGGCCCTCGGCGGCGATGTCGGCGGCCGCGGCCACGTCCTCCCACGGCTCGACGGGGGCGGCGGGCAGGCGCAGGTCGCGGTCCTCGCGCAGGACCGGCGCGTACGCGTGCCGGTCGGCCGGCAGCGGGCACGTCGCCAGCGTCAGGACGTGCGACTCCCCGGGCTGCCACACGTGCGCCGCCGCCTCGGCGGGCAGGGGCAGCGCCGAGCCGTAGTACGTGACCGGGAACTCCTGGTACGGGAACAGCAGCTCGATCGTCGCCCGCCCCGCCTCGTGGCCGATGGCCAGGCCGGTCGGGCCGAGCGCCGACTCCTCGTCCGCGATCAGGGCGGTCCCGGAGGCGTCGCCCCACACCATGACGGCGGGGGTGGCGGCCCGGTCGGCACGGAAGCCCCACCGGGCCGAGACCATCTCCTCGGGCCGGTCGGCGCCCGCCTCGAAGCGGGGGAACACGCGCTGGCACGCCGCCGGCCGGTTCTCGCCGTAGAACAGGCCGGGGATCAGCCACCACGGGTCGGCGACGGCGGCCACCGACCTGCTGACGCGCACGGTCCCGGAGGCCGGCTCCGTGCCGTCGTACCGCAGGTGCAGGCGCAGCTCGCGGCGGCCCGTCGGGAGGCGCTCGCCCCAGTGCCACCCGACGGTGTACGGCCCGCCGCCCGGCACCTCGACGAGCACCTCGCCCCCGTCGGGGTCGGCGACCGCCACCACGGGCGACATACCGGCCCCCGCGGCGGAGGGCGGCTCCGCGGGCGGCGAGAGGGCGATCGGCGAAGAGGCGAGCGGCGACGGCTCGGCGGCGTCCGCGATCACCAGGGCTCCACCGTGAACGCGCCCTTGCGCACCCCCAGCTCCACCAGGTCCGTCTCCACGGCCGAGAGCGGATCGTCGAGCGGGATCCGGAACGTACGGATCTGGCTCGGCCCGAAGTCGGCCGTCAGCCGGATCCCGGCCACCGGGATGCTCAGCGTCGCGACCGCGGGCCGGCCCGTGCTCTCGACGGCCCGCACCACCAGGTCGCGCGGCGCGTCCTCGTGCAGCTTCACCGCCGTCACCATGACCTGCCCGCCCCCGTCGTCCAGGTACGCGCGGGCGCTGGGCAGGGGGCCGTCGTGGAAGCTCTCCAGCATCGCCCGCACCGGCGAGCCGAGCAGCGCGGCCCGCCGGGTCAGCCCGGCCGCCCGCCAGTCGCCGCCGTGCGGCACCAGCAGGTACGAGAACCGCTGCGTCCCCTGGTCCTGGAAGGAGTAGTAACCGTCCGGGTCGAGCAGCCGCGGGTCGTGCCAGGAGTAGACCGGGCTGCGCACGGCGGTGATGCCGATGCTGTGGCTGCGCCCGGGCCCCGGCGGGGAGACGTCGTAACCGTGCTTGGCGTTGTTCACCACGGCCAGCCCGGCGCGCCTGCCGGCCACGGCGCCCGACAGGTCCACCCACGACTGCGCGGGCTCCTCGGCCCCGTCGATGGGCCTGTTCAGGTGGGCGAACGGGATCTCGTACGTGGCTACGGGGCTCTCCAGCGCGACCGGGAAGCGCAGCTTCATCAGGTGCGCCTGCTCCCGCCAGTCGAGCGTGACCCGCACCTCGACGGCGTCGTCGTCCCCGGCGCCCAGGATGAACTCCTCGGCCATCGTGGAGCGCCCCCACTCGCGCTCCACCCGGATGCGGGCGCGCAGCGGACCGTGCTCGCGCAGCACGATGTCGGTGGTGACCATCGCCTCGCCCGGCCAGTCGTAGGAGATGACGCGGTGACCCCAGGTGTCGGTCGGGTCCTCGCAGATCTGCGTGTGCTCGCCGGTCGCCCCGGCCACCAGGTCGACGCCGGTGCGCTTGTCGACCAGGCTGGACAGCCAGCCGGTGACGGGGTCGAGCTCCAGGCGCAGCACGTCGTTCTCGAGGTGGTGCTCGGAGGCGAGCAGCGTGCCGGCCGGGACCGCGCCCGGCCCCTGGCGCAGGCGGTAGAGGCGGTAGCCCAGCGCGGGCAGCTCGGCCCGGAAGACGGTGGCGCCGCGCCCCTTGTCGTCGGTGGTGGCGACCGACTGGGTGCGCTGGCAGGGCACGTCGGCGCCGTCGGCGTCCACGACGTGCACGCCGTTGGGGGCCAGGCCGTACTGCATCTCGACCCGGGTCGTGACCGGCCACGGGTGCGGGTTGAAGACGACGACCGGCTGCGTGCCGGCCTCCTCGGGCACGTCGATGTCGCGGGCGATCACGTTGTGCGCCCTGGTGATGATCCGCTTGGAGATCGCGACGGCCTCGCCGAGCTGGTCGCGGGCGTCGTCGTAGGCGGGCTCGATGGCCGAGCCGGGCAGCACGTCGTGGAACTGGTTGAACAGCACCTGCTTCCAGGCCCGCTCCAGGTCGGCGCGGGCGTCGTGGCCGGCGATCGCCGCCCACCGCTCGGCCGACAGCACCGCCGCCTGCGCCCTGCGCTGCCACGCCTTGATGCCGGAGTGCGAGGAGTAGCAGCCGGCCGCGTGGTGCTGCAGGTCGTCGCGCCACACCGGCAGCTCGGCCAGGCCCTGCTCGCCCAGGCGCTTGGCCATCTCGTCGAAGTAGCGGCGCGGCGAGGACATCGTCAGCTCGCCGAACGTGCCCATCCGGTCGTAGCGGTGGATGGACTCGATGTTCGCCTTGGTGGGGCCGCCGCCGTGGTTGCCCACGCCGTAGAAGATCATCAGGTCGCCGAGCGAGCGGTCGAGCTGGCCCAGCGCCTTCTCGGTCTGGCCCGCGACCTCGCCGGGCGGGCTGCAGTACTCGAACGGGATCCGGTAGGCCAGCACCCGGCTCCCGTCGGGCGCCTCCCACCAGAACATCGTGCCGGGCAGCTCGCTCTCGTGCGGCCCCGGGCGCAGGAAGCAGTAGGAGTCCATGCCCTGGCCGCGCAGGATCGCCGGCAGCATGGCGTTGTGGCCGAACGGGTCGACGTTCATGCCGACCGACGCCGTGACCCCGAACTTCTCCTTCAGGTAGCGCTGGCCGTAGAGCCCCTGGCGGACGAACGACTCCCCCGACGGCATGTTGCAGTCGGGCTCCACCCACCAGCCGCCGGTCATCACCCACCGGCCCTCGGCGACCTTCTCCCGGATCCGGTCGAACAGCTCGGGGTCCGACTCCTCCACCCACGACAGCAGCACGACCTGGTCGCAGGTGAAGACGAAGTCCGGGTATTCGTCCATGCGGTGGATCGCCGACCAGAACGTGGCCCGCGCCTCCTGGTAGCCCTCCTGCCACGGCCACAGCCACACCGGGTCGAGGTGCGCGTTGCCGATCATGTGCAGGGTGCGGTCGGGGGTGGCCGCGGGGCGGGGGGCCCGCGGGAGGCCGCGCGGCTGGCTGCCGGAGGGGGCGTTCGACATGGGGGCCCTCGACATGGGGTCGGGGCGCCTGGTCACGCGGCCGCCCATGCGTCGACCTTGTCGCTGATCATGTGCAGCATCAGTGTGTGGATCTCCTGGATGCGCGGGGTCTCGGAGCTGGGGGCGAGGAGGAGGTGGTCGGCGTGCTGGGCGGCCTTCCCGCCGTCGCCGCCACCGAACAGTACCGTCACCGCGCCGTTGACCTGCGCGGTTTCGAGGGCGTTGACCACATTAGGCGAGTTTCCGCTGGTGGTGAAAGCGGCCACCACGTCGCCCGGCCGGGCCAGCGCCTGGACCTGCCGGGCGAAGACGTCCTCGTAGGCGTAGTCGTTGGCGATGCAGGTCATGACGGTGGCGTCGGTCGTGAGCGTCACCGTGGGCAGCGGCCGGCGGTCGCGCTTGTAGTGGCCGATCAGCTCGCCGGTGAGGTGCTGGGCGTCCGCGGCGCTGCCGCCGTTGCCCATCGTGTACAGGGTTCCGCCGCGGGTGAAGGTCTCGATGAGCAGGTCCGCGGTGGCCTCGACGGCGGGCAGCAGGGCCGCCATGCCGCGCGCGGCGGCGAGGTGCCCTGCTACGTGGTCGGCGAGCACCGGGGGAAGTTCAGGCATGCGTCTTTCCTCAGAGTCCGGACAGGAGGTCATGGGCGACGGCGCCGGCGCCCACCA
>NZ_JBFANM010000101.1:0-36570 GCF_040674815.1 Nonomuraea sp. NPDC049709
TTTTTGCTCGGCGCTCCCCCCCCACCAATTCCCCCCCGCCCCCGCGCGGCCCCCCCGCCGGGGGGCCCCCCCCCCGGCTCCTCCACCCCCCAGGAGCCCCTCACCATGCGTGTCTCCCGAAGGGCCGTGCTCAAAGGCGCGATGCTCGCCCCCGTACCGGCGGGCGCCGTGCTGCCACCGGCGCCCGCCACGGCCCGCACTCTCGACTCACCCTGGGACCAGGTGCCCGCGATCCTGGCCAGGATCGTGCCGCCGGCCTTCCCCGACCGCACGTTCCCGATCACCGATTACGGCGCCAAGCCGGACAACTCCACCGACTGCACCGCCGCCTTCCGCGACGCGATCGCCGCCTGCAACGCGGCCGGCGGCGGCACGGTGCTCGTGCCGGGCGGCGGCAAATACCGCACCGGCAAGATCCATCTGCTGTCGAACGTGCGGCTGCACGTCGAGTCCGGGGCCACGATCAGGTTCCGCTCCGACGCCGCCTCCTACCTGCCGACGGTGTTCACCCGCTGGCAGGGCATCGAGTGCCACAACTTCTCGCCGTTCATCTACGCGAGGAACCAGACGAACCTGGCGCTGACGGGCACGGGCACGATCGACGGCAACGCGGCGGCCGGGCCCTGGTTCGACTTCGACGACCAGCGCGGGCCCGACTGGGAGCGGCTGCAGCAGATGGCCGTGGACGGCGTGCCGATCGAGCAGCGCCAGTTCGGCGACGGCCACTTCCTGAAGCCGAACATGATCCAGTTCTACGGCTGCCGGAACATCCTGGTGGAGGACCTGGACATCAGGAACCCCGCCATGTGGACCATCCACCCGGTCTTATCCCGAAATATCACGATCAGGCGCGTCAAGATCTACAGCCGGGGCGCCATGGTGGACGGCGTCGACCCCGAATCCTCCGCCGACGTGCTGATCGAGAACTGCTCGTTCGACACCGGCGACGATGGCACGGTCATCAAGTCCGGCCGCGACACCGACGGCCGCCGCGTGGGCGTCCCCTCGGAGAACATCGTCATCCGGGGCAACAAGTACCACGGCCGCTGGGGCGCCATCACCGTCGGCAGCGAGATGTCCGGCGGCGTCCGCAACGTCTTCGCCGAGGACAACCAGATCTTCCCCGGCTCCAGCTACCACTCCTTCTACGCCCTCTACCTGAAGACCAACAACCGGCGCGGCGGCGTGGTGGACGGCGTGCACGTCAGGAACCTGACGGGCGGCCCGTGCGACCGGGGCGGCTTCTACATCGACATGAACTACAGCCTGACCGGCCCCGGCTACGGCCCGATCGTCAACCCGGTCATCCAGAACATCACGGTGGACGGCCTGAACATCGCCGACTCGCCGTTCGCGATCAAGCTGTCCGGGTCGTCGGCCGGCCACATCAAGAACGTCACGATCGAGAACAGCACGTTCACCCAGATCGACACGCCCGCGCCGCAACTGTCCAACGCCGACAACGTGGTGCTGCGCAACGTCCGGATCAACGGCACGCTGTACGGCGGCGGCCCGTCCGGCGCCCGCTACGAGGCCGAGGACGCCACGATCTCCCAGGGCGTGGTGGAGTCCGACCACGCGGGCTTCTCCGGCACGGGGTTCGTCAACAGCGACAACGTCGCGGGCGCGTACGTGGAGTTCACGGTGGACGCCGCCGCGGCAGGGACGGCGACGCTCGCCGTCCGCTACGCCAACGGCACGAGCGCCGACCGGCCGATCCAGGTCACCGTCAACGGCGCCGGCGCGGGCGTCGTGACCGCACCCGGCACCGGCGCCTGGACCTCCTGGGCCACCCGGAGCCTGGTCGCGAACCTGGCGGCCGGCGCCAACACCATCAGGCTCACCGCCACCACGGGGGGCGGCTGTCCGAACCTCGACTACCTGGAGGTGCTCCAGTGAGGATCTCCCGTCGTGACCTGCTCATCGCGAGCGGAGCCGCCGCCCTCCTGGCGGGAAGCGGGCCGGCCCGTGCGGCGGCCTCGGGCCGGCCGTCCGGTCCGCACGCGGCCTCTCCGTGGGACCAGGTGCCGGAGATCCTGGCCAGGATCGTTCCGCCGACCTTCCCCGACCGCACGTTCCCGATCACCGATTACGGTGCCAAGGGCGACAATTCCACGGACTGCACGGCCGCCTTCCGCGACGCGATCGCCGCCTGCAACGCGGCGGGCGGCGGCCGGGTCGTGGTGCCGCCGGGGACGTTCCGCACCGGCGCGATCCGCCTCCTGTCGAACGTGAACCTCCAGGTCAACGGCACGATCCGGTTCCGTACGGACCCGGGCGCGTACCTGCCGACCGTGTTCACGCGGTGGGAGGGCATCGAGTGCTACAACTACTCGCCCTTCATCTACGCCAACGGCCAGACCAACATCGCGATCACCGGCACGGGAACGATCGACGGCAACGCGCCGGCCGGTGACTGGTCGTCCTGGGGGAGCGGGGGCGACGACCGCGACCAGCTTCGCGAATGGGGCGCGAACGACCACCCGGTGGCGCAGCGCCAGTTCGGCAGCGGCCACCAGCTGCGCCCCAACATGATCGGCCTCTACCACTGCACCGCAGTCCTGGTCGAGGGCGTCAACCTGCGCGACCCGGCGATGTGGACGCTGCACCCGGTCTACTGCACGAACGTCACGGTCAGGAACGTCACCTTCTACTCCACCAACTCCCAGGGCGACGGCTGCGATCCCGATTCGTGCACCGACGTCCTGATCAGCGGCTGCAGGTTCAACACCAACGACGACTGCATCCCGGTCAAGTCGGGCCGCGACCGCGACGGCCGGCGGGTCGGCAAGCCGTCGCAGAACATCGTCATCCGCGACTGCAAGTTCAGCGGCCGGTGGGGCGGCGTCACGATCGGCAGTGAGATGTCCGGCGGCGTCCGCAACGTCTTCGCCGAGAACTGCGAGTGCAACCCGCCCGACTTCCCCGGCCGCTACCCGGTGAAGTACGCCCTCTACGTCAAGACCAGCTTCAACCGCGGCGGCTACGTGGACGGCGTCCACCTGCGCGGCATCACCGGCCACGACCTGGAACGCGCCGCCCTCTACATCACGCTCAACTACGAATCGTCCGGCTCCCTGCCGCCGGTCGTGCAGAACTTCACCGCCGACGGCCTGACCATCGACGGCGCGGCGCAGGCGTACAACCTGGACGGCCGCTCCAGCGATCACATCAAGAACGTCACGATCTCCAACAGCACGTTCACCGGCATCGACACGGCCACCCCCACCGCGTCATACGTGGACAACCTCGTGCTCTCGCGCGTGACCGTCAACGGCAAGGACATCTCCAACTCCCAGCCCCCGCCCGGCGTCCGCTACGAGGCCGAGAACGCCACGATCTCCCAGGGCGTCGTCGAGTCCAACCACGCGGGTTTCTCCGGCACGGGGTTCGTCAACAGCGACAACGTGGCCGGCGCGTTCGTCGAGCTCGCGGTGAGCGCGGCGGCGGCCGGGAGCGAACCGCTGACGATCAGGTACGCCAACGGTACGAGCACCAACCGGCCCTTCGCGGTCGCCGTCAACGGCACGAACGTCGCCACGGTGAACGCCCCCGGCACCGGCGCCTGGACGACCTGGGTGGCCACGAGCGTCACCGTGCCGCTCGCCTCGGGAACCAACGCCGTCCGCCTCACCGCCACCACCGCGGGTGGCCTGCCCAACCTCGACTACGTGGAGCTCCAGCCATGAAAACGCTCGCCCGGGCCCTGCTGGTGTCCGCCCTCGCCCTCGCCGGGCTGACCGCCCAGCCCGCGAACGCCGCCGCCGAGTTCAACGTGCGCGACTACGGCGCGACCGGCAACGGATCGACCAACGACGACGACGCCATCGACCGCGCGATCAACGCCGCGAGCGCCGCGCCCGGCGGCATCGTCGTCTTCCCGTCCGGCCGCTACCGGGCCCGGACGATCCACCTGAAATCGCACGTCACGCTCAGGCTGGACGCCGGCGCCACGCTGCTCGCCGCGGGCAGCGGCATGGACGCGCCCGAGTCCAACCCGTACGACGACTACCAGGACTACGGCCACAGCCACTTCCACAACTCGCTGATGTGGGGCAGCGGCATCACCGACTTCCACATCACCGGCAGCGGCACGATCGACGGCGACGGCAACCTGATCACCGGCGACCCCGACTCGGGCGAGGCCGACAAGGCGCTCACACTCACCGAGTGCTCCGACATCAGCCTGACCGGCGTCACGTTCCGGCGCGGCGGCCACTTCGCCGCCCTGATCAACGGCTGCCACGACATCACGATCGACAACCTGAAGACGATCCACTCCAGCAGCGGTGTCCGCGACGGCATCAATCTGATCAACAGCTGGAACGTCACCGTCACCAACAGCCGCATCGAGGCCAGCGACGACGCCCTGGTGTTCAAGAGCGACTACGCCCTCGGCCACACCTACACCAGCCAGAACGTGCGCGTGCGGGACACGACCGTCTACTCGCACGAGAACAACGCGCTCCAGTTCGGCTCGGAGACCTGCGGAAACTTCCGCGACTTCCGGTTCGAGAACATCACGGTGCTCGGCGCGGGCAAGGCCGGCATCGGCATCGTGTCCATGGACGGCGCGATCATCGAGGACATCCACTACGACAACGTGTCGCTCACCAAGACCACGTCGCCGTTCTTCTTCAAGATCGGTGAGCGGAAGCGCTGCCCGGGCTCGCCGCCCGCCGGCCGGATCAGGAACATCACGGTCAGCAACGTGACCGGCACGAATTTGACCGCGCCCGTGGTGACCGGCACCGTCGGCGCCCGCGACTACACCAGCACGCTGACCGGCACGCCGTCGGTGGACATCGGTCCCGGCATCACGTTCACGAACGTCGACCTGACGGTCCCGGGCGGGCACCCGGCCTCCGAGGCCAGCCGGAATCCCGGTGAGTTCCTCACCACGTACCCGCCGCGCGACTACGGGGCGCGGCCGTCGTTCGCGTACTGGCTCAGGCACGCCGCCGGTGTCACGCTGAACGGCAGGGTCGGGTTCGACGAGAACGACAACCGGCCCGCCGTGATCGCCAATGACGCCTCCAACGTGATCCTGCAAGGCATCGCGTTGCAGCGGGGCAGCGGCAGCGCGTACGACGTCGGCTTCACCGGCGTCAACGGCTACGCCGTGCGCGACAGCGCCGACACCTCGGGCGGCGCGCTCCGCATCCGGGCCACCGACTCCACGCCCATCGGCGGCGGCGAGGAACCGGTCAGCCTGTACGCCGAGGCGGAGTCGGGCACGGTCACCGCGCCCATGGCGACGGCCTCCGACAGCGCGGCCTCCGGCGGCTCGTACGTGACCGTCGCCTCCGGCAGCAACAGCAAGTCCAGCGCCCCCTCGACCGGCTGGACCACGATGTCGTTCGATCTGCCGCGCGGCGGGACGTTCGCGGTGTGGGCCCGGGTGATCGCCCCCACCGACGAGGACGACTCGTTCTGGGTGCGCTCCGGCACCGGCTCGTGGACCAACTGGAACAACATCGCGCTCGGCGCCTCGTGGCACTGGGTGCGCTTCCCGAGCACCTACACGCTGGACGCCGGGACCCGCACGATCGCCTTCGCCTACCGCGAGGACGGCGCCCGCCTGGACCGGATCGCGATCTCCAGCGACCCGAACTTCACCCCCTAGGAGCGCATCATGAAACGCACGGCGGCGTTTGCCGTCTTCGCACTCCTCCTCGGCCTGCTCACCGCCGCCCCGGCGCGGGCCGACCTGCAGCACCCGCGCCAGGCGTTCCTGCGCAACTCGATCGCGGGGCTCTTCCTGCACTGGGGCGAGCGGACCTCGCCGCAGCACACCAGTTGCACCGCGTGGGAGAACGACGTCACCAACGGCGGCTGGAGCGCCTCCTACTGGGTGAACGAGGCCAAGAAGCTGCACGCCCAGTACATCGTGCTGGCCACCTTCCACAGCCGGCTCGGGTACGCGCGGCCGTACCCGTCGAAGGTCCCCGGAAGCTGCGCCACCAAGCGGGACTTCCTCGGCGAGCTCATCGACGCCGCCGACGCGCAGGGGCTGAAGGTCATCCACTACATGACCGACGACCCGCAGTGGCACGAGGAAGGACTGTCGTCGGGGTCGTGGCTCAACTCCGACGCCTTCTCCGACTACGTCGGCCATGACGTGGACCTGACCACGCGCGACGGCTTCGGCGAGTTCTCCTACCTGCAGTTCTTCGAGCAGATGGAGCGCTATCCGAAGCTCGCCGGGTTCTGGATCGACAACGACAACGCCTACTGGGAGCGCAACAACCTCTACGCCGAGATCTACCAGCAGCGCCCCGACATGACGATCTCGAACAACAACGAAGACACGCCGATCATGGACATGATCAGCAACGAGCAGAAGACCGGCATGACGCCGTCGTACGACTACCCGCAGGCGGTCTACACGGCGCTGCCCCGGCTGATCGAGGCCGATTTCAAGCTCCCGACCGGAGGGCCCTGGTGGTACGGCGGCTCGGACCAGGCCGTGGACCGCAAGCTCACGCTCGGCCGGCTGATCACCAACGCCGGGTCGTCGGTCAAGGCGCTGATGGCCGAGACGCCCATGGTCAACGGCCGCTTCCCGACGCAGCAGGCCGACTTCAACAACTTCGCGAGCACGTACCTGGAGGAGATCTGGGAGTCCCTGTACGGCACCGAGGGCGGCGGCTACATGTACGGCGGCCTCAAGCCGGGCTTCTGGAACAACGGCGCGCATGGCGTCACCACGATCGCCAGGAACGACCCGAACCGGCACTACATCCACGTGATCACGCCGCCGTCCGGCAGCACGCTGTCGCTGCGGGACAACGGCTACCGGATCACGTCGGTGACGAACCTGCGCACCGGCGCGCCGGTGAGCTTCACCCAGTCGGGCGGCACGCTGACGCTGAGCGGGATCTCGTCGTGGGATCAGTACGACACCGTCTTCAAGGTCATCTCCAGCGGCCGGCAGGGCATCCACCCCGGCGTCACCCTCACGGCGGGCTCGTCCACCGGCGGGCACCCCGCATCGGCGGCGGGCGACGGCGACTACCTCACCTACTGGGACAGCAACGCGGCCGAGCCCGCACGGCTGACCTTCGACCTGGGCTCGGCCAAGCGCGTGCAGTACATAGCGGTCAACCAGCGCGAGGACTCCACCGTCCACCCGTCGTCCGGGTCGGCGCGGATCTCCGGCTACCAGGTGCACGTCAGCGATGACGGGTCGAACTGGGGGAGCGCGGTCAAGACCGGCACCGTGCCGAACGCGCGCGGCGTGCAGATCATCGACCTGGCCGCGGTCACCGCCCGGTACGTCCGGCTCTCCAAGACCGGGCACCACGGCGTCGCCCGCTGGCGGGTGGACGAGGCGTGGGTCGGCGGCGAGTACGCCGGTGGCGGCGGCCCGTCCGGCAGCCGTCTCGAGGCCGAGAACGCCACGATCTCGCAGGGCGTGGTCGAGTCCAACCACGCGGGCTTCTCCGGCACGGGGTTCGTCAACGGCGACAACGTGGCCGGCTCGTACGTCGAGTGGACCATCCAGGCGCCCGCGGCCGGCAACGCCACGATCGCGCTGCGCTACGCCAACGGCACCACGGCCAACCGCCAGGCGAGCGTCACCGTCAACGGCGGCGGCGCGCAGACCCGTGACCACCCCGGCACCGGCTCCTGGGACACCTGGGCCACCGACACCTTCACCGTTCCGCTCAACGCCGGCGTCAACACGCTGCGGGTGACGGCGACGACCGCGAACGGCAACCCGAACCTCGACCACGTGGAGGTCCAGCCATGAGAGCCGTGCTCGCAGCCCTGCTGGTCTTATGCGTGATCGCCGTGCCCGCCGAGGCCTCCGACAACGGGCTGTCGATCCGGCCCGCGATGGGCTGGAGCAGCTGGAGCTTCATCCGCCGCTGGCCCACCGAGGACAAGATCAAGGCCCAGGCGGACGCGCTGGTCAGCAGCGGTCTGCGCGAAAAGGGCTACGTCTACGTCAACCTCGACGACTTCTACCAGAAGTGCGACGCCAACGGCTTCGTCGTCGACTCCTACGGCCGGTGGGCCGTGGACTCCGCGAAGTTTCCCTCCGGGATCAAGGTGCTGGCCGACCACATCCACGACAAGGGGCTGAAGTTCGGCTTCTACGTCACCCCGGGCATCGCCAAGAACGCCGTCACCGCGAATACGCCGGTCGAGGGCACCTCGTACCACGCCAAGGACATCGCGGACACGTCGCAGACGCACAAGAACTACAACTGCAAGAACATGTACCGGCTGAACTTCTCCCACCCGGGCGCGCAGGCGTTCATCAATTCGTGGGCGAACCAGATGGCCTCGTGGGGCGTGGACTACCTCAAGATCGACGGGGTGGACGCGTCCACGATCGCCGACGTGGAGGCGTGGGACAAGGCGCTGCGCCAGACCGGCCGGCCGATCAACTTCGCGCTCTCCAACAATCTGCCGATCGCCCAGGCCACCACGTGGAAGCGGCTGGCCAACAGCTGGCGCACCCAAGGTGACGTCGAGTGCTACTGCGGCCCGGGGCCGAACGGCAGCGGCTTCCCGCTCACCGACTGGGCGCACGTGTCGAGCCGGTTCAACTCGGCCGCGCAGTGGCAGCCGTACGCCGGGCCCGGCGGGTGGAACGACTACGACTCGCTGCAGATCGGCAATGGCGACCAGGTCGGGCTCACCGCCGACCAGCGCCGCTCGCACATGACGCACTGGGCGATGGCCGCGAGCCCGCTGCTGCTCGGCACCGACCTGACCGCGCTGACCTCGGTGGATCTCGGGATGCTGAAGAACGACCGGCTGATCGCGGTCAACCAGGACGGCGTGGCCGCGCAGCGCATCGTCAACAGCGGCGTCAACCAGGTGTGGCGCAAGCGGGAGTCGAACGGCGACCACATCGTCGCGTTCTACAACACCGGCACGTCGGGCAACTCGACGGTGAGCGTGACCTGGTCGCAGGTGGGGTTCTCCGGCCCCGCCGCGGTCACGAACCTGTGGTCGGGCGCGTCGGAGGGCACGGTCAGCTCGTCCTACAGCGCCACGCTGCGTCCCGGTGAAACCCGGCTGATCCGCGCCCGTCCCAATGTGCAGCGGTACGAGGCGGAAAACGCGACGATCTCGCAGGGCACGGTCGACTCCAACCACGCCGGCTTCTCCGGCACTGGGTTCGTGAACTACACCAACGTCACCGGCTCGTACGTCGAGTCCACCGTGACGGCGGCCACGGCCGGGGACGCCACCCTGACGCTGCGCTACGCCAACGGCACCACGGTGAACCGGCCGATGACCATCACCGTGAACGGCACGACGCTGACCCGGGACTTCCCCGGCACCGGCGCCTGGACGACCTGGGCGAACTCCACGTTCACGGTGCCGCTCGCGGCCGGCGCGAACGCCGTCCGCGCCACCGCCACCACGGAGAACGGCGGGCCGAACGTCGACTACCTCGACGTCTCGCCTCCGTGACCTCGCACTCCCGCCCCGCGGCGCTGCGGTCCTGCCACCGCGGGGCGGGACTCAACCCAGCACTCTCGCCAGGGCCTCCTGCGCCGCGGCGCAGACCGGGAATACTTCGCCCACAGACGACAGTGAACCAGCCGCGATAACGCGGCAAGCCAGAGCCGGCCGGCGTCCCGGTCACGCCGACACCCGGCACGAGGCCGGAACGTGACGTGACCACCACGGTCTGGCCGGGACGGTCCTCGCCCGCCCCCGCGAGACCGGCGCCCTGCGTCCGGGAGCCAGGCCCGACTGCGTGGCACATCGTAGTCGTCCGGCGATCCCTCGGGGCTCCGCACCGCCGGGTTGGACCCGCGCCTCCCGGGCCATCGGGAACCCCTCTCGTACGCGGTGGTCTCGAAAAGCTCTATTCAAGGTGAGCAGCACCGTCTTGAGCCCGGAGACGCGATCAGGCTGGGGTTCGGTCGCATCAAAGCATCCGGGCGGTTCATTCGCCGCCGCCTCGGGGCATCGCCGGCCTGGCCACCTGGACACGACCGTCACCCGGGCCAACCGCGAGCGCCACGACAAGGCCGTTTTGTGGTTCTCCCGCAAGCGGCGCCCCAGTCAGGTGATCCTGCACCATCGCACGGCCCACCCCGTCGTCATCAGGGGGTGGAGCACCCAGATGGAACGCTTCGCCGGCGCCATCCGGCGAAGTCAACGCACCACGGACCGGTTCAGAGCCGTTCCTAGACGGACGGCGGCGTGGAGCCGTTTTCAGGATGACGCCGGCGTGGAGGTGCTGCTACGCGGCTTCGCCGAGGGCGGTGGAGCCACCTTCTACACTCTTCCAATATGCCGACTATCGGTATATAAAGATCCTGTGTCTAAGTCACGCGCCTTGCAGGAGCCCTCGTTCCTCATCCTGACCTCGCTGGCACACGAGCCCCAGCATGGCTACGGCATCATCACCGACGTCGAGCGCATCTCCCACGGTGAGATCCGGCTGAGGGCCGGCACCCTGTACGCCGCCCTGGACCGGCTGCAAGCCGAGGGGTTGATCGCCGAAGACCGGGAGGAGATCGTCGACGGGCGGCTTCGCCGCTACTACCGGCTCACCGAGGAGGGCGGCCGGCGCCTGGCCGCGGAGGCGGCGCGACTGCAGCGCAACGCCCGAACGGCGGTCAGCCGGCTGCGTACCCACCACATCGGAGGGACCGCGTGAGTGACCTGGAACGCCACTACCGCCGCCTTCTCCGCCTCTACCCTCGCGATCATCGAGCCAGACACGAGGAGGAGATGCTCGGCGTGCTCATGGCGGCGGCGGAGCCTGGCCGCCGCCGTCCGCATCCGCAGGACGTGGCCGACCTGATCGGTGGAGCTGCCGCCATTCGCTTACGCCGGCCCATCAGTCCGCAATCTCTGATGTGGTGGCACGACGCGGCCCGCGTCGCCGCCGTCCTCGGACCGCTGGTCCTGCTGATCCAGCAGTTCCCCGCGGCTGTCCGCGACATCGGGCTGTATATCCAGCGAGGGCCGGAGCCAGGGGTGCTGTCGACGGGCAGTGTCGTCGAGCAGACACTCGGGCTGCTGGTCTACGTCGGGGTCACGGTGTTCGCCTGGCATGATCACAGACGGATCGCGGCCGGCCTGGCTTGGGCATGGGCTGTCTGGTTCGGCGCGGACATGACCATTCCGGGTTCGTACAGCTGGCGTTTCAGTGAGCTGCTCCCTCTTGGGCTGCTCCTTCTTCCGTACGTGGCCGTGGCCGTACTCCTGACGGGCACCACCCGTCCACAGCTCGGAGTGCAACTGGTTGGCCGGCGCAGGATCCTGATCTGGTTCGCCATCGTGCTGGGCGCCATCACGACCATTCAGCTCTGGCCTGCCGGAGGACTTCTGCTGGGGATGTTGGTTCCGCCCTGTCTGGCGGCGATCATCTGCGGGTTGGCCGCACGATCCCCGCGGGGGCGCAGGAGCATCGTGCTGCTCGCCCCCGTCTTTCTTCCCGTTGTGCTGATGGGCGCGCTCTTCGTAGCGATGTGGTCGTGGTGGGCGGAGGGATCCCGTGCCGGCGTCACGCAGGGGATCGTCGTGGTGTGTGCAGCCCTGGCCGTCTTTGGGATCACCGGCTACCTCGCCGGCCGACGCCAGGCCGCCAGTGCACCACCACCACGCGAAGCGGCTCGACCTTGACGAGGTCGTGTTCGCGGGCGAACGGGATGGATGGATGGCCGGGGAGATCGCGTGAGTCGCGCGCTTGTGGGATGGTTGGCCAGCCTCTCACTGCCGGCCGGAATCGTTGCGGTGATCTGGGGGCTGGCTTCTGCGATCAAAGGCGCTGGACGGGCGTACGGAGTTGGGGCCGTGCATTGCCGGGACATCCCCGAAAAGCTTCCTCTTGAGGTGTCGATGGGCGGTATCTGCGCGTTCGCGGCGGCGTCCTGCTGTATCGGCTCTTCCGACTCCCGTTCCATGCATCCTCGCTGGTCGTCGACCGACTCGGGTTCACGGGTGGCTGCCCGGCCATCGCGGTCTGTTCCGGAACTTCGGTGGGGCTCATTTTCGCGGCGGTCGTCCTGTTCGCACCGGGCGAGCTGGCTCGCAATCGTCCGGAGTTGATGGAGGCCTGCCGCCGCGCCCTGAACGGCGATCACCAGCGTCAGCATGGACCACTCCGCCGGACCACTGCCGACCAGGAGTCGTGGTCGATAGCTGGTGGCGTTGCCCCACGACGCCTGCAAAGGCAGGCACCCCGACTGACAAGAAAACCTGAACGGCTTCCCCGAAACCGTCCTGATCAAGGTGTCGTGCCGCAGGTCAACCCTGCCCCATCCGCCGACTTCATCTGCAACGGACAACGGCCTCGAGAAACGCTTCGGCCGACGGCGTGAACGCCTGGCGCATCGGGCGGGCACAGGCCGGGGGAGCCCTTGGAGGGTGTGGCTCGGGGGTGCGGGGGCGGGCTGTTGGGCGACACGGGATGTCAGCAAGATCCCTCACCCTTCGTACTCCTCAGGCAGCTGGAGAGGCGTTGAGCGCGGGCGAGCTCCATCGGGAGGCGGGGTCGGTCGCAAAGCAGTCCTTCATGGTCGCCGACCTGGCCGCCGCTGTGGAGGGACTGGCGGAAGCCATACCACCGAAGCAGGCGGCCCTGCTGCTGGGCATCGCCGTCGCGCTTCGCGGGACCGCCCTTGCAGGCGACCCCGACGTGGCCAGGGTCGCCGCCGAAGCGACCGCGGTGATCGGCGCCGAGGCGTTCGCCGAACAGTTGTGCACGGGTGCCGCGATGAGCCGCGAGGACGCGCTGACAACGATCGACAAAGCTGTCAGCGGATAAGCAGTGAGCTGTCAGCGGGGCTTCCGAGAGTAGAGCCATGACGAACAAGCACCTTTCGGTCCTCATCTCCGGCGCCAGCATCGCAGGCCCTGCCCTCGCCTATTGGCTGGCCCGCTCCGGTAGCACGGTCACCGTTGTGGAGAAGGCCCCAGTCCTGCGCACCGGCGGCCAGGCCATCGACTTCAAGGGCGAGACCCACCTGGAGCTCCTGCGCCGCATGGGCATCTTGGAGGAGGTCGAGCGCCGCCAGACCGGAGGCACCGACCAGACGGTCATCGACTCGTCCGGCAGGCGGATCGCGGTCATGCCGGGCTGGTTCACCGGCGGGACCCTGGAGATCGGCCGCGGCGACCTGGCGGAGATCCTCTACGAGCGCACTCGTGACACGTGCCAGTACATCTTCGGCGACTCGATCACCTCGCTGACCGAGACCGCCTCGGGCATGCACGTGACGTTCGAAAGGAGTGCGCCCCGGACCTTCGACGTGGTCGTCGGCGCGGACGGCATCCACTCCAATGTGCGCCGCCTGACCATCGGCCCGGAGTCGGACTACGTCAAGCACATGGGCCACTACTACGCGCTGGTGGACATGGAGCGGGTCGTGGACGAGCCGGTGATGTACAACGAGCCGGGCAGGCTCGTCGCTATCGGCGGCCCCAAGTCACCCGTCTTCTTCGTCTTCGCCTCGCCTGAGCTGACCTACGACCGCTACTCAGCGGCGGAGCAGAAGCAGATCCTGATCGACGCCTACCGCGGTATGGGCTGGCGGACATCCGAGATCCTGGCCAAGTTGGCCCGGGCGAAGGACGTCTACGTCGACGCCATCGCTCAGGTCACACTCGAGCGCTTCTCCAAGGGTCGGATCGTGCTGCTCGGCGACGCCGCCGCGGCCAACACCCTCGGCGGCGTCGGCAGCGGCCTGGCCCTGGTCGCCGCCTATGTGCTGGCGGGCGAGCTGAGCCAGGCCGACTACGGCACGGCCTTCGAGCGCTACGAGGAGACCATCCGCCCGTTCATCAAGGCCGCTGCCGGCAACAACGCCGGCCCCTTCCTGGCACCGCGCACCCGCAAGGGCATCTGGCTGCGCAACCAGCTGTTCAAGCGGCGCTTCCTGCTCAGCTCGATGGCCAAGATGGGGGAGAAGATGGCCGGCGGCCACTTCGAGCTGCCCGACTACACCTTCTTGAGCCGGCCGGCGTCCACCACGAATTCGGCTGCCGTCGTCCCCGCCAAGCGCGGCGACACGAACAGCGCGACCTCCTGAGCTCGACCAAGCGGCCCGGTCGTGAAACATCGATACCCAGCCGCCAGACCCGGAGCGAGTGACTCGTGCAGAGCAGGCCAAGGCAAGACAACGGTTACGGTGCGCTACTGACCCATCGCGTCGCGAAGCACGGTCAGAAACCAGAAGCCTGTCGCTCAACATTGGCAGTGGCTCGCGCAGTATCACCGGTTCGCCTACAGCCTTGACGTGCTCATGCCGCCCTTGTCGATCTTGGTCAGGAGAAAGCCTTCCGCCCGCGTCCCGATTCCCCGGCGCTCTACTGGTCGTGGGGGTGTCATCACGGCCGGGTGGGTGCTGACCACGGCCGTGGTCGCGGGTCTTACGGCCACTCTGCGCCGTACACCGTGAGCACCTTGCGCGGGCACACGGCATCCATACGCGATTCGTGAATTGGCGGAATCACGGCCACCGGCGACGGTCAGCTACCGACGACATCGACGACTGGACACCCACCACCAACCCGGAGAACCTCTTCTAGCGCCGCACCAGTCAACGTTTGCTCTGTAGCGGGTGCAGCGTCGCCGGAATCGGTGCGCCGCAGGCGTGACCAGGGACAGCCTGGCGCCATGGCCGATCGTGGCCGGGTGGCGGGAGATCAACCGGCGGCGGGCATCACCGTCGCCGGCCCGGCCGCCCGGAAAATTGACTCGCCTCGTCAGCGGGAATACCGATGTAATCCCGCCATGCGCATCACCTCAGAGACGTTCGCTGACGGCATCCGCGAACAGCTCTTCACCATCGGAGACATCCCCGGGGTGCTCTGGACGCCCGCCGAGGGCTCCGGTCCCCGTCCGCTGGTCTTGATCGGACACGGCGGCGGCCAGCACAAGAAGGGAGGGGAGGTCGTCTCCCGGGCCTTCCCCTACGTCACCTCCTGCGGCTTCGCGGTCGCCGCGATCGACGCGCCAGGTACCGGCGACAGGCCGGAGCACCCGCAGATCCGGCGGCTCGTCGCGCTCATCCAGGAACGAGAGGCCGCGGGCGAGCCCTTCGGCCCGGCGTGGCCCGCCCTCAACGAAACCGTGGCGGCGCAGCTCATACCCGACTGGCAGACGACCCTGGACGCGCTCCAGAAACTGGACTACGTCGGCGACAGCCAGCCCGTCGGGTACTACGGCCTGTCCCAGGCCGGTGAGATGGGCATCCGCCTCGTCGCGGCCGAACCTCGGATCACAGCTGCGGTCCTCGGCCTCGTCGGAAGCGACTGGCTCACCGACACCGCGGCGCGGATCACGATCCCGGTCGAGTTCTTGCTGCAGTGGGACGATGAAGGCAATCCGCGGGACTCAGTCATGAAGCTGTTCGACGCACTCGGCTCCGCCGACAAGACCCTGCACGCCAACCCCGGCAGCCACTTTCGAGTACCGTCCTTCGAAATCGACAGCTCGATCCGATTCTTCGCCCGGCACCTGGGTAGCCCCGGCACCGCGAGCAGCTCCTGACACCACCGGCGCCACGCCGACGCGCGGTCCGCCGCCAGTGCCATGCCCACTTCCGCCGCTAGAGCCTGTATGAAGTTGAGATCACAGGGATTGCCTGCGCTCCAGACAGCGCCCCTGGTAGGCCTTTGCCATGGCTCGTGGAGACCTCACCGACGAGGAGTGATCCTTGATCGAGCCTCACTTGCCGCTGGGTGAGCGAGGCCCGATTCCGGATCTGCGGCGGCAGTTCAACGCGGTGATGTGGCGGTTTCGGACCGGTAGCCCGTGGCGGGACCTGCCCGCCGCCGAGTACGGGCCTTGGTCCACCGTCTATGACAGGTTCCGCTCGTGGGCTGTGCACGGCGTGTTCGAGCGGTTGATGCGGGCGATGATCGCTGAGGCAGCGACTCGTGGACTCCATCACGGCCCGAGCCCACCGCCACGCCGTCGGGATAAGGGGCTACACCAAAGGGCAAAACACGCGCGACGGTGAGCCCGGCGAAGAAGGGGGCGGGCGACGGCGGGTGCGACGCAGTTTCGTGCGGTGGAGGAGCGCATCACGATCCGTCTGTCTGTGGGGCATCCGCGTACCTGGCCGGGTGGGGTGGCCGCCGACAAGGCGTACTCCTCCTGCGGCAATCGCGCCTGTCTACGTCGGCGAGGCATCAAGGCAGTCATCCCGGAGAAGGCCGGCCAGGCGGCCAACCGCAAGAAGCGTGGTTCCCGCGGTGGCAGGCCGGTTCGTCATGATCTCGATCTCTACAAGGAACGCAACACGGTGGAACGGTGCGTCAATCGGATCGAGGAGTGGCGTGGGCTGGCCTTCCGTTTCGGCAAGACTGCCGACAGTTACCTGGCCGGCCTGCACCTACGCGGAGCCCTCCTATGGATCCGAAGCCTCCGACCAGCCTGAAGATTCGAACTCCGTACAGGATCTAGGGGCAGAGCACCCTGGTTTCCGCGGTCGAAGCCGGGGCGTCGTTGAGTCCCAGGCCGTTGCGGGCGTCATCGCCCGCCCGGCCGAAGATCACGTCTCTGGCCGACCCACCGAAGAAGGTGTCCTTGCCCGGCCCCATGTCCACCTTCGACCGCAGAGAGGTGAAGTTACGGAGCACGTCGTTGCCGCTCCTCGTCGCCGCCCTGATGTGGAGGATTCCCGCGGCCGGGCATGACACCTCGTTGGCGCTAAGCCGGTGCCCGATACCCCAGTACAGCGCTGCCACGGTCGCACCTCGGTGCCGAGCCGAACCCGGGTCGCGCGCCCTTCGACGTAGACAAGGGGCGGCAGAGGGGAGGCCAGCCGACTTCCCTTCGGTCCGCGCCTCGGCGAGCAGGGAAGACCGCGCTCATCGCGGGAGCGCTCTACCTGGTCACCATCGTCACCTCGATCCCCGCGCTCGTCCTCTACAGCCCGGTGCTGAACGACCCGAACTACATCATCGGGCCGGCCCGGACACCGGCGTGCTCTGGGGCGGCTTCCTGGAAATGATCTGTGCCTTTGCCTGTATCGGCACCGCAGTCGTGCTGTTTCCGGTCAAACGGCACAACGAGGCCGCCGGCTCGGTTTCGTCGCCGCTCGGGTCCTGGAAGCCGCCATCATCGTCGCCGGCATCATCAGCCTCCTGGCCATCGTCACCCTCCGGCAGGCCGCCACCGCCGGCGCCGACGCGGGCTCGCTCGTCACCACCGGCAACGCGCTCGTCGCGATCCACAACTGGACGTTCCTGCTCGGGCCCGGCCTCATACCGGCCGTGAACGCCTTGTTGCTGGGCTACCTGCTGTATTCCTGGCTGGAGGCTTACCGTTCCCGCAGAGTGACCGAAATCGTCTGGCCTCGTCACCGGGTACTGAACCACTTTCACGGCCACGCCCCGATTTCCGGCCGGCCGTCTGACTGACGGACCGGCCACGAAAAGGACTCTCGCCGTTGGCGAGCGTCAGCATCATCCAGGTGGCCGCGGCGGCCACATCCGGCTGAGGGGCTGGCGGCGAGTCCACCCGTTTGGTGGACGCCTTACTCCACCGTCACCACCCAGTTGGCGTTCGGCCGGCGACCGAACCTGGGCGGCTGCAGCAGGCCGGTGGCCGACGTTCAGCGGGAACGAGCAGCGCTCGAAACGATGCGTTTACCTCCATTACCCAGATTATTGACATCGCTGATAGCGCGATCTAGGCTGCGGTCGAATCGATTCGATCCAGGGCATTCTGGTTTTCGCGCCGCCCTCCCCCCACGAAGCCATTCCACTCACATGTGCGCCCAGCACCCACGAGTGAGGAGAGCCCACAATGAACGTTGGCGACCTCGTCCGCCGAGTCCGGCTGTGGCGTCCCACAGCATCGCTCCCGGTCCATCCGCCGCACCCCCGCGTGTCTGAGGAGTCAGGTGTGGGCATCGCACCTGGCAGGCAGCGCAGAAGCCGCCGCGCGATCGCCGCCATTCTCGCCGTCGGCGCACTCGTCGCGGGCCCTGTCGTGACGTCCGCCGCGCCGGCCCAGGCCGCGGACCAGTCCATCGCCGTCGACTTCTCCGCCGGCGGCGGCACTCCGACCTACCGGGCCTCCGGTTGGATCTACGGCATGACCGAGAACGCGTCGGGCCCGCCAGATCAGTTCTTCACCGACGTGAAGTTCCGGTACATGCGGGCCGGTGGGGCGCAGCTCGACGCCCCTGGCGGCTGGGTGTCGGGCAAGTACGACCGCCGGTGGAACGCCACCCGCGCCCAGCTGCTGCGCACCCGGTCACTGGGCGGGGAGTTCATCCTGCTCGTCCATGATCTCTGGGGTGCCGACGGCTACCCGATCTCGCGCTTTCCCGGCGACAACGGCAACTGGACGGACTACGACAACTTCCTCACCCGCCTGATCAACGACGTGCGGGCCACCGGCGCCCCGGTGCAGTGGGACCTCTGGAACGAGCCCAACATCACCCTGTTCTGGAACCGCCCCCAGTCCCAGTACTTCGAGCTGTGGCGACGCACCTACCAGCGCATCCGGGCGGCGTTCCCGGCGCAGCTCATCGTGGGACCGAGCTGCGCGTGCGTGCCGTCCACCGGACACGCCTTCTGGAACCAGTACCTGGACTACGTCAAGGCCAACAACGTGGTGCCCGACATCATCAGCTGGCACTCCCTGCCGGGCGACCCGGTGGCCAACGTGGCGGCGGCCGACACCACGTTGAACTCCCGGGGCATCGCGCACCCGCGGCCCTACCAGATCAACGAGTACGGGGCGTCCAACGAGCAGAACCCCGCCGACGGGTCCTGGTACATCGCGCGCCTGGAGCGGGCCGGCGCCGACGGCCTGCGCGCCAACTGGGCGGGCGGCGGAAACCTGCACAACGACCTCGGCAATCTGCTCGTCCGCAACTCGGCGGGCCAGTACCAGCCGAAGGGCGAATGGTGGGCCTACCGCTTCTACGGCTCGCAGACCGGCCAGATCGTGTCCGTCACCCCCAGCGCCTCGTACGACGCGTTCGCCACCAAGGCGGCCGGGACGGCCAAGATCCTGGTCGGCGGCGGCAGCACGACCGGCAACATCGCCGTCGACCTGCGGCGCCTGGACACCACGAGCGGCATCGTGCAGAACAATCAGGTGCGGGTCGTCGCCGAGCGTATTCCCTACAACGGCGGCGGCGCCGTCGCGGCTCCGGTCACCGTCCAGAACTCCGTGGTGAGCCTGTCCGACAACGCCGCGACGGTCAACCTGCCGCACACCGCCATCGACGACTCCTACACCATCACGCTGCTGCCGCCCTCCTCCGGCCCCGGCGACGGGTCGACGTCGGTGTTGCGCAACGTCAACGCCGGCCGGTGCCTGGACGTCCCGAACTCGACCACCACCAACGGCACCCAGCTGCAGCTTTGGGACTGCGGCAGCGGCACCAACCAGCGCTTCACCCACACCTCAGCCAAGCAGCTGCAGGTGTACGGCAACAAGTGCCTGGACGCCTACGGCCAAGGCACCGCCAACGGCACCCGGGTGATCATCTGGGACTGCAACGGCCAGACCAACCAGCAGTGGAACGTCAACGCCGACGGCACCATCACCGGCGTGCAGTCCGGCCTGTGCATGGAGGCGAGCAACTTCGGGACCGGCAACGGAACCAAGGTGCAGCTGTGGTCCTGCACCGGCACCAGCAGCCAGAAATGGAGCCTGCCCGGCTGACCCGCCGGCACGCGGAAGGTCTGGACTCCGTACGGATCTGGCCGCGCCTGCCTTCGCGACGACAGCGGCCGCAAGAGGCCCGGCGGCGAGAGCCTTCTCGCCGCCGGGCCGTGGTTGGCGAATCGATTCGATGAGCCGGAGAGCGCGCATCCGACCGGGCCGTGGGTTGCGCAGCGGGCCAGGAACCGGTTGATCGGGTCGGGGGACAGGGCGGAGGGGTTCGGGTTCCTCATCCGCCATCGGGATACCGCCCTGCGCGTGACAGGGTGCTGACGCCGGCGTGGCGGCTCCCGGGCCGGGAGCCGCCATCCATGGGCCGTCAGCCGAACGCGCGGACCTCGAGCAGTCCCACCGAGCCCTGGCCGCTCTGCAGTACGACCCGTAGGCGGGTGGTGCTGACGGGGGTGAACGTGACCCGGTTGTAGGTATCGGCCGTGATCCCGTATCCGCTCGGCCCGGTCACGTCGGCGTACGCGCTGCCGTTCCAGTACTGCAGCTTCCACGAGGCGGGCGTACGCACGCCCCCGCCGTCGTCGAAGAAGTAGACCTCCGCCGACTTGATCGTCTGGGCTGAGGACCAGGTCAGCTCGGCCCATTGGGAGCCGGTCTCGGGCCAGGTGCCCCAGCGCGGGCTGGGCACGACTCCGTCGTTGATCGCCGCGGTGCTCTCCCAGGGCGAGGTGTACGAGGCCGAGGGCGTGGCGCTCGCGGCCAGGTTGACCGGATCCGGGGTGGAGCCGCCACCGAAGGCGAGGTCGTCGTCACTGAAGATCGGGTGGGCCGGGTTCACGTCCGCCTCGCCGCCGGCGCCGTCGCAGCGGCGGTCGGGATTGAACATCAGGTACGTCCCGGACCCGCAGGCCGTGGCCGGCTCGGCGTCGCCGCCGATGACCACGCTGCCGCTGAGGTTGGCCCCGCCCTGGACCAGGGCGCTGTTCTTCACCACCGCGTTGCCGGAGACGGTGGCGCCGCTGTTGACCCAGGCCAGGTCCTCGATGCGGGCGTTGCCGCTGACCGTGCTGTTGCCGTAGACGGCGGCTCGGGGGCCGACGTAGGCGGTGGCGGCCACGTTCGCCCGGTTGTCCACCCAGCCCCCGCCGTTGGAGTGCCAGTGCCCGTTGCCCGGCGCGGACGGCCGTACGTGGCCCGGCTCGAAGCCCCACGGCGTGGCGCCCTGCAGGCGGAACTGGTACGGGTAGCGGTAGTTGCGGGGGTAGCCGTCGAGGAAGGCGTACTTGTGCACGGTTGCCGGCGCGCCGACGACCACGAGGTAGACGTCCTTCTCGCCCGGCTGGGTCTGGAAGGTCACCTCGCCGTTGGCGGAGGAGTGGACCGGGCCGTACCGGGGCGTGCCGTTCTTCACCGCGACGAACCCGTACGACCAGCCGGACTGCGCGGAGGCGTTGATGTGGCCTCGGAAGCGCATCCGGATGAGGCCTCCGTCGCTGCTCGGGACGAGGCGGATCTTGTTGTAGCCGTAGTCGGACGGCGCGATGGCGTCGGAGACGCGGAAATGCCCGGCCGAGGCGTTGACGGCCTCCACCGCCACGCCGTTGTAGGCGGTGACGAACGGATAGAGGCTGTTGATGAACGGCATGAAGTCGGCCCGGTTGGAGTAGTCCCAGGTGACGTTGCGCTGGGCGTACTCGCCGACGCGGCGGTTGAGCTCCGCCTGGTCGATGCCGGCGATGCGGCGGTAGACCTCCAGCGGGTGCTCGGTGTTCCTGGCCTCGTTCCAGAGGCGGTTGAACATGGCCAGGCCGTCGCGGTCCTTGATGTACTGCAGCAGCATCCAGGCGCCGTAGTGGTGGCGGCTGCTGCTGTAGGCGAGGTTCTCGGTGCGGATGAACCTCGTGAGGTCGCCCGCGGCTGTCTTCGGGTAGACCTGCATCGCCATGAACTCGGCGCTGGCCTCCCAGAACGTCCCGGCGCTCGCGTGCGTGAACCCGTACCCGGGCCTGCCGAGGAACGTGTAGTTCTGGAACACGTGCGCCAGCTCGTGCGCCAGCCCCCACGACCCCGGTTGTGCGGCCCCTGGGGCGATGTTGATGACGCCCACCCTGCCGTCCGTCGAGCCGCCCGTCGCCCACGCGTCGAGTGGGGCGTTCGACCACGTTCTGGTGATGATCACGATGATCTTGTGCTGGGCCAGCAGGCCCGTCTCGGGCGTGAACTTCATGGTGTTCACGTAGAAGGAGTAGAGGTTCTCCAGCTGGCCGAGGATGTTGTCGGGGTCGAACCGGTACTGCGTGGGGGCGTTCCTGGGGTCGGTGCCTGACTGGTCGCCCCACAAGAGGATGAAGTTGGCCGACTCCTTCGTACGCGCCTGGACCCAGGGCACCTCGCCGGTGCTGGCCCAGCGCGACGGGATGTAGACCGTCTTGGCCAGGGCCGCGGCTTGTGCGGGTGCCGTGGGCACGAATAACAGGCCGAGAAGCAGGACAAGGGCGGTCGCGACCGCCCGCGATCGTCTCATTAGCGGTCCTCCAGATCTGTTAGCGCTAACATTCTGAATTCGCTTGCGGTATGTCACATAGCTTTGGGCGGCTCCGAGTTTCGACACCGCAACAGGTCCTGTCAAGGTCCAGCGAGTCGTCCGTGAAGTATCGCCGTGGCGACCTGCGGGCGGGCCTGAAAGTTACATGGGGCGCCCTTCCGGATCACGCCGTTGGGGGAGCGGTGGCTGGTGTACAGCTCAGGCCAGGCGGCGCCTCAGCCAGCGGTGAGCCAGGCGCGGATTCCGTCCATGAGCGGGACGGGCGCGTCGTGGTGGACCAGGTGGCCGGCGGCGTCGATCAGCGAGAGCTCGGCGGCGGGGATCAGGCTCTGCAGCCGCCGGGCGACATCGGTGGGGATCCACGCGTCGTCAGAGCCCCACAGGATCCGTACGGGGATGCTGATGCGGCCCAGTTGATCCTCGTTCTCTTCGAGGAAGCGCTCGTCATAGTGGGCGATCTGCCGGTAGAAGGCGCACCTCTACCATCAGCCGGTCGCCGTCACGCGTGACCTCCATCGTGGAGGCACGGCCCATATGCCGCATCGTGTAACGGCCGGTGTGCCGGTCGAGGACGACAGGGTCGACAGTGACGAAGACCCGGCGGCTGGGGAACTCGTACGGCTCGCCGCGGGCGATGGCCGTCAGGGCGCCCTCGATCTCGGCGAACGCGGTGTTCTCGATGTTGGACAGCACGGTCACGAAGAGGTCGTCGCGACGGTGGTGCGCCGAGACGCTGACGAAGCCGATGGTGCCGCCCGAGCTTTCGACGCGGTCTCCGTGTACCGCGTAGCCGTAGCCGTAGCCGTAGCCGATTCCGTCGGCCGCGGCGTGCGGCTTGACCAGCTCCGCGAGCGATTCGGGACGCAGCAGGTGGGGCAGGCCGCGGTTCCAGCGGTGCAGGTCCTCGACTGTCGAGTGCAGGGCCCCTGCGGCGTCCTGGTTGGAGTTGTGCAGGTACGGGGTTCGAGTGAGGCGGCCGTCGCTCGCCATATAGCCGGCAGCGTGGCCTTCGGCGGGATCGTCGGTCAGGCCGCTGTGCTCCATGGCCAGTGGGGCGAAGACGTGCCTGCGGAGGTACTCGCCGTAGGTCAGCCCGGACGACCGCTCGATCACCTCGCCGAGCAGTGCCCATCCCGAGTTGCTGTAGCTCATCCGCGCGCCGGGCTCGAACAGCAGCGGCCGGTCCTTGAAGTCGGCGATGAGCGCCGCTCTCGTGCGCGGCGTTCCCATGATGCGGGTGAAGCCATCGGTCGTGACGTAGTCGGGGATGCCTGAGGTGTTGGTCAGCAGGTGGTGCAGGGTGATCGCGTCGCCGTGCGGGTAGCCGGGCAGGTGGTGGCCGATCGGATCGGTGACGCGGAGCCGACCCTGCTCCTGGAGCTGCAGGATCACGATCGCGGTGAAGGCCTTGGTCTGGGAACCGATCCTGAACGCCGTGCGCGGCGTATTGGGCACAGCGTGCTCGTGGTCGGCGTGGCCGTATCCCTTGGCGAAAAGCCGCCGGCACACGCTCCGCGACCTGCTGCGCAAGGCGCTGTCCGCACCCCCGCACTCCACCAGGTCCGACTTCGCGCTGGCGCTGCGCTGGCACGCGTTGCTGGATTCGGGCGAGGCACGGGAATTGGTGGCGGCGTCCTCTCGAGCGCTGGGGGGCCGGCGGGCGGAGATCGCCGCGGGGCGGGAAGCGAAGGCGGGGCTGTCGCCGCTGGCCGACGCGCTATTCGAGAACGCCGAGGCGCATCTGGCCGCCGACGCCAAACTCCTGGAGGACATCCAGCGCCTGCTCGACCGATGACAGCGAGCCGTGGCCGCATCATCACTGGGCGGGTGGCCGAGCCCTCGCCCATGATCTGCGTGATGGCTCTGCACATTGAGCTGACAGGGAACTTCATCGACACCGGCACCGACTCCTACCGCCTGGCCCCGACCCGCGCCCGCGCTGAACAACGCATCGTCGGCTGATCATGGACAAGCCCGGACCGGGGAGGAGTGCCGCAACTGGCGGTAAACCATTTGTTGGTTCTGCAGGTCTGCCGACATGATCAGGTATGGCGGTGACAAGGGAGCTGCTCGCCTACTACGGGCAGGACAGGGAGCACGGTCGGCTTCGTGAAGGGCGCGGCCGGCTGGAGTTCTGGCGGACACAGGACGTGCTGCGCCGAGCGCTGCCGCCGGCACCGGCTCGGGTGCTGGACGTGGGCGGTGGCACTGGTGTGCACGCTGAGTGGCTGAGCGAAGACGGCTACGAGGTCGAGTTGCTGGATCCGGTCCCACTGCACGTGGACCGGGCCGCAGAGCTGGCCGGGGTGACCGCGCGGCTGGGCGACGCACGGCACTTGCCGGTTCCGGACGCGAGCGTGGATGCGGTCCTTCTGCTGGGCCCGCTCTACCATCTGGCCGAGCGGGCAGATCGCGTGCGGGCCCTGGCCGAGGCGCGGCGTGCGGTACGGCCTGGCGGTGTGGTGGCGGCAGCGACCATCAACCGGTATGCGGCCGTGCACGACACGCTCTACACGCATTCTTACCTGGAGGAGCGGGAGCGGCAGGCCGTGCACGCGGCCATGGCGGACGGGATCATGATGTCTCCGGGGCACGGTTTCACCGCCTACTTCCATGATCCGGACGAGGTGCCGGCGGAGTTCGCCGATGCTGGGTTCCCCGAAGTCGAGCGGTACGGGCTGGAGGGCGCCTTGTGGCTGTATGGCGACGTCAACGACTGGCTCGACGATCCGGAACGCCGAACGCTCATGCTCGACGCCCAACGCTCGATGGAATCCGTGCCTTCGCTACTGGGAGTCAGCGGCCACATGCTCACCATCGCCCGGCGAGATCAGTGTCCATGAAGCCGGCAGGTGTGCGGTCCCGGGGCCGTCCACGGCACGCACCAGGCCATCTGCGACGTGCCCCGGCCGCCGGCAACGCTCGCAGGTCAGCCGTTGTTCGGGCGCCTACGTGTGCGCGTCCCCATCCTGTGCGGCACGCGCGTGTCGAACTCGGCCGTGTCGGGCGCGGAGACGGCAAGCTGCCGGAGCCGAAGAAGGGTCAGGGCGGGCCGTTCCGTCACCGTTGATCGATGTGTTCCTGCTCCGTGGCCGCGGCGTAGGCGGTGTCGAGGCGTTCGAACGGGTCTGGACCGTCGTGCGGCTTCGGCGGGGCGCCGAGGTGGCGGACGCGAAGTTCCTCCATGAGCTCCTCGATGAACGCCGGACCCTCGTCGCGCATGAGCTGCTGCCGGCTCCGGAGCTCGCCGCCGCCCGGGCGCCAGTCGAGGCCCCAGTTGCCGAGGGCGTAGATGATCGGCAGAGTCCGGATGCCGGCTTCGGTGAGACTGTAGCGAGCGCGCTGCCCCCGCGCTGCGGTGCCGCGGGTGAGGATTCCCGCGTCGACGAGCCGCACGAGGCGGTCGGCGAGGATGTTCGAAGCGATGCCTTCGATCGACCCGGTGAGCAGCGCCCGAAAGTAGCGGCGGTCGCCGAAGATGACGTCGCGCAGCACGAGCAACGACCAGCGATCTCCGAGCACCTCGACGGCGGCGTTGATAGGACACTCGGACCGTGGTTCCACGATTCCTCCTTGACAGGTATTTCGTCCTCCATATAGTACTTGCAGAATGCAATCACTCTTGGGATGAGGCGATGATGGGCCGCTTCGTTTATTCGATGCAGGTGTCCCTCGACCTGCGGATCGAGCAAGTTCCTGGGGACAACGGTGCCGGTGAGTGGCTGCGCCTCGGCGAGGAGCTGCACCGCGAGGCCAATGCGCGGACGCGGGCGCTCGCGCTCATGGTCCATGGCCGGGTCTACTACGAGGTCATGGAGGAGTTCTGGCCACGCGCGGGCGAGGACGCGTCGTTGCCGGACTACATGCGCGAGTACGGCGAGATCTGGACGGCCAAGCCCAAGGTGCTTGTCTCCCGTACGCGCCGCAGCGCCGATCACAACACCCGGATCATCGGCGGAGACGACGCGATCGAGCGACTCGCCGCCCTGCGGGCCGGGACCGACGGCAGCATCAGTGTGGGCGGCGCGGCGCTCGCGACGCAGCTGCTCCGGGCGGGGCTTCTTGACGAGCTGCTGCTCTTCACCCATCCCGCGATCCTCGGCTTCGGCAGGCCGCTGTTCGACGACTACGACGTGCCGATCGAGCTCGACCTGCTCGAGCAGCGATCGTTCGAGCAGGGCGTCACGATGCATCGTTACGCCATCCAGGACGCAAAGGAGGCGAGCTCGTGCTGAGGCAGGTCGCGGAAGGTGTGCTGGTGCACGAGAGCGAGTTCGTGCAGAGCAACGCCGTTGTGGTGCAGGGCCGGGCCGGCGTGTTGCTCATCGACCCCGGGGTGACCGGCTCCGAGATCGACTGCCTCGCGAACGACCTTCTCGAGCTGGGTCAGCCCGTTGTGGCAGGGTTTTCCACGCATCCGGATTGGGATCACCTGCTCTGGCACGCCCGGCTCGGCGAGGCGCCCCGTTACGGCACGGCGCGCTGCGCGGCCACCGTCCGGGATCAGCTGTCGGACGCAGGTGCGAAGGCCGGCATCGCCGCCCACCTGCAGGAGACGGAAATCGCCGGGCAGGTACCGCTGGACCTGCTCGGGCTCATCACCGGCCTGCCCGCCGAAACCGCGCAGATCCCTTGGGATGGCCCTCACGTCCGGATCATCGAGCATCAAGCGCATGCACCGGGCCACGCGGCGCTGTTGATCGAGGAACGCGGGGTTCTCGTCGCCGGCGACATGCTGTCTGATGTCCTGATTCCGATGCTCGACCTGAACGGCACCACTGACCCGATCGAGGATTACCTCGCCGCGCTGCGGCTGCTCGAGGGCGTGGCGGGCGACGTCGATGTCGTCGTCCCGGGTCACGGGTCCGTCGGCGGAGCTGATCAGGTGCGCGTACGGATCGAACAAGATCGCGCATACGTGCACGCCTTGCGTGACGGCCGGGATCCCAGCGACCCGCGGATCGGCCCATCGGCCAAGCCCGGCTGGGAATGGGTGAGCGACGTGCACGGAGGGCAGCTCCAGCGCCTCGCCCAAAGAAGCGAGCGCGACGGGACGCCCCGCTAGCGATCGGCGTGCGACCCAGCCAGTACGCGCGGGTCGCCAGCCGGGCTGGTCAGTGCCTGGCGGGCCCGCCGCCGGCACGACCTGTATCGCGTCAAACTCGCGCGTAGGGTCTGATCTGGGGATTCGCTGATCGAGCCAGGCGGCTCGGCGTGATTGTCCTGCAGGACGGCCTGGTGAGCGTCGCCGTGCATGGCATCACCGAGCATTTCATGCCGGGCTGCGAAGGAGCGTTGAGCCGAGGTACTGAACGGCGCGCAGTGCGACTTCCAGATCGGCGTGCCCTTGCTGGACCGGGTGTCCCATGATCTCCTCGGCTTTCCGGATGCGGTACTGCACGGTGTTCTTGTGCAGAATTTGAGCGCCGGCGGTAGCGGTGTAACTGCAGCCGGTGTCCAGGAAGATCTGTGCAGTCTCCCGAAGCCGTGCGCTGCTCTCGTCATCGGCGGCCAAAGGACCCAGGACGCCCCACACCCAAGCGCGCAGGTCGTCGATGTTCGTAGCCATCAAGGCGATGGGAGCGACCGTGGAGAAGTCGGTGAACGGGGGGACTGGTTTGGCCACTGCCGCAAGTTCCTGCGTGCGTACTGCCTGCCGATGCGTGGAACGGAATCCCTCGATGCCGTAACCCACGCAACCAGTGCACACGTGCACGGAAGGATCGCTCCGCTCGACCACATTCGACAGCTCCTGCCATGAGACGTCGCGGTGCGCGCCCAGGGGCAGCCAAGCCCAGGCCAGAACCGCATCTCGAGGGACGAACAGCGGCCTGGCGGGGCAGTCGAGTTTCCGGGCGATCTCGTTGGTGATCCGGTCGAGTCGAGCAAGTCCCGCACCTTCACCCTTCAGCGTGGGCAGCCAGGCCACCAGGCCGAGGTGGTTCTGCCGGAGCCGGTAGCCAAGGGCTGGTTCAGCCCAGTCGAGGTCGACGTTCTTCTCGGCGAGGATGTCTCGCACGCGCGCGGCGCGCGCGGCGGTCTGGCTGAGCAGCCAGTGATCGCGTTCATGTTGGTAGACCACGACGAGATGTTGGGTAACCTGGTCGATGTAACCGAAGCTCACCTGAAGCATGCGACGGGTGGCCGCGCTGGAGAGCTTGTCGCCGTCGCCCTGTCGGTCGAGCTCGTCCAGACACCACTGCAGAAAACGCCAGTGGCCGATTCGGTAGGCCCTGATCAACGCGCTCAGCGGGACACCCCTCTGGGCCAGCCTCCTGGCCTGCTCAGAAGCAGCCGCAGGCCCCTCGATGTTGTCCAGAGGTATGTCGTTCTCGAAAATGTGCAGCAACGTGGCGACATTTTCGGCGACGCTCGCCTGCAGCATCTTGGTGACGGAGGGATCACCCCTGAGCTCCGGGATCTCGGCAATATTATGCTCCCCGACGTCGCGGCTGACCTCCGCGAGATATGACCCGACGTTCTCCGCGACTACGGACAGTCGTTTGGCGGCCTCAGAATGCTCCACAGCCATACTTCCACCCTACAAGTCCGTTTCTTTGGGAACGCAACATGTCGGACTCTGGCGAGCCTGATGCTATTCCCGGCAACGGATTAGTCCGTCAGTACGAATTCCAACCCGAAGTTCGTATCGCGCGCCCAGTGGCTGTCGTGCGGTCCACGCCTAGCATCTGGTTACGGACGGGACCGTCTGGCGCGCGACCCTGGGCATCTGTCGGCGCGCGCACCGCCATCGCGAGCTACGAGACAGCTCTGGCCTACGCCAAGCAGCGCAAGCAGTTCGGGATGCCGCTGGCCGCCTTCCAGCTCATCCGGTACCGGCTATCCCGGATGCTGGCAAGCAGAACCCCATGCTCTCCATGATTGGCTTGAACAGATGTTGAACTGGAACCGATCTTCCCTTCGTGCTCGTAGGCCCTTGGCGTTGTGCGCTGTCGCGGCACTGGTGTTCATCGGAATCGGTGTGCTCTTTCTCCTCTTCACGGGCAACAAGGATGCCGATGCGGCCCGGGCTCGGGTCATCGGGTCGTGGGACCGTGTGGTGCCCCTCATCAGACAGGGGTACCTCCCATCTGTGCTGCCGGCCGGCAAGGACATGGCGATCCAGGTCCTGGACACTCACGGCCGGGTCGTCGCGGCGACCCCGCAACTCGTCGGCAAGCCGCCGATGGCCACGTTCCACTCGGCCACGAAGACCGTGCGCGCCGAACGGGTGCTGTGCCCTCCGGCCGGACTGAAGGGCTGCATGACCGTCGCCTCCTACAAGGTCTATCAGCCGGATGGGCCCTGGCTGCTCTACGTGGCGGTCCCAACGGTCCCCTGGTACGGGAGCACCACAGCGCTGGTTCTGGCGATCGGCACGCCCCTGCTGATGACCGCGATGGTGACAGCCGGGACTTTCCATCTGGTCAACAAGGACATGACTGCGGTGGACGCCATCCGCATAGAGCTAGCGGAGATCACCGCCACCGACCTCCACCGCCGGGTCCCCGTGGCCGGCGACAAACAGGAAGAGATCAAGCTCCTGGCCGAAACAGTGAACGACACCCTCGACCGCCTCGACCGCGCATACAAGCAACTGCGGCAGTTCACCTCGGACGCCTCTCACGACCTGCGCAGCCCCCTCACCGCCATACGGACTCAACTGGAGGAGGCGCTCATACACCCGCAGGACACCGACTGGCCAAAGATGGCCGCGGCAGCGCTCGCAGGAGCGGACCGGCTCCAGGCGATCGTGACCGACCTGCTGACCCTGGCCCGGTTGGATGCCCATGCCCCCCTCCAGCGCAGCCCCACCGATCTCGGCCAGCTGGTCGGCGCGGAGCTCGACCGCCGGACCCACCGGATGGAGATCGTCAAGGATCTGCAGCAAAACATCTACATCCACTGTGACACGCTGCGAATCACCCGGCTGCTGGGCAACCTGTTGGACAACGCCGAACGCCACGCCACCTCACAGATCACCGTCAGCGTGCGAGCCGACGGACCAACGGCCACCCTGGAGGTCCTCGACGACGGCGCAGGAATCGCCCCCGACCACTGGGAGACGGTCTTCGACCGCTTCACCCGGCTGGACGCCTCACGCGACCGGGACGCAGGGGGGACCGGGTTGGGACTGGCGATCGCACGGGAGATCGCGGAAGCGCACCAGGGCACCTTGACCATCCAGAACAGCGAACGAGGAGCACGCTTCGTTCTGCGCCTCCCCGTATGCGAATCGTCTCCGGTCCCTAACCGAAGCACCCACCATGCCAGGGCCTCGGCACATCGAAGTCCACCACGTCCGCAAACTCCGCCGGCCTCACCACCCGGCCGGGGCGACCACAACCCGCGTGGGCACAGCTCATGGTCAAGAGGCGACGCGAGCCTGTCACCTGAAGAGTGATACCCCCGGCGACGCAAAACCCTCGTGGTCTGCGAGCACTTAAGCCTTATTCAGCAGGCTCAGAGACGCCAGTCCTGGCGCGTGGCCCATTCACGCACGGTCGTCGTCCCGGTCCCGATCACCGCCGGGTCGGGGGCAGGAGGCGGCGGCGTTCCCGGGGAGGGCGGAGTGTAGGCGGCGGCGACGCCCGCGGCGGCCTCCTCGCCGGTGAACGGGCCCAGCATCCGGGCGTACTCGTTCGGTTCGACGGTCCGCCAGCGCACCTCGCGCCCCAGCGCCGCGGTGAGCTCCGCGGCCACCTGGTCGCCGGTCAGCGCCCGCGGGCCGGCCACGATCCGCAGCGGCGGCGGGGCCGGATCGGTGACGAGCCCGGCGATGACGCCCGCCAGGTCGCCGGCCGCGAGCCAGGGTACCGGCAGCTCCGCCGGCAGCGGGTAGGCGATCTCCCCGGCGGCCACGCGCGGCAGCGACCAGGGGGCCGCCAGATTCTCCATGTAGGTGAACGCCGGCCCGACCACGGTGGCGACGTCCACGACACCCTGCAACTCGGCGGCCAGCAGCGCCCGGGCATCCACGAAGGGCACCCCCGTGGGCTCGAGGGCCGATGGACCGCCCGTGTTGAACACCGCCCGCGACACCCTGGAACCCTCGAGCGCGGCGAGCACCGCCTCGGCCTGCGGCACCGCCGCCTCGGCGGCGAAGACCAGCGGCAGTTGCACGACGACCGCATCGGCCCCGGCGTAGGCGTCGGTCAGGGACGCGGGAACCGACAGGTCCGCGAAGACCGCCTCGGTGCCCGCGGGCAGGCCGAGCGCGGAGGTGTCGCGGACGGCGGCACGCACGTGGTGGCCCGCGGCGAGGAGACGGCGGACGACGGGGCTTCCCTGGGTGCCGGTCGCTCCATGGACGACAACGGTTGATCTGCTCATGGACCGTTACATTAGTTTCCCGAATGAAGTAGTACCTAGAACGAAATATTGTTTCCGTATGGAAACCAATGCGGTGGACGTCGCCGCTCGCCTGGCCGCCGCCTCCCAGCGGGGTTGCGGCGTCGAGCGCACGCTCAAGGTCCTCGACGGCAAGTGGACGACGCTGATCATCCGGGAGCTGCTGACCGGCCCCAAGCGGTTCGGCGAGCTGCGCTCGGCCCTGGGGGACCCCAGCGCCAAGACCCTCACCGACCGGCTGCGCGCACTGGAGAACCAGCGGATCCTCACCCGTACGGTGCACGCGGAGGTGCCGCCGCGGGTCGTCTACGAGCTCACCGAGCAGGGACAGAGCCTCAGCGGCATCCTGCACGCCATGCTCGTGTGGGGCGAAGAGCACCCGCTCATCGACGAGCCCCAGAGATGATGGGACCGGGAGCCCGGTCCCGCCATTGAGGTATGGCTGGACAGCTGCTGCGGGTCATGGCCAAGTGCGCGGCCACATCGCGGTCTTCCTGGAATATCGCGATGGGAAGATCATCACTCGGCGGAACTACGACTTCTGTCGAACTGCGCGGCCGTCGGCCTCCATGATCTTCCTACAGGTCACGCGGCAGCGCGCGCGGGCAGCCTGACCGCCGCCGGGACGCCGAGCGCGGCGACGGCCGCGAGAAGCAGCAGCGTGGGCCCCATCGCGCCGCCGAAGGCCGCGGGCGTCCACCGCGATCCCCCCTCACCGGCCTGTCCGGCGGCCAGGCCGGGCGCGATCAGCGTGATCGACGTGGTGGCCAGGGCGATGCCCAGCGCGGGGCCGATGTTCATGATGGTCTGCTTCAGCCCGCCGGACACCCCCGCGTCGGCGGCGGACGCCTGTTGCACGACGACTGCCGTCGCCGTGACCATCACCGTGCCGAAGCCGGCGCCCAGCATGAGGAACGCCCCCGCCATCGCCGGTGAGGCCGCCGATCGATCCACGCCGGCCAGCAGCAGCATTCCCGAGCTGAGCAGGGCCATCGCGGCCAGGGCCGTCCGGCGGGGACCCTGCCGGCGCAGTAGCACGGCGGCGACCGGCGCGCCGACCACCATCATCACCGCCAGCGGCAGCACGCGCAGCCCGCTCTGCAGCGGGTCCAGCGCCAGGACCTCCTGCAGGAAGTAGCTGCCGACGAACAGCGCCCCGAACATCGCCGCGGAGGCCGCCAGCAGGACGGCCAGTGCTGCGGTCAGCGCCCCCGACGCGAGCACATGCCGGGGTATCAGCGGGTGGGCGGCGACCCGCTGGTGCTGGACGAACGCGCCGCCCGCCGCGACGGCCGCGGTCAGCCCGAGCGCGGTGCCCACGGTCCATCCCGTACGCGGTACCTCCACCAGGGTGTTGACCAGGCACGCCAGGGCCGCGGCCAGCAGGCAGGCGCCGGTCAGGCCGAGCCGGGCGGTGCGGCCACCGGCACCGACGCCCGCGCCGGTGTCGCGCGGTGCCGGCACGCGGACGGCCAGAGCGGCCACGCCGATCGCGAGCGCGGGAGCGACGTTCAGGAGGAACACCGAGCGCCACCCGAAGTGGGCGGTCAGCGCGCCGCCGACGAGCGGGCCGGCGGCGGCCGCCAGGCCGATGGCGCCGCTGCGCACCGCGATGGCCATCGCGAGCCGGTCGGCCGGGAACGCGGCGCGCAGCATCCCGAGGGTGGCCGGTTGCAGCAGCGCGCCGAAAAGTCCCTGGGCGACGCGCAGGCCGATGACCCAGCCGACGCCGGGCGCCAGCGCGATCGCCGCCGAGGTGGCGGCGAAGCCCAGGGTCCCGGCGACGAAGACCTCCCGGTGGCCGTAGCGGTCGCCGAGCCTGCCTGCGAGGACGAGCAGGGCGGCCACGGCGATGAGGTAGCCGGTGCTGGTCCACTGCACCTGAGCGAACGAGGCGTGCAGGTCCCGTTGCAGGGCGGGCTGGGCGATGGTGAGCACGGTTCCGTCGAGCGCGACGATGACCGCCCCCGTGACACTGGCGGCCAGCGTGAGGCGGCGGTGACGTTCCGGCCTCACCGCGGTTCCGGCCCGAGGTGCGCCTCCAGCGTGGCCCGCAGCAGCGGTTCGAGCTCGGCCGAGCCGGTGGTCAGTTGCAGGCTGCCCCAGGCCCACAGTTGGGCGATGCCGTGCGCGTTCGCCCACAGCACGCCCGCGGCGATCCGCGGGTCCACGCCCGGCCGGAGGCCTGCCCTGGTCAGCAGATCCGTCACGACGTGGAACAGCGGCAGGCTGGCTTCCCGCAGGCCCAGATGGTTGCTCTCGAGCAGGTCGTGGCGGAACATCAGCTCGTACATGCCGCGGTTGGCCAGCGCGAAGCCGAGATATGCCCGGCCCAGCGTCGTCAACTGCGCGCGCGGATCCGCCCGGCCGTCGCCCAGCGCCCGGGCGACCTCGGCGCCCAGCGCCGCGAAGCCCTCGCGGGCGATGGCGGAGAGCAGCTCCAGGTGGGTGGGGAAGTAGCGGCGCGGTGCGCCGTGCGAGACTCCGGCCCGCCGGGCGATCTCACGCAGTGACAGCGCCTGCGTCCCCTCGCGGGTCACCAACTCCACGCCGACCTCTATCAGGCGGGCACGCAGCCCGGCGTCCTCCTCATGCATAGACACTGTCTACCAGTGCCGAGTAGACGGTGTCTACGCCACGGCCGTGACCTTGCCGCACACGGCCAGCCCGACACACGCCTTCGGGAGTGCTTCCCCAATAGAGGCGACAGATCGTAGAACAGCATCCGAGGCCCCTGGTCGTGGCGGACGTGATTGTGATGATCAACCCGTCTGCCAGGAGTTGAACCTGGCCTCGGGCGGATCAGCGGCCAGTTCTGATACGGGATAATCGTCCCGTCCATGAAATGCCGATCCGAGGGAGCGTCATGACCGCGCCTCCGTCGGCAGGATGGTCTGGTATCGATGGGCGTGGATGGGCTGATCTCGAGGCGATCCGCGTCAGGCTGGAAGCGGGTGCCGACCCCAATTCGGGCGTCTACGCCTTCGGCAGTTACGAGGGGAAGCCGCTGCACTTCGCGGCCGAATGGGGAACTCCTGAGACAGTGGCCGAGTTGGCCCGTCGCGTCGACGACGTCGATGCCGAGTTCGACGACCGGACCGCCCTGTGGACGGCTGTGTTCGCCCGCCGCCTGGACAACGCCCGTGCCCTGGTCGCCGCCGGAGCGGACCCATGGCGGCCCATGATGGCCGGATGGTCTCCTGGGCGGCTCGCCCTCGCCGGTCCGACACCCGGCCTGTTCCCGATCCCCGCAGGGCACCCCGGCCTGACCTCCGACGAGGCCGCGACGGCCGCGGAGGCGCGGCGGCTGATCACCGCACTGGAGAACGTCGACGACGACCACATGGGTGTGGCGTGCGTGGCGGATCTCACCGCGGCTGAGGCTGTGCGGCGGCTGGAAGCCCGGCCGGCCGGCGACAGTGCCATCGAGGCGGTCCTGGCTGATCCATGGGCCGATCCCGATGCCCATCTGGGAATCGTCGGAATCACCGAGGTCCCCGGCGGATGCGTCGTCACCCAACCCTGGGGATATGTCCCTTCCATCCCCGAAGTGACCCTGCCACTGTCCGAGGGAACTGTCTGCTACAGCCTGTTCGCCAACCCCAGGAGCGGCAACCAAGGGCTGGTGAGCCGCGATGGAGCGATCGAGGACTCCGACACGCATCCCGGCGGCGGCGACGCCGGTGGACACCTGACGGCCGACGAGATTCTCGCCGAATACCTCTACCAGGGCGAGGCCGTGGCATATTCGTGCGCCATGGCGGGACTGCGACTGCCTGACGCTCGGGCCGTCGTTGGCCCGCCGGATCTGTGGTTGCGGCTGCCGGAACGAGACCGCTGAAGCCGGACGGTCAAGCTCGTGACGATCCCGTGATCGCCACAGGCACCGGCCGGCTGACGGCTACGGGACAGTTCGGGGTTGATCCTGTTCGGGTTCGTGTCTCGAAAGGGCAGGCGGGATTCATGGGCCTGCGTCGGAGGCAATGATCGGATGGGGTGTCGGCCGTGCTCGGTGCGTGCTCGTGCGCCCCGTCACGCACCATCAGTCCTGGCACTGCCGACACGCGAAACGCGCTGCGGAGGTATGACCGCTGCTCGACTAGCTCAGCGCCACCCGCTGACCCAGCCACGTACGGTCAGTCGTTCCACACGGCGGCGACCTCCGTCATGTTTGCTCTTCATACGAAGAGGAATCACCAAGGTCGGACCGCCACTGTGATCGCCACCGATCGCCGCGGCAGGGCGGTGGCCTTATGGGCAGGTTCCTTGTCGGTAGCGCCCAAACCACGAGGGCCACTGCCACGTGACTTCAACGCGGTAGCGGCCAGGCGCCCCTCGAAGAGGAGTGAATTCGTGCGCGAGTACAGCGTCCCGAAGCTGGTCGAGGTGCCCGCCTCGGCGAGCCTGGCCGACACCGTCTTCAGACGGGCCGAGCAGGAGCCCGGTGCCGTCGTCATGCGCCGCAAGACCGACACGGGATGGCCGGCGGTCACCGCGGCCGAGTTCCGCGACCAGGTGGTCGCGGTCGCCAAGGGGCTGATCGCGGCAGGTATCGAGCACGGTGACCGGGTCGCGTTGATGTCGCGCACTCGCTACGAGTGGACGCTCGTCGACTACGCCATCTGGTCCATCGGGGCGGTCACTGTGCCGATCTACGAGACGTCGTCGGCCGAGCAGGTCGCCTGGATCCTGTCCGACAGCGAGGCCAAGGCGGTCTTCGTCGAGCTGGACAGGCACGAGGAGATGGTGCGCGCGGCGGCCCTCAGGCTGAAGGCGCTCTGGCGCGTCGATGGCATGCTGGAGAGCGGCGACGTCACCGACGCCGAGGTGACCGAGCGGCGCGCCCGGGTGACCGGCGCCGACTTGGCCACGATCGTCTACACCTCGGGCACCACGGGCCGGCCGAAGGGGTGCCGGATCACCCACGACAACCTGCTGTTCACGGCGCTCAACGTGTTGCGGGGACCGCTGGAGCCGCTGTTCGCCCGCAAGGATCCGGCCGTGCTGCTGTTCCTGCCGCTGGCGCACATCTTCGCGCGGATGATCCAGGTCGTGCTGATCGAGGCGGGCGCCGTCATGGCGCACACCCCCAACATGA
>NZ_JBFANM010000102.1:0-36276 GCF_040674815.1 Nonomuraea sp. NPDC049709
TGCGGGCGCGGCCCAGCAGGTCGAGGGTGGCGCTCTCGAGCTTGAGACCGACCTCCTCGGCGACGACCTGACCACCGGTCAGGATCGCGATGTCGTTGAGCATGGCCTTGCGGCGGTCACCGAAGCCGGGAGCCTTGACGGCGACGGAGCGGAACAGGCCGCGGATCTTGTTGACGACCAGGGTGGCCAGCGCCTCGCCCTCGACGTCCTCGGCGATGATCAGCAGCGGCTTGCCCGACTGCACGACCTTGTCGAGCAGCGGCAGCAGGTCCTTGTTGGCGGAGACCTTGCTGTTGACGATCAGGATGTACGGGTCTTCGAGCACGGCCTCCATGCGGTCCGAGTCGGTGACGAAGTACATCGACGTCATGCCCTTGTCGAAGCGCATGCCCTCGGTGAGCTCGAGCTCCAGGCCGAAGGTGTTGCTCTCCTCGACGGTGATGACACCTTCCTTGCCGACCTTGTCCATCGCCTCGGCGATGAGCGAGCCGATCTCGGCGTCGGCGGCGGAGATGGAGGCGGTCGAAGCGATCTGCTCCTTGGTCTCCACATCCTTGGCCAGCTTGGAGAGCTCCTCGCTGACCCGCTCGACGGCCGCCTCGATGCCCTTCTTCAGAGCCATCGGGTTGGCGCCGGCGGCCACGTTGCGCAGGCCCTCGCGCACCAGCGCCTGGGCGAGCACGGTGGCGGTGGTGGTGCCGTCGCCCGCGACGTCGTCGGTCTTCTTGGCGACTTCCTTGACCAGCTCAGCGCCGATCTTCTCCCATGGGTCCTCGAGCTCGATCTCCTTGGCGATGGAAACACCGTCGTTGGTGATCGTGGGAGCGCCCCACTTCTTCTCCAGCACGACGTTGCGCCCCTTGGGACCCAAGGTCACCTTGACGGCGTCGGCGAGCTGGTTCATACCGCGCTCGAGACCGCGCCGGGCGTCCTCGTCAAACGCGATCATCTTGGCTGCCATAAGGCTAGACCTCCCAGATGCAGGGTGGCTTGTCGTGGACCGAGCCGACGCCCGCGACGGCATGGGTCCGCATCTCCGTTCGGCAGACCCCATCGTCTCGATCCGAGTTGGCACTCTGCTGCACAGAGTGCCAACGAACTGTTTAGCACTCTACCCTGCCGAGTGCAAGCGAACGCCCGCTGCCCCCCTACTCCCGCCCAGGTCAGTGCGTCGGTACGGCGAGCCGCCCGGAGCGGCTCGCCGCACGCGAGTCGGCGAAAGAGAGGTGACGGTTCGCACGGACTGCGCTGCCGTGCGATCCCGCCCGGTGCATACCAGTGACGAAAATCAGACCGCGCGGACAGACTCCGCCTGCGGTCCCTTCTGGCCCTGCGTGATCTCGAACTCGACGCGCTGCCCCTGTTCGAGAGATCGGTACCCGTCCATCATGATCGCTGAGTAATGGACGAATACATCCTTACCACCGTCTACCGCGATGAAGCCGTAGCCCTTGTCCGCGTTGAACCACTTGACGGTGCCCTGCGCCACTTCCGACTCCTCTTACTGGTCTCCCAGATCTCGCCCATTCCTCCGCGGGACCTGTAATCGTATGACTTAACGGAAAATCAGCCAGACGATCGCCCTCGACCATACCTGTGGCACGGGGTTTGGCAACAGAGTCAATCTGCAAATCGCGTATTTCTTCGCAGCGAAGACCCTTCAACGTTGAATTATCCCAGGAAAAGCAGAAGGCGCCCACTAGGGGCGCCTTCAAGGGTGTGCTCCGCGGGACTCAGCCGCCGGCAACCGCCGGGATGATGGAGATCTGAGTGCCTTCTGGTGCGGGAGTGTCGAGGCCCTCCGCGAATCGGACGTCCTCTTCCCCAACGTAAACGTTGACGAAACGACGAATCTTGCCCGATTCATCCAGAATTCTCGCGCCGATCCCCGGGTAGTCAGAGTCCAGCTTGGCGAGCACGTCACGAAGAGTCGCACCCTCGCCACTCACCTCGGCGTTACCCCCGGTGTACGTGCGCAGAATGGTGGGAATCCGCACAGAAACGCTCATGGTTAAAGTCGCCTTTCCTGATTGTCAGACAGTCGCGCGGAACGCGTCGAGAGAGGGCCGGATCACGGCCGTGGGCGTGGCGTCGTCGCTGATCGCGTCGAGCGTCTTGAGCCCGTCACCGGTGTTCAGCACCACGGTCTCGGCCTCCGGGTCGAGCCGGCCGCTCTCGGCGAGCTTCTTCAGCACGCCCACGGTCACCCCGCCGGCGGTCTCGGCGAAGATGCCCTCTGTCGAGGCCAGGAGCTTGATCGCGGCCACGATCTCCGGGTCCGTGACGTCCTCGACGCCCCCTCCCGTGCGCCGCGCGATGTCCAGCACGTACGGCCCGTCGGCGGGGTTGCCGATGGCCAGCGACTTGGCGATGGTGTTGGGCTTGACCGGCTGCACGACGTCGTGCCCGGCCTTGAACGCCGTGGACACGGGCGAGCACCCGGCGGCCTGAGCACCGAAGATCTTGTAGGGCGTGTCCTCCACCAGGCCCAGCGCCACCAGCTCCTTGAAGCCCTTGTCGATCTTCGTGAGCTGCGAGCCGGACGCGATGGGGATGATGATCTGCTCGGGCAGCCGCCAGCCGAGCTGCTCGGCGATCTCGTACGCGAGCGTCTTGGAGCCCTCGGCGTAGTAAGGCCGCAGGTTGATGTTGGTGAAGCCCCACTTGTCACCCAGGGGGTCGCCGATCAGCTCGGAGCAGAACCTGTTGACGTCGTCGTAGGTGCCCTCGATCCCGATCAGCTTCCCGCCGAACACGCGGGCCATGGCGATCTTGGCCTGCTCGAGGTTGGCCGGGATGAACACGCACGCGTCGAGCCCCGCCCGCGCCGCGGCGGCGGTGACCGCGCCCGCGAGGTTGCCCGTGGAGGAGCAGGAAAGCGTGTGGAAGCCGAAGTTGCGGGCCGCCTCGACGGCCATGGCGACCACCCGGTCCTTGAAGGAGTGGGTGGGGTTTCCCGAGTCGTCCTTCACGTAAAGGGACTTGATGCCGAGCGCCCGCCCGAGGTTTCCGGCCTTGACCAATTTGGTCCAGCCGGGGTTCATATTCGGCTTGGTGGCCACGTCGGCCGGTACGGGGAGCAATGAACGGTAACGCCAGATGTTGGCCGGACCCGACTCGATGTCCGCGCGGGTCACGTCGCCGAAGGAGTAGGCCGCTTCGAGCGGCCCGAAACACTCCTGGCAGGCGAAGCTGGGACCCAGCGGGTAACGCGCGCCGCACTCGCGGCAGGACAGAGCTTCGGCGGGACCAAAGTCAAGCGACATGAAGCGAGGCCTTCCCTCATCTTCGCCCACGGCCACCTTGACCGCGAACCGGAATTGGCACCTTGTCCCGGTCGGCCTCGCAGGTCGCGAGTCGAAACCGGGAGGGTTGCCGGGGCTTCGCAGGGCCGGTCCCTCCACCCCTCTGGATGAGCAATATGCAGTTGTTGAAAAGGACTCTACCCGCTTAAGTGGCCGAAATTACCACCCGTCTCACCATGCGAGACGGGCGGTCTCAGCGATAGTCCTCACCCAGCACGCCCTGAACGTATTTGCGGGCCTGGTGGATGCGTGACTTGGCGGTGCCCAGCGGGATGCCGAGCTGCTCGGCCACCTCGTTGTAGTCCAGCTGGACGATATCGCGCAACACCAGCGCCTGCGCCAGGTCCGGCTTGTCGGCCTCCAGCGCCTCCATCGCGTCGAGCAGGTCGAGCCGCGAGCCCGCGATCACGCTGACCCGTTGCACGTCGGGCTTCTGCATCGGCAGCTCGTCCGAGCTCTGCTCGGCCGCCCGCCGCTTGAGCGACCTGTACGTGGTCCGCGCGCAGTTGGCCGTCACGATGTGCAGCCAGGTGCTGAACCTGGCCCGCCCCTCGAAGCGCCCGATGTTGCGCGCCACGGCCAGCAACGTATCTTGCGAGGCCTCCTCGGCGTCCTGGTGATAAGGCAGGATCCGGGCGCAGTGTCGCATCACATCCGGCTCTATTCGCGCCAGGAGCTCGCCAAGTGCGCGATGATCTCCAGCAGCGGCGGAGCGGGCGAGTTCCTCGGTTAGCTCATCAAGCGCCATAGCTGGGATCCTATGATCGAAGGGAGCCTTGATGAACAGCGTCCTGCTGGCCTCGAACAGAGGTCCGGTCTCCTTCACCGTCTCCGACGGCGGCGAGCTGACCATGAAGCGCGGCGGCGGCGGCCTGGTCTCAGGGCTGTCGGGAGTGGCCAAGGACGACGGCGTGCTGTGGATCTGCGCCGCGCTGTCCGACGGCGACCGCAGCGCCGTACGCCTGGCCTCCGGCGGCCGCATCGACCACGCCGGCTACGACACGGGCCCGCTGCGCATGCTGGACATCCCGCCCGCCACGTTCCACCGCGCCTACAACGCCGTGGCCAACTCCACCCTGTGGTTCATCAACCACCTGCTCTACGACATCCCCAACTCGCCCAACTTCGGCACGAGGTTCGAGCGCGAGTGGGAGTCCTACCGCGACTACAACGGGGCTTTCGCGCTGGCGCTGGCCGAGGAGGCCGGGCACGGCGCGCGCGTGATGGTGCAGGACTACCACCTGACGCTGACCCCGGCGATGCTCCGCGCCGAGCGGCCCGACCTGCGTATCGCCCACTTCAGCCACACGCCGTGGGCGCCGCCCGAATACTTCTCCCTGCTGCCCGACGAGGTGGCCGGCGAGGTCCTGGAGGGCATCCTGGGCGCCGATCACGCCGGGTTCCTCACCGACCGGTGGGCGCAGGCGTTCATGGACTGCTGCGAGCGGCTGCTCGGCGCGGAGACCGACCGCGTCGGGCGCAGCATCACCTACGAGGGCCGGACGACCCGCATCGGCGTCCACAGCCTGGGCGTGGACGGCACGGCGCTGTGGGAGCGGGCCTGCGAGCCCGACGTCGAGTCGCACATGACCGCGCTCAGGGAGCAGGTGGGCGACCGCCGGCTGATCGTCCGCATCGACCGCACCGAGCTGTCCAAGAACATCACCCGCGGCCTGATCGCCTACCGCGAGTTCCTGGCGGCGCACCCCGAGTGGCACGGCAAGGTGGTGCACCTGGCCTTCGCCTACCCCAGCCGGCACGACCTGCCCGAATACCGCGAATACACCGCGTCGGTGCAGCGCCGGGCCCAGGAGATCGAGGCCGAATACGCCACCGAGGACTGGGACCCGGTGATCCTCAACGTCAACGACGACTATCCGCGTTCGCTGGCCGCGTACCGGATGGCCGACGTGCTGCTGGTCAACCCCATCCGCGACGGGATGAACCTGGTGGCCAAGGAGGGCCCGGTCCTGTCGGAGCGGTGCGCGCTGGTGCTGTCGCGGGAGGCCGGGGCCGCCGCCGAACTGGGCCCGCACGCCCTCATGGTCAACCCGTACGACATCAGCGGCACGGCCGTCGCGCTGCACGACGCGCTGGTCATGCCCGAGGACGAGCGGCGCATGCGCCGCGACAAGCTGCACGCCGCCGCGACCGCGCTGCCCCCGCAGAAATGGCTCGCCGCCCAGCTCGACGCACTGGCCTGACGCTCTCGCCTAGCATGGGAGGGCGACCGCGTCCCTCCGTCCCGCGGGAGGCTGCCGGGTGACCACGGTCTTACCGCCCGTCCGACTGATCAGAGACCGCCCGACCTGGCTCGTCTACCTGCTGCTCAGCACGTTCGCCACCTACCTGTACGGCCTGAGCGCCGCCCTGCCCCTCCTGCGCGCCGACCAGCGCACGTCGGCCACCGTGGCCGGCCTGCACGGCACCTCCATGGCCCTGGGCACGATCGCGGCCGGGCTCCTGCTCCCCCTGCTGACCCGCAGGTTCGGCCGGCGCGCGACCAGCTGGATCGGCCTGGCCGGGATGAACGCCGGCCTGCTCGCGGTCCTGCCCACCGACGCCCTGGCCCTGACCCTGCTCGGCTACGGCGTGGCCGGCGGCTTCAGCTCGATCCTGCTCTACACGTCCATGGCGGCGCTCAGCGACCACCACGGCCCGGCCGGGCCCGCGGCGATCAGCGAGGCCAACGCGGTCGGCGTGCTCGTGGGCATGGGGATGACGTTCGGGCTCAGCGTGGTCGCCCAGACCGCGCTCGGCTGGCGGGCCGCGCTGCTGCTCACGCCGGTCGCCAGCGTGCTGCTCGCGCTGGCCATGGGCCGGGTCTGGCCCGACCGGCGGGCCGCGGGCCCCGGCGCGGGCGCGGAGTCCGTCGCCCGGCCCGGCTGGCGCTTCCACCTGGCGGGCCTGGTGCTCTTCTGCTGCGTGGCGCTGGAGTTCAGCTTCAACCTGTGGGCCGCCGACCTGTTCGCCGACCGTACGGGGCTGAGCGCGGCCACGGCGGCCACCGGGCTGACGGCGTTCGTGGCGGGACTGGCGGCGGGCAGGTTCGCCGGGGCGCGTCTGGCGCTGCGCCTGCCGCCCACGCCGCTGTTCGCGGGGGCGCTGGCGGTGACGTTCGCGGGCTGGCTGCTGTTCTGGCTGAGCACCCAGCCGGTGCTGTCCTACGCCGGGCTGGTGATCTGCGGGCTCGGCGCCGCCCTGCACTTCCCGCTGGCGCTGGCCGCGCTGATCGCCGGCTCCGGCGACCGGGCGGACCTGGCGGCGGCGGCCTCGCCCATCTGGGCGGGCGCCGCCATGGCCGTCGGTCCGCTGGCGCTCGGCACGCTCGCCGACGGCTTCGGCACCCGGACCGCGTTCCTGATGGTGCCGGTGCTCATCGGCCTGGCGGTCGCCGGGGTGCTCAGTTCCAGTCGGCGTGCTTGAGCGTGTCGGCCAGGCCCGGCGTGTTCCACTGGTCGACCACCAGGATCCTGCTCTGCGGCAGATACCACTCCCGCTGGGTGAAGCGGGTCCGCACCTTGGTCCCGGCGTCGGAGTAGGAGACGCAGGTGGACTTCCAGGCGTTGTAGGCGGCCTTGTGTCCCGGCCCGACCTGGCGCAGGCCCCTCGTCACCTTCGGGCCGATGAGCTCGTACCACTTCCGGTTGAAGGGGCAGGGCTGCACGTCCGTCGCCGTGTAGAAGGGGCGCTTGCCGGTGTAGGGATTGAAGCCCTCGGCGCCCTGCTTGATGTATTTGGGGCCGAAGACGTAGAAGGCGTCGCACTCGGGCGTGCCCCATCCCTGCGCCTTGCCGCACTTGCCGGTGACGACCTGGACCGCGTCGGTGCCGGTGCCGTACACCTTCCACTGGATCGGGATGTAGAGGGTCAGGCCGTTGCGCAGCTTGAGCTGCTGGGCGGGAGCGGCGGTCGCGGGCAGGGCGGTGGCGAGGAGGGTGGCCGCGGCGACACCCGCGGCGGCGAAAAGGGCAGAGTGACGCTTGTGCATGCGCCCGACCCTAGAGATCGCGACTTGCAGATCAGTCACGAACGGCTGAACGCCGACGCCAGCTCACCCAGCAGCGCCACGACCCCCTCCGGACCGTCCACCACGATGTCGGCCCGCTCGGCCAGTGCGGTCACCTCGGCGGAGCCGCTGCACACGGTCACGCCCGGCAGCCCGGACGCGCGTACGGCGTCGAACGCCGCCAGATCCCCCAGGTCGTCACCGACGAACATCACCGACCGGGCGGCTCGCTCCGCCAGGAACAGGCTCAGCGCGTGCCCCTTGTCCATGCCCGGCGGCCTCAGCTCCAGCACCATGCGCCCGGGCTCGACCACCAGGCCGTGCTTCTCCGCCAGCTTGGCCAGCGGCTCCCGCAGGACGGCCAGCGCCCCTTCGGGGTCGGGGCTGCGCCTGGTGTGCACGGCCACGGCCCTGGCCTTGTCCTCGACGCGCACGCCCGCCAGCCCGAGCGAGTCGAGCAGCAGCGGCAGCTCCGCCTCGGCCCGCGGCACACCCGGCGGGGGCGGGGGCGCGGAGATCCGGCCGTCCTCCCAGCGTTCGAAGCCGTAGTGGCCGAGCACGACCAGCCCCGGCACGTCGGCCAGACCCGGTCCGAGCTCCAGTGCGGTGGCCGCAGGCCTGCCGGTCACGATGGCCACCGCGAGGACGCGGGCGCCCAGGTCGGCGAGAACTTCGGGCGCCTTCGGGTGGATCACGGCGGCGGCGGGGTCGGGCACGATCGGCGACAGCGTGCCGTCGAAGTCGAGCCCGATCACGGCGCCGGCCGGATCGCTCAAGATCGCTTCCATTCCAGGGATGTTCCTCACGCGGCTGCCGTACCCAGCCGGTCAGGGACGCATGCCAAGCCTTCTGGCGGCGCGCTCGCGCTGGCGGGTGGACCGTAATCTGCGCAGCCGCTTGACCAGCATGGGGTCCTGCTCGAGAGCCTCCGGCCGGTCGATCAGCTCGCCGAGCAACTGGTAGTAGCGCGTGGCGGAGATCCCGAAGGTCTCCTTGATGGCCTGCTCCTTCGCGCCCGCGTAGCGCCACCATTGGCGCTCGAAGGCGAGGAGTTCGTGATCGCGGTCTGAGAGTGGTTGGCGGGACGGTTCCTGGGCAGCATTGTCACCGCTGAGCGGTGCTCCCATGGTGTCCTCCTCGAAAGGGGCGGGCGACGATCACGTCGCACGCACGCGGCCCGTGGCCATCGTAATGTGCGGAGTGCGGCTGTTCACGGCGGAATGAGAGACGCGCCTGGCGGCGTGTTCCAGCCCGGCTGTTCAGCAGCCTGACATCCGACTTTCTTTCACTTTATTGGCTAAAAGCCGACAGATCGGAACTACTCCGCGTATCGGTCTGTTTACCGAAGCGTCGGGTTGAGCGGGCGCTCGCGTGTCACAATGCACGAGCAGAATCGGCGGCCCCTCCCCTCCCGCCCGAGGTCCGACGTGTACCACCTGTCCGTTGCACTGATCTCCATATTGTCCGCGGTCTGGCCCGTGCCGGCGCCGCCCGTCTCAGAGCGCTGGCAGGCGTGGCCGGTGGCTCAGGTCTTCCCCGGCACGGTGCCGGGGCTCAGCCCTTCCGGGGCCCGGGTCACGTACGAGCTGGCCGGGGTGGCCCCCGAGGCGCCCTGCCGGGCCGCCTTCCACCCCGCTGCCGTGCGCCCCGGCTGCCGCACCGCCCTGCGCGCCACCTACGCCGACAGCACGCAGACCTTCGTCGTCACGGTGGGCATCGCCGTGCTCGACCGGCCGGCGCTCACCGCGCTCGGGGCGGGCCCGCAAGGCTCCGGCCACGCCGCGACGGTGCGGCCCGAGACCGTAGGACCTGAAGCCGTGCGACCCGAGGCCGTGCGACCCGAGACCGTGCGACCCGAGACCGTGCGACCCGAGACCGTACGGCCCGAGACCGTGCGGCCCGTGGCCTTCCCCGGCGGGCCGGCCGCGTGGTTCGGCGACCGGCAGTACTTCGCCGGCGTGGTGGTCGGGTCCGGGGAGCACTACGTGGTGGCGACGGCCGCCGGCTACGCGGACGGGCGGGCGTACCAGCCGGGTGACCGCGTCGTGCCGCGGCTGCGCGACGCCGCCCGGCAGCTCGCGGCGGCGCTGCACCGGGCACTCACCGGATGAGGCGGCTCCTCGTCCCCGTCCTGCTGGCCGGGCTGGCGGCCGGGATCGCGGCGGCCCCCACCGCGCACTCCGACGACGTGGGCGAGGCCGCGCGGGCCGGGCAGTGGCAGCTCGGCGCGCTGCGCCTGCCCGAGGCGTGGCGGTCGAGCAGGGGCGAGGGCGTGCTGGTGGCCGTGCTCGACACCGGCGTGAACGGCCACCACCCCGACCTGGCCGGCGCCGTCGTGCAGGGTCCCGACCTGACGGGTGCGGGCAGGGGGCTGTGGGGGCCGCACGGGACCGCCATGGCCAGCCTGATCGCCGGTCGCGGGCACGGCGACGGCCACCGGGGCGGCGTCCTGGGCGTGGCGCCCGCCGCCAGGGTGTTGTCCGTCAGGGTCACGCTGGAGAACGGCGACCCGCTGCGCCAGAAGCACCGCTCGGGCTGGGGGGACGCGCTGGCCAAGGGCATCCGCTACGCGGCCGACCGCGGCGCCGACGTGATCAGCATGTCGCTCGGCGGCGGCAGCGGCGCGTGGGAGGGGTCGGCGTCGGAGGAGGAGGCCGTCCAGTACGCGATCGGCAAGGGCGCCGTGCTGGTGGCCTCGTCGGGCAACGACGGGGCCGCGGGCAACCGGAAGAACTTCCCCGCCGCCTACCCCGGGGTGATCGCGGTGGGCGCGGTGGACCGGCGGATGAAGGTCGCCGGGTTCTCCAACCGGCAGGACTACCTGTCCGTGGTCGCGCCCGGCGCGGAGATCGTCACGGCCGACGGGGACGCCTCGTACGTGGTCGGCGACGGCACCAGCTCGGCCGCCGCCATGGTCGCGGGCGTCGCCGCCCTGATCCGGTCAGCGCATCCCGACCTGTCGCCCTACCACGTGCGGATGGCCATCGAGCTCGGCGCCCGGCGGCGGCCCGAGGACGGCTACAGCCCCGCCTACGGGCACGGCGTGGTCGACGCGCTGCTCGCGCTGCGGGAGGCCGACCGGCTGGACGTGCCGGTGCCCGGGGCGGCCCGGCCGGGGCCGTACTTCGGCGACGGGCCCGCGCCCGGCTCCCGGATGCCGGTGGTGGCGGGGATGTTGCTGCTGGTGGTCGTGATGTCGGCGCGGGTGGTCGTGCGGCATCGGGGGCGCGAAGGGGATTCAACCTAGCAAGCGCTTGTGTGATACTCCGGCTATGACGTACGCGATCGACGGCTGGTTCGCCATCGAGGGGGACGCCGTCCGCCTGCTCGGCACCAGGTGCGCGGCCTGTGGCACGGTCTGCTTCCCGCCCCGGCGGGAGTCGTGCCCCAATCCGCGCTGCGAGGGGGCGGACATGGAGGAGTTCCCGCTGCCGCGGCGCGGGCGGGTCTGGTCGTACACGAACGCCTGCTACCCGCCGCCGGCGCCGTACGTGGCGGCGCAGCCGTACGAGCCGGTGACGCTGGCCGCGGTCGAGCTCGACGAGGTGGGCATCGTGGTGCTCGGTCAGGTCCGGGGCCTGACGGTGGACCAGCTCGCGGTCGGCATGGAGCTGGAGCTGACCTCGGGGCCGCTGGCCGACGGGCCGCTGATGTGGATGTGGGGGCAGGCTTCATGAGCGTCGTCGTGCTGGGGACCGGGATGCATCCGTGGGGGAAGTGGGGGCGGCCCTTCCTGGAGTACGGCGTGGCGGCCGCCCGCGAGGCGCTGCGGGACGCCGGGGTGGCGTGGACCGACGTGCAGTTCGTGGTCGGGGCGGACACGATCAGGAACGGCTACCCGGGCTTCGTCTCCGGCGCCTCCTACGCCAGGGCGCTGGGCTGGTCGGGCGCGCGGGTGGCCTCCTGCTACGCGGCCTGCGCCTCAGGGGCCCAGGCGCTGGACATCGCGCGTACCAGGATCCTGGCGGGGTTGTGCGACGTCGCGCTCGTGATCGGGGCGGACGCGGCGCCGAAGGGCTTCTTCAAGCCGGTGGGCGGCGACCGTCCCGACGACCCCGACTGGCTGCGCTTCCGCCTCCTGGGCGCCACGAACCCCGCGTACTTCGCCCTCTACGCCCGCCGCCGCATGGCCCTGCACGGCTCGACCCCCGAGGACTTCGCCGCCGTCAAGGTCAAGAACGCGCTGGCCGGGTCGCTCAACCCGCTGGCCCGCTACCGCAAGCCGGTCACCGCCGAGGAGGTGCTGGCCTCGCCCATGGTCGCCGACCCGCTGCGCCTCATGGACATCTGCGCCACCTCCGACGGTGGCGCGGCGGTGGTGCTGGCCTCGGAGTCGTACGCGCGCCGCCTGGGCGCGCCGCTCGTCCGCCTGGCCGCCGTCTCCACGGTCACCCCCGTCTTCCCCAACACGGTGCTGGAGCTGCCGGACTTCGCCACCGACTCCTGCGTCGCCGTACCGGCCCCCGAGAGGCCCTTCAGGGCGGCGATCGCGTACGCGGCCTACGAGGAGGCCGGGGTGGGCCCGGAGGACGTGTCGCTGGCCGAGGTGTACGACCTGTCGACGGCGCTGGAGCTGGACTGGATGGAGGACGTCGGGCTGTGCCCGGCCGGGGAGGCGGACAAGCTGCTGCGCGAGGGGGAGACCGCGCTCGGCGGCCGGATCCCGGTGAACCCGTCGGGCGGCCTGGCCTCGTTCGGCGAGGCCATCCCGGCCCAGGCCATCGCCCAGCTCTGCGAGCTGACGGCGCAGCTCCGCGGCCGGGCCGGGGCCCGCCAGGTCGCCGGCGCCCGCGTGGGCCTGGCGGCCAACCAGGGCCTGTTCGGTCACGGCTCGGCCGTCATCGTCACCACGTGAGAAGGCCCCCCGGGACGACTCCCGAGGGGCCCTCCTGACGCGAGCTCAGCCGACGTGCACCACGTCGTGCGTCTCGGCGAAGTGGCAGGCGCTCTCGTGCGCCGTGCCCGGCCGGATCTGCAGCAGCGGCTCCTCCTCCGCGCAGATCTCCTGGGCCTTCCAGCACCGCGTACGGAACCGGCACCCGCTGGGCGGGTTCGCGGGCGAGGGCGGGTCACCCTGCAGGATGATCCGCTCGCGCTGCTCGCGCCCCTCGGGGTCGGGCACCGGCACCGCCGACAGCAGCGCCTGCGTGTACGGGTGGGCCGGCCGGTCGTAGATCTCCGTGTCCTTGCCCAGCTCCACGAACTTGCCCAGGTACATCACGCCCACCCGGTCGGAGATGTGGCGCACCACCGACAGGTCGTGGGCGATGAAGATGTAGGCCAGGTCGAACTCGTTCTGCAGCCGCTCCAGCAGGTTGATGACCTGCGCCTGGATCGACACGTCGAGCGCGGAGACGGGCTCGTCGCAGACGATGATCTCCGGCTGCAGCGCCAGACCCCGGGCGATGCCGATGCGCTGCCGCTGGCCGCCGGAGAACTGGTGCGGGTAACGGTTGATGTGGTCGGGGTTGAGCCCCACCACCTCCAGCAGTTCCTGCACCTTCTTGCGCCGGTCGCCCTTGGGGGCGACCTCCGTGTGGATCTCGTACGGCTCACCGATGATGTCGCCGACGGTCATCCGGGGGTTCAGCGAGGTGTACGGGTCCTGCATCACCATCTGGATGTTGCGGCGCATGGCCTTGAGCTCGCCGCCCTTGGCCTTGCCGATGTCCCGGCCGTTGATCTTCACCGAGCCCGAGGTGGGCCGCTCCAGCGCCATCAGCACCTTGGCGAGCGTGGACTTGCCACAGCCCGACTCGCCCACGATGCCCAGCGTCTCGCCCTTGTTCAGATCGAACGACACGCCGTCCACGGCCTTGATCGCGCCGATCTGCTTCTTGAAGAGGATCCCCTGGGTCAGCGGGAAGTGCTTGACCAGATCGCGTACCTCGAGGATGCGCTCACTGCCGTTCGCCATCGAGGACCTCCCTCCAGTAGTGGCAGGCGCTGCCACGCGTGCCGCTGATCTCGTAGAGCGGGGGGACGTCGGTCACGCAGTTGTCCTGCCGGTACGGGCACCGGGGATGGAACGCGCATCCTGACGGCAGGTCCAGCAGGTTGGGCGGCAGGCCCTTGATCGCGTACAGGTCCTGGCCCTTCTGGTCGACCCTGGGGATCGAGTCCAGCAGGCCCTTCGTGTACGGGTGCGCCGGAGCCTTGTAGATGTCGTACACGGGGGCCTTCTCGACGATGCGGCCTCCGTACATGACCGCGATCTTGTCGGCCACGTCGGCGACGACGCCCAGGTCGTGGGTGATCAGGATCAGGCCCATCTGGCTCTCGCGCTGCAGCTCGGCCAGCAGTTCCATGATCTGCGCCTGGACGGTCACGTCGAGCGCCGTGGTCGGCTCGTCCGCGATCAGCACCTCGGGGTCCAGCGCGATCGACATGGCGATCATGATGCGCTGGCGCATGCCCCCGGAGAACTGGTGGGGGTAGTCGTGCACGCGCTGCCTGGCGGCCGGGATGCGGACCCGGTCCATCAGCTCGACGGTCCTCTTCAGGGCGTCGGACTTGGACATGCCCCGGTGCACCCGGAACATCTCGCTGATCTGCCAGCCCACGGTGAAGACCGGGTTGAGCGCGGAGAGCGCGTCCTGGAAGATCATCGCGATCCGCTGGCCGCGCACCTGCGTGCGGGCCTCCTCCGACAGCTTGAGCAGGTCGGTGCCCCTGAAGCGGATCTGCCCCTTGGGGATGACCGCGGGCGGCATGTCGAGGATGCCCATGATGGCCTGGGCCGTCACGGACTTGCCCGAACCCGACTCGCCCAGCACCGCGAGCGTCTCACCGGGGCTGACCGTGTAGCTCACGCCGTTGACCGCTCGTACGACACCTGCCCGCGTACGGAACTCCACGTGCAGGTCCTCGACCGCGAGCAGCGGTTCGTCGCCCAGCCCTCCCTCGGCGGGCAACACATCCGAAGACGTCTTCTTCACTTGATCCCCCCTTCTATCTGAGCTTCGGGTCGAGCGCGTCGCGCACGGCGTCGCCCATCATGATGAACGCGAGCACCGTGATGCTCAGGAACACGGCCGGGAACACCAGCGGCAGCGGAGCCTCCAGGAACCTGTTGCGCGCGTCGGCGATCATCAGGCCCCATGAGATGTCCGGCGACTGCACGCCGACACCCAGGAACGACAGCGCGGCCTCGGCCGCGATGAAGCCGCCCAGGTTGATCGTGGCCACCACGATGACGGGGGCCAGCGAGTTCGGCAGCAGGTGGCGGAACATGATCCGGCTGGAGCCGGCGCCCAGCGCCCTGGCCGCGACCACGAAGTCCTGGTTCTTCGCCGTGATCACCGCGGCCCGCATGATGCGGAACACCATCGGCCAGCCGAGCACCGCCAGCGCGAGGATCACCAGCAGGATGCTGTTGGCCCGGCCGCGGAACGTGGCCGCGATCAGCAGCGCGCCGAGGATCGGGGGGATGGCGAAGAAGATCTCCGTGACCCGCGAGGACACCGTGTCGACCATGCCGCTGCGGAACCCGGCGATGATGCCGAGCAGGCCGCCGACGAACGTGGTGATGATCGTGGTGAGCACGCCGATCACGATGGAGTTGCGGGCTCCGTAGATCGTCCTGGCGTAGACGTCGCAGCCCAGGTTGTCGCGGCCGAACAGGTGGCCCGCGCTGGGCCCCTGCCGCGCCGTGGACAGGTCACAGGTCCTGGCGACGGTCGGGTCGATCGAGCTGAACAGCCAGGGCATGGCCGACATGACCAGCAGGATCAGAACGATGATCACCGAGAGGATGAACATCGGCCGGCGCCTGAGGTCGTACCACGCGTCGGTCCACAGGCTGGCGGGCTTGCCGCCCTTGGCCCGCTTGCCCGCGCGCCGCGGCGACGGTGCGGGAACCGTGTCCGGGACCAGCGTCTGCGTCTCCGGGAGCCCCGGCCCGACCGGCGGGGTTGGGTTACTCATAGCGGATCCTCGGGTCGAGCACGGCGTACAACAAGTCGACGACCAGGTTGGCCAGGATGTAGATCAGCACCAGCACCGTGATGATGCCCACCACGACCGGTTGTTCTCGCAAGTAAACCGACTGGAAGAGCTGATTGCCAATTCCCTGGAGATTGAAGATCGTCTCCGTGATCACCGCGCCGCCCATCAGGTTGCCGAGGTCGGCGCCCAGGTAGGTGACGAGCGGGATCAGCGCGTTGCGCAAGCCGTGCCGGCCGATGACGCGCCGCCTGGACAGGCCCTTGGCCGTGGCCGTCCGGATGTAGTCCGCTCTCAGGGTCTCCACCAGGCTGGTCCTGGTGAGCCTGGTCAGGTACGCGATCGACGTTCCCGCGAGCACGAAACCGGGCAGCAGGTAGCTGCGCCAGCCCGCGAAGGTGCCCGCGACGGGAAATATGTCGAGTCCCGTCCACTGCTTGAGCTTCACGCCCAGCAGGAGCTGCAGCACGAAGCCGGTCACCAGCGTCGGGACCGAGATCAGCAGCAGCGTCGAGGCGAGGATCATGGTGTCGGTGGCCCTGCCGCGGCGCAGCGCCGCCCACAGGCCCAGGCCGACGCCGATGACGGCCTCCATCACCAGCGCGGTCAGGGCGAGGTTCAGCGTGATCTGGAACTTGCCCGCCATGATCTGGGACACCGGGATGTCGGCGAAGTTCACGCCGAAGTCGCCGCGGAAGAGCACGCCGCTGATGTAGTACCAGTACTGCAGCAGCAGCGGATCATTGAGGTGATACTGCTCGCGCAGGACCGCGGCGACGGCGGGGTCCGGGCGCTTGTCTCCGAACAACGCCGCGATGGGATCCCCGGGCAGAGCAAAGACGATGCAGAAGATGAGTAGCGTGGCGCCGAGCAGGACGGGTATCGCCTGGATCAGTCGCCTAATGACATATCGGCCCATTCAAGCCCTCCGGTACATACTTGGAGGCAGCCCCCTGAGTCCGTGGTTTACCCGGCCCGAGTGACTGCCTCCAAGCTCGGCCATCCGACGGGTGGGCGGCACGTGCCGCCCACCGCGCGAATGACGTCAGGCCTTCTCGACGTCGGCCCAGTTGATCTGGTTGAGCAGGTTGAGCTTGACGTTCTTGACCTTCGTCGAGTGCCCGAAGTTGCTCCGGTAGAAGTAGATCGGGATGTACGGCAGCTCCTTCAGCAGGATGTCGTCCGCCTGCTGGTAGAACTTCAGGCCCTCGGCCGCGTCCGCGGCCTGGTCGCCCTTGGCCATCAGGTCGTCGAACTCCTTGTTGGAGTAGCCGCCGTAGTTGGAGCCCGTCTCGATGGCGCCGGTGTTGAAGATCGGGGTCAGGTAGTTCTCCGCCGAGGGGTAGTCGATGGCCCAGCCCATGCGGAACAGGCCCTTGTACTCCTTGGCGTCCAGGGCGTCCAGGATGCCCTGGAACTTCTCGAACGGCTTCGGCGTGACCTCGATGCCCAGGTTGGCCCGCAGGTTGTTGGCGACCGCCTCGATCCACTCCTTGTGGCCGCCGTCTGCGTTGTAGCCGAGCTCGATGGTCTTGGGGCCGTTGGCGGCCTCGTACAGCTTCTTGGCCTCGGCCGGGTTGTACGTGCACGCCTCGCAGGCGCCCTGGCGGTAGCCGGGGATGGCCGGGTTGATGAAGTCGTCGGCCGGGGCGCGGGTGCCGGAGAAGACCGTGTCGGTGATCGTCTTCCGGTCGATGGCCATCGAGATGGCCTTGCGCACGTCGACGCTCTCGAATTCCTTGTTGTACTTCAGCGGCACGCCGATGTGGCCGATGGAGGCGTCGGGCTCGTCGAAGTAGCGGTCACCCAGCACCGACTTCGCCGTGGAGATGGCGGTGGCCGGCAGGGAGTCGTGGATGTCGAGGTTCTCGGCCTGGAGGTCGTTCCACGCGGTCTCGGAGCTCGTGTAGACCTTGAACTGGAGCTTCGTCCAGCCGGTCGGCTTCTTGCCCGGGAACTTGTCGTAGACCGACAGCTCGATGGTCGGGTCGGTGCCCTTCTTGTAGGGCTTGTCCAGCTTGAACAGGCCCTGGCCGATCGGCTGCTCGCCGAAGGCCTGGGTCACCTTGCCGTCGGCGCCGATGGCGCTCTTGGGCATCGGGTAGAAGGCGGTGTAGCCCAGCATCGTCTTGAACTGCGAGAACGGCGCGGCGAGCGTGACCTCGAGGGTGGTGTCGTCGACGACCTTGAGACCCTTCATCTCCTTGCTCGTCGGCGTCTTGCCCTCACCCGGGTGCACGTCGGCGTAGCCGTCGATGCGACCGAAGAAGTAGGACGAGCCCATGGCGTTGTCCTGGAGGGCGGCGTAGTTCCACGCGCGGGCGTAGTCCGCGGCGGTCACGGCCGTGCCGTCGTGCCACGTGTAACCGGACTTCAGCTTGATCGTCCAGACCTTGCTGTCCGTCGTGGTAATGGACTCGGCGGCCTCTTCGACCGGCTCCTTGTTCTCGTCGTAGCGCACGAGCGGCGAGAACACCGCGGCGAGAACCTCGGAGCCCTCGGTCTCGGTCGTGTTCTGCGGGTTCAGGAGCTCCTGAGGCTCACCGATCTCCATGCGGACCGGCGTCTCTCCGCCGCCCGCGGCAGTGCCGCCGTTGTCCGTGGCACCGCCGCCACACGCGGCAACCGCGAGGGCGAGCAGCGCGGTACCGGCGACGATCTGTGCGCCCTTAGTAACACGCATGGTGAAAGAATTCCTCCCTCTACAGGTGGGCGCCAAGCGCTGAGCTGCGGTGATCGTGAGCAGCCTGACGGGGGGTTCCTGGTATCCCCCCGGGTTTGGCTGACATGGTCAAACCAGCCGACGCCCTGCCAGTCGATCGCGACTATCCCTTACTACTTGCCACCAGCGAGTCTCTGGCGCGTTGCAGTTCGGTCACACGTGTGCCTATCCAGCGTCACAGACATTTAGCACAGAGAGCCTCAAACAGTGCAAACCAGCCCCAACGGGTAGGGCCTGGACGTGAACAGTCGATGAAAAATACCCCCTACATGACGGTGGTCGCGCCCTTGCCAGCACGCCCCGGCTCGCTGGGCTACGGTTGAGCAGGTCTTGACGACGCCTTGGAACCCGGCGTCCGAAGACTCCGTCCAACTGTCTGTCGCCAACCCGCGCGACAGGCACCCCACCGACCGGGATCCAATAGAGTCCTTGCCATGAGCCAGCCGGAATCCGCTGTCGCGGACGCCCAGGCGGGCGGCCGAAGCGGGCAGGAGCCGCTGGCCAAGCTCGCCAAGAGATACGGACTTCGCCGTGCCATCGCCCGGCCGAGGTTCCCTGTCTACGTGCGCCAGCTGTGGCAGCGGCGACACTTCATCCTGACGTACGCGACCTCGCGCAACGTCACGAAATACTCCAGCTCGGCGCTCGGCCAGCTGTGGCAGGTTCTGACCCCGCTGCTCAACGCCGCCATCTACTTCCTGATGTTCGGCGTCATCCTGGGCGGCAGCAAGGACATCCAGAACTACCCGGCGTTCCTGCTGACCGGGATGTTCATCTTCACCTTCACGCAGCGGACGGTCACCGCCGGCGCCAAGTCGATCTCGAGCAACCTGTCGATGATCCGGGCGCTGCACTTCCCGCGCGCCTCGCTGCCGCTGGCCTACACGATCCAGGAGCTCCAGCAGCTCGCCATCTCCATGGGCGTGCTCCTCTCCCTCGTGGTCGCCACCCAGGAGTGGCCCACGTGGCACTGGTTGATGATCCCCGTGGTGCTCGCGCTGCAGACGATGTTCAACGTCGGCGCCGGCCTGGTGGTCGCCCGGCTCGGGGCCACGATGCGCGACCTCAACCAGCTGCTGCCGTTCATCACCCGCACCTGGCTCTACGCCTCGGGCGTGTTCTTCTCGATCCAGGACAAGGTGGTTGAGGCCGCACAGCTGCCCCAGTGGGTGGCCAACGTGATGTACCTCAACCCGGCGGCCTCCTTCATCGAGTGGATGCGGGAGATCCTCATCAAGACCCACAACCCCGAGTTCGGCCACCACCCGCCACCGATGGTGTGGATGTCTTGCGTATTCTGGGCGGTGTTCGCACTCGGCTTCGGCTTCTGGTACTTCTGGCGGTCCGAGGAGAGGTACGGGCGTGGCTGAACTGACCAAGGAGCTGTCACAGGTGAAGGGCGACAAGCCCGCCGACCCCGGCAAGGATGTGAGAGTGCATCCCAACCCGGAGCCCCCGGGCAAGCGGCCCCTCGACGTCCCCACAGGCACTCCCACCGTCATCGTCGACGATCTCCACATCGTCTACCGCGTCTACGGGGCGGCCTCGGACAACGAGAAGGGCAACGCGGTCAACGCCCTCACGCGCATTCTGAAGCGTCAGGGGCGCCCGCAGATGAAAGAGGTCCACGCGGTCAAGGGCGTGACCTTCGTGGCCTATCACGGCGACGCCATCGGCATCGTGGGGCGCAACGGGTCGGGCAAGTCCACGCTCCTGCGCGCCATCGCGGGCCTGCTGCCCCCGCACAAGGGCGCCGTCTACACCGACGGCCAGCCCTCGCTGCTCGGCGTCAACGCGGCCCTCATGCGCGAGCTGACCGGCGAGCGCAACATCGTCCTCGGCTGCTACGCCATGGGCATGACGCCCGCCGAGGTCAGGGAGAAATACCAGGAGATCGTCGACTTCTCCGGCATCGACGAGTTCGTCCAGCTGCCCATGTCCACCTACTCCTCCGGCATGGGCGCCCGCCTGCGCTTCGCCATCTCCTCCGCCAAGACCCACGACGTCCTCCTGATCGACGAGGCCCTGGCGACCGGTGACCGCGAGTTCCGCAAGAAGAGCGAGGAGCGCATCCGCCAGATCCGCGAGTCGGCCGGCACGGTCTTCCTCGTCGCTCACGACCTGCGGGTCATCGAGGAGACCTGCAACCGGGTCATCTGGCTGCACAAGGGCAAGATCAAAATGGACGGCGACCCGAAGGAAGTCATCTCCGCCTACAACAAGGGCTGACCCATCTGAGGGGTCTCCTCATCTGTTACGCGGTGCCGTGGCCTGCCACCCGCCGCACTTCGGCTGATGGCCCTCCATGCAACGGCCGCTGACCCTTCAGTGGTGTGCCGCCGTTACGCGAGCCCAAGTTGCCCGACTCCGTGGTGGTTCGGTGTTCGATCTTGTGTGCGAAACTGCGGCGACCCGTGGGGCAAATGACTGACAGCGAGCCTCCCGTTCCGATAGGATTCGAACGTCAATTCGATCCGGGGAATGGTGATGGAGTGGGGGCGCGCGATGGGAGAGCTTGCGGCCGCGATTGACCACCTGGACACCGAGGACGTGTCCGAGATCCCGAGAATGCAGCTCGCCGAGCAGTTGATCGAGTTGCACTGGCAGATGGCCCGGCTGCAGGCCCAGATCGCCCGCCGCACCGGCGTCCGCCTCCCCTGAGGCAACCCGAACTGGCGACCCCCCAGACGCAGGCAGTTCCACCCGGCCGTTCGACACCGGCCCGCGCGATGGCGACCCACTAGACACCGGCCGTTCCGCCAGCGGCCCGTTCGACGGCGGCCCGTTCGACGGCGGCCCGTTCGACTCTGGTCGGCGAAGCCGGCGGTGGCTGGGGAGTTCGCTTGGAGCGGTCCTCTGCGACGCGTAGGGCCTGGCTCCGGCCCCCGGACACCGGTGGCCGGGAGATCACGGCTACAAGGGCTTCTCGGCGCCTTGCACGGCTGTCCTGAGCGGGCGGCGATTCAGCCCTCGGGCGGGCAAGGAGGCGCGCATGGCGGCGGCCCGCCACGTGGCGGTCAGCGGGCGTATTCCTGGAGGCCACCAGCCACGTGCGGCGGGTGGCGGTGACGCCGGCTCCGCCGTAAAAGATCGTGCCTGGAGAAAAGGTGAGCATGAAAAGGCCGCCGGCCCCGGGGTGGGGCCGGCGGTGGGGGCTCGCGCGGCGCCGCTGCCCTGCAGTGGCGGCGCGGTACGCGAGCGCGCCCTGGGCGCGGGCGCGTCCGCCCGGGCCCGAGATGAGACCGCCCGCTTGCGCGGGGGACCTCGCAACCCACGCGCGTCAGTGCCTCGGGCACCCGGCACCTTTGGGCGCCCCGTCGGCCTGCCGCGTCAGCGCGACGGCGTCCCAAGAGGCAGGGCCCCGGTCCTGAGCTCCGGACCGGCGGGCCCTGACCGGGGGACCCCGTTGGTGAAGGGGCCCCGGGCAAGGGGATACACGCCGTCAGGGAACTGCTGGGGCGCGTGAACGGGCCGCCTCGTCGCCGGCGGGGCCGGTGCCCGGGCGTCGGCACCTAGGACGCCCGCGAACCGTCCTGCCGGCCCTCGGCCGACCTCGTTCATCAGCGCCTCCATCGCGTCCTAGTCGCGAATCCAGGAGTTCCGCACCGAGCTCGTCAGCGCGTCGGTGGTCCAGCCGAGGGCGGTGATCACGTCGCTGTAGGAGCTTGCGGCCTTGGTCCCGGTGGCCGTGACGAAGGCCGAGGAGTCCTCGACGAGCGGGGTGAGCTCGTCCATGGAGGCGGCCTGGGAGGTGGCGGGCAGAGCCTCGACGACCGGCGCCATCTCGGCGGGCGCGACCTGCCCGATCACCGGGGACAGCTGACCGCTCGAGGCGTGCGGCAGCGCGCGCCGGGCGGCCTCGGAGAGGCCGGCCACGACGGTGTCGGCCGACAGGGACTCGACACCCTTGGTGGTGCCGTTCATGGTCTTGGCCGTGGCGGTGCTGGTGTCCATGACGCTGGTGCCGGAGGCCGGCAGCAGGGTGGCGCCGGGCAGCCCGGTCGTCGCGCCCCCCACGGACGACCCCAGCATGCCGGTCATGGAGCCGACGGTGCCGTGCACGGTGGTGCCCGGGGACAGGAGCTCGCCCTGGCCCTGCTTGGATGCCTTCACCGAGGGCATGCCAGGCTGCGCCATGCGCGCCGCGCCCGACAGGACGGGCAGCGACTCGGTCAGGCCGCCCCCGCCGAGCGGGATCCCCGCGACGATGGGCGACAGTTCGGGCAGCGGACCTCCGCCGCGGATGACGTCCTCGGCCGCGTTGGCCGAGCCGGTGGGCTCGGCCTGGTTCTCGCTGGCGGCGTCGCGCTCGGCCTCGGTCATCTGGCCACCCGGGTGGGCGCCGGACTTGGGCTTGGAGCCGCCGAGCAGGCCGTCCAGAACGCCGCCCCCGACCAGGCCGCCCAGGAGGCTGCCGAGTGGGCTGCCGGCTGCAGCTGTGGTGCCTCCGCCCGGGCCGTCGATAGGAGCGTACCTGGCGGTGTTGTATTGAACTTCCGCTTGAGCTGGCACGGCCATCGCCGCAGCCGCCAAGCCGAATGCTGTGACGGCAATCGCCGTCTTGACTACTCGATTCATGATTGCCTTCCCGGCTCGTGATCGATCGCTCTCGAATGCGGTGGAAATGCGAATCGATAACCCCCGTATGCCGTTGCGTGCGCGCTATGGGCACCACACTGAGCGTGCCGCCACGGCTGAGCTACGCAAGCAGTTCTATCACTCGGGTTGATCGGCCGCAGGCGCATGAATGCCCATGTAGCAGGGGTTTGCAGCCCGGTTACCGAGTAAAGGGGGAGCGTTGAGCGGGAAGACAAAACGGAAATAGGCGGGTCTTGTTTCCGATATTGCGCGCATACGCGCGGGCGCGTGGCCGAAGCGCGGAGGGCGCCCCGACGGCCCGTGAACAAAGGGTCGTGAAAACAAATGTCACGGGCCGGGGGCGCGGGTTTTCGCCGGTCGCGGTGGACGCGCGCGGCCGATCAGATGGGCAGGAGAGCTTCCGCGGGTTCGAACGGAAAACGTTCGGCGAAGGCGGGACGCAGATCCGTCAGCCAGACCGCGGACGGGTCGTAACGAGCGAAGAACGGGAGCCCCACCAGCGAGGGGTCCCGGGCCTGGATGAAGTGGAGCACGAAGACCCGCTCCCCGGCGATTTCCGTGACGCCGTCGACGCACACCTTGCCCGGTGTGGCCGACATCGACGGCCCGCGGACCGTGCGGCAGAGCCCCGACACGCTCGCGTACGCGTCCCTGAAGATCTCGTACGCCCGCGCCAGCGGCACCGCGAAGTAGTCCTGAGGCCCGGTGTCGCGCTCCACGAACATGTAATAGGGAATCATCCCCATCCTGAGCTGACGCCGCCACATGTCCGACCACACGGCCGGGTCGTCGTTGATGGACCTGATCAGCGGAGCCTGGGTCCTGATCGTGGCCCCGCTGCCGAGGATGCGCTCGACCGCCGACCCGACCAGCGGCGATTCCAGCTCGCGCAGGTGTGAGAAGTGGGCCATGAACGCGAGGTTCTTCCCGGCGCCCACCACCTTTTCGAAAAGGCGCAACGTGTCGTCGGCGTCGGGATCCGTGGTGAAGCGCTGTGGCCAGTAGGCCAGCGCCTTGGTGCCGATCCTGATGGATTCGAGCTGCTCGATCTCGATCAACGGGTCGATATATCGCCGGATCACCGGCTCGCCCATGATCATCGCATCGCCACCCGTGATCAGCACGCTGGTGACCTCGGGGTGCTGGCGGATGTAGCCCACCAGCTGGTCGATGTCGTCGGAGGCGAACTTCAGGTCCGCGTCACCGACGAACTGCGCCCACCTGAAGCAATAGGTGCAGTAGGCGTGGCAAGTCTGCCCCTGCTTGGGGAAGAACAGCACGGTTTCCGAATATTTGTGCTGCATGCCAGGAACCGGCTCATCACCCATCTTCGGGACGTTGAGCTCCTTCTGACCTGCGGGATGTGGGTTGAGCTGTGCGCGTACGCGGTTGGCCTCGGCCTGGATCTCGGTGTTGGGCGCCTCGGCCTTCAGCAGGTCGGCGAGGCGGGCGACGTCCGCCGCGGGCAGCATGTCCGCCTGCGGGAAGACGAGCCGGTATATGGGGTCGTCGGGGGCGGCCGACCAATCTATGAGTTCATCCACGACGTAGGCGTTCGTCCGAAAGGGCAGCACCGTGGCGACGGCGCGGACCTTGAGCCGCTCGTCGTCCCCCAGCCCCGCACGCTGCAGGAGCTGGTCGAGGTGCTTGGACGTGTACGCCCGGAAGCGTCGGGTGCCTGCTTGGTTCAAGATCACTAGGCCTTTCCCATCTTTTTTGTTCGATCGGGTGTAAACCTCACGACCCTGTCGCGCGTCTACGGTTCTTAATACCCGGACGCGCTTACCGGCGTCACCGGTTCCGCTGGGCTCCAAGTTTTCCTTGAGGTTCAGGGACACTCGCGACATATCGCGTACAGGCATAGACTGACTTATCGTGACCGATGACCCCGACCTGCGCGCCTCAGACGCCGACCGCGACCGCGTGGCCGCGGTGCTCGGCGAGGCACTCGCCACAGGAAGACTCACCAGCGTCGAGCACGCCGACCGCCTCGAGGTCGCCTACACGGCCAAGACGCTCGGCGAGCTCGTCCCCATCACCCGGGACCTTCCCGAGGTGTCCGCATCCAGTGCGCCCGCCGCCGTCGAGCAGCAGGTGATCAGCTCCAAGTTCAGCAAGGTCGTCCGCAAGGGACGCTGGGTGGCTTCCCGGCACACCACGTTGTCGGCCAGGTTCGGGGCGCTCATCATAGACCTGTCGGACGCCGTGCTGCCGGGGCGCGAGATCACGATCCAGACGAGCGCCCGGTTCAGCAAGTTGATCGTCCGCGTCCCCGAGAACGCCCACGTGATCGACGAGGGCAGCTCGACCTTCGGCAAGCGCAACGTGACAGGCGGCTCCATAGGCGACGGGCCGTTGATCAGGCTGACCGGCTCCTCGATGTTCTCCAAGGTGATCGTCACCCGCGGAAAGGACGACTGGAACCTGCACTAGGGCGTGGCCAGGACTGGAACGTGCTCTCAGGGGAACCAACAGGGCCTACCCGCCGGTTAACCTGGCACCTGCCTTGCCTGCGATGCGGACATACCGAGCCCGCGTTCCGGCCGAAGCCGTGACGGCGGGCTCGATGCCGTACGAGGTGATCATTGTCCGACAGCAAGCCCATCGCGCTCGACGCCATGGGCGGGGACCACGCACCCCACGAGATCGTGGCCGGGGCGGTGCACGCCGTGCGCGAGCGCGGCCTGGCCGTCGTGCTCGTCGGCTCGCCACGCGTCCTCTACGAAGCACTCGCCGACCACGACGCCACCAAGGAGGTGCCGATCGTACGCGCCGAGGAGGCGCTGTCCATGGACGAGGGCGCGCTGGCCAGCCTGCGCCGGCCCCGCTCCAGCATCGCGGTCGCCTGCCACCTCGTACGCCGGGGCGACGCCGCGGCGGTCGTGTCCGCGGGCTCCACGGCGGGCATCGTGGCCACCGGCAGGCTGCGCCTCAAGGGCCAGCAGGGCGTGCTCAGACCCGCCATCGCCGTCGCCCTCCCCACCCTGCCCGCCCCGGCCGTGCTCCTGGACGCCGGCGCCAACGCCGAGGTCAAGCCGGAGATGCTGGTGCAGTTCGCACACCTCGGAGCCACCTACGCCGAGCTCGCCCACGACATCCAGGACCCCAAGGTGGGCCTGCTCACGATCGGCAGCGAGGCCGAGAAGGGCAACAAGCTCGTCAAACGGGCCCACGAGCTGCTGCAGGGCTCCCCCGGCCTGAACTTCGCCGGCAACGTCGAGGGCCACGACCTGCTGACCGGCAAGGTCGACGTGATCACCACCGACGGCTTCACCGGCAACGTGGCGCTGAAGACCATGGAAGGCGCCGTCCGCTACGCGTTCGCCGAGCTCAGGGAGACGATCAGCGACAGCAGGCTGGCCCGGCTGGGCGCCGTCATGCAGCGCTCGCGCATCCGCGACCTGCGCCGCCGCCTCGACGCCGAGGCGCACGGAGGGGCCGTGCTGCTCGGCCTGAACGGCACCGTCGTCATCGCCCACGGCGCCTCCAGGGCACAGGGGATCAGCGCCGCCTGCCAGCTCGCCGCGGACCTGTCGGCGGCCGGTGTCGTGCCCGCCATCGGCGACCGGATGACCTCCCAAAGTCGCTCCCACAGATTGTGGTGACCCCTTAGGGTGTGACCGATCCACAGATACGGGGGGTTATGTGGACGGGCTCACCTCGATGACGCATGGCCTCACCTCGGCTCAGGTGGCGGTGGCGAAGGCGAACCACGTCCCGCGCCGGTCGAGCAGGTCGCTGAGCGCGATCATCAGGGCGAACGTGTTCACCCTCTTCAACCTGGTCATCGGCGTGCTGTGGGCGCTGATCCTGGTCTTCGGCGAGTGGCAGGACAGCCTGTTCGGGCTGGTCATCGTGGCCAACGCGCTGATCGGCATCATCCAGGAGCTGCGGGCCAAGCGCACGCTCGACAAGCTCGCGGTGATCAACGAGGCTCCCGTACGCGTACGCCGCGACGGCGGGGAGCGCGAGATCCACCCCCGCGACGTGGTCCTGGGCGACCTCATCCTGCTCGGCCCCGGCGACCGCCTGCTGGTCGACGGCGAGGTGGTCGACTCCGACGGGCTTGAGGTGGACGAGTCGCTGCTGACCGGCGAGGCCGACCCCGTGCACAAGCACCCGGGCGACCGGGTCCTGTCGGGCAGCTTCGCGGTGGCGGGCTCGGGGGCGTTCGTGTCCACGAAGGTGGGCACCGACGCGTACGCCGTGCAGCTCGCCGAGGAGGCCAGCAAGTTCCACCTCGCCCACTCCGAGCTGCGCGCGGGGGTGGCGAACTTCATCAAGTACATCACCTGGCTGGTCATCCCGATCGGCGCCCTGCTGATCTACAGCCAGCTGCACAACTCGGCCGACCTGCGCACCGCCATCACCGGCGCGGTCGCCGGCATCGTCACCATGATCCCCGAGGGTCTGGTGCTGATGACCTCGATCGCGTTCGCGGTCGGCGTCGTACGCCTGGGCCGGCGCAAATGCCTGGTCCAGGAGCTGCCCGCGATCGAGGGCCTGGCCAGGGTGGACGTGCTCTGCCTGGACAAGACGGGCACGCTCACCGCCGGCGGCATGGACCTGGACCAGGTCCTCCCCGTACGCGACGGCCATCCGACCGGCGACACCCTGCCCGTACACGGCGGGCGTCCGGCCGACGAGCGCCTGCCCGTACGCGACGGGCACACGGCCGACGGCCCCCTTTCCGTACGCGGCGGCGAGCCGGTCGAGGAGGCCCTCGCCGCGCTGGCCAACGTCGACGGCCACCCGAACGCCACCGCCGAGGCCGTCAGGGTCCGCTACCCCGCCGCCCCCGACGGCTGGACCGCCCGCTCCACCGTGCCGTTCTCCTCGGCCCGCAAATGGAGCGGCGCCGACTTCGGCGAGCACGGCGCCTGGGTGCTCGGCGCGCCGGACGTGCTGCTGCACACCGGCGACACCTACGACAGGGCCGCCGAGCTGGCCGCCACGGGCACGCGCGTGCTGGCGTTGTGCCGTACCGACAGCCTGGCCGGCACGGAGCGCGGCGACGCGGCCGTCGAGCCCGTCGCGCTCATCACCCTCAAACAGCGCATCAGGCCCGACGCCCACGAGACCCTGCGGTACTTCGCCAAGCAGGGCGTGACGGTCAAGGTCATCTCCGGCGACAACCCGGTGGCGGTCTCGGCCATCGCGACGAGCCTCGACATCCCCGGCGGCGAGCGCTCGATCGACGCCAGGACGCTGCCGCACGACGACCCCGCCGCGCTCGGCGAGCTGCTGGACACCCACACCGTCTTCGGCCGGGTGACCCCGAGGCAGAAGCGGGAGTTCGTCACCGCGCTGCAGGCCCGCGGCCACACCGTGGCCATGACCGGCGACGGCGTCAACGACGTGCTCGCGCTGAAGGACGCCGACCTGGGCATCGCGATGGGCGCGGGCAGCCCCGCCACCAAGGCCGTCGCGCAGGTGGTGCTGCTCGACGACAAGTTCGCCACGCTGCCGCACGTCGTGGGCGAGGGCAGGCGGGTGCTGGCCAACATCGAACGGGTCTCCAACCTGTTCCTCACCAAGACCTTCTACGCGATCGTGCTGTCGCTGCTCGTCGGGGTGGCCGGGGTGGCGTTCCCGTTCGCGCCGCGCCACTCGACCCTGACCAACGCCCTGGTCATCGGCATCCCGGCGTTCTTCCTCGCGCTGGCCCCGACCCTTGAGCGAGCCAAGCCCGGGTTCGTGCCCCGGGTGCTGCGCTTCGCCGTACCCGCCGGGGTGTTGTGCGCGGCGGCGGTGCTGCTGTCGTTCTGGGCCGCGCACAAGAGCGCCGCCACGCTGCTGGAGAACCAGACGGCCGCCGTGATCACGCTCTTCCTCACCACGTGGTGGGTGCTCGTGCTCATCGCCAGGCCGCTGACCTGGTGGCGAGCGGCGCTGGTCGGCTCCATGGCGGTGCTGTTCGCAATCGGCCTGACACTGCCCTTCATCAGGGAGTTCTTCGCCCTCGAACCCGGCAACCTCAGCAACGACCTGACCGCCGTCGGCATCTCGATCTTGGCGGCGCTGATGATAAGCGTGGCGGTCAAGGTCGCCGGTACCCTTAGAACATGACCGACCCGCAGATAGTGCTCACCGAGCGCGTCCAGCAGGCGCTGGCCCGCGCGTTCGGCTCCGAGCACGCCGACGCAGATCCGCTGATCCGGCCCTCCCAGTTCGCCGACTTCCAGGCGAACGTCGCGATGAGCCTGGCCAAGCGCCTGCGACGGTCCCCGCGGGAGGTCGCCGAGGCCATCAGGGCGGAGCTGTCCGACTTCCCCGGCACGGTCGAGGTCAGCGGCCCCGGCTTCCTCAACATCACCCTCGCCGACTCGTGGATCGAGTCCGAGGCCCGCCGGATGCTGGCCGACCCGCGGCTCGGCGTCGGCACGACCACGCCGTCGCAGACCGTGGTGATCGACTACTCCGCGCCCAACGCGGCCAAGGAGATGCACGTCGGCCACCTGCGCACCACGATCGTGGGCGACTCGCTGGCGCGCCTGCACGAGCACCTCGGCAACACCGTCATCCGGCAGAACCACCTGGGCGACTGGGGCACGCCGTTCGGCATGCTCGTCGAGCACCTGCTCGACACGGGCGAGGAGGCCGCGGTCAAGCAGCTCGAGGCCGGCCAGGGCACCGAGTTCTACCAGGCGGCGCGGGCCAAGTTCGACAACGACGAGGAGTTCAGGACCCGTGCGCGGGTGCGGGTCAGCACCCTGCAGTCGGGCGACCCCGAGACGCTGCGGCTGTGGCACGTGTTCATGGACGCCACCGTGCGCTTCTTCAACAAGGTCTACGACCTGCTCGGCGTCACGCTGACCGACACCGACATCGCCGGCGAGAGCATGTACAACCCGATGCTCCAGAAGACCTGCGACGACCTGGAGGCGTCCGGCACGGCGGAGATCAGTGACGGCGCGCTCTGCGTGTTCCCACCCGGCTTCACCGGCTCCGACGACAGACCGCTGCCGCTCATCATCAGGAAGAGCGACGGCGGCTACGGCTACGCAACCACCGACATGGCCGCCATCCGCTACCGCGTCAACGACCTCAAGGCCGACCGCATCCTCTACGTCGTGGGCAACGAGCAGGCGCTGCACTTCCAGATGGTGTTCTCGGCGGCGCGGCTGGCGGGCTGGCTGCCCGACACGGTCACGGCCGAGCACGTGCGGATCGGCATGATGCTGGGCAAGGACGGCCGCCGGTTCAAGACCCGGTCCGGTGAGTCGGTCAAGCTGATGGACCTGCTCCAGGAGGCCGTCGACCGCGCCGGCAAGCTGATCGAGGAGCGGGGTTACGACGAGGCAACCCGGCGGGAGATCGCCCACGCCGTCGGCATGGCCGCCGTGAAATACGCCGACCTGTCGGTCAGCCACGACAGCGAATACGTCTTCGATCTCGACCGCATGGTGGCCACGACCGGTAACACCGGCCCCTACATGCAATACGCGACGGCCCGCATCCGCTCGATCTTCCGTAGGGCGGGCATCGCACCGGCCGACGCGACGGCCCCCATCGTGCTCGCGGCACCGGCCGAGCGCGCGTTGGGCCTCCATCTGCTGGGCTTCGGCGAGCTCGTCTCGCAGGTCACCGCCGACTCCGAGCCGCACCGGTTGTGCGCGTTCCTCTTCCAGACGGCGAGCCTGCTGAGCACGTTCTACGAGGAGTGCCCGGTGGTCAAGGAGGGTGTCGACCCCGAGACCCGAGACCACCGGCTGGCCCTGTGCGCGCTGACGTTGCGCGTGCTGGAAACCGGCCTCGACCTTCTGGGCGTCCCTGTCCCCGAGCGCATGTAACAGGCAGTTGACTCAAAGTCTCCCGTTCCGTCGTGGGCGCGCCTCCACCGGGTTGGCGCGCCCCAGCGGTTAGGCTTTACGCGGTCATGAACTGAGGCCGATTTGGGGGAGTTCTCTGCCTTGAGCACGGACCTGACTGCGAGCCCCCCAGCAGCGACCGAGTTGCATCGCTATGCCGAAGCGCTGCTGGCGCACCTCGCCGCCAAGGGCACCGCGCCTCCGGCCGCACCGAGCTTTCGCGACGTACCCGGCTACTGGTTGCCCCCGGCCGTCGAAGCGCTGGTCGCCATCCTCGCCGGCGAAGACCCGCTCGAACCGCTGAGCAGGGCAGCCGGCAGAGACCAGCAGCAGACCGCGCTCTTCCTCTGCCTGGCGCTGGCGGTGTCCGGGCAGGGCAGCCGCATCCACGCCTCCTGGCTCGGCACCGCCTTCGGCGAGCTGTCGCTCGACCGCCCGGTCTCCCACGGCCAGCGCTCGCTCTGGCTGGCCGCCGCCCGGGGGGCGTACGGCCCCGCCGGCAAGATCTTCGTGCTGCGCAAACTCGACGCGCTGGCCGTCCAGGAGCACGCCGACCCTCGTCAGTGGGTGCAGGCGATCGCGCCCGGCGAGCCCGCCGTGGTCGTGCCGCCGTCGCTGGTGGACTTCCCGGAGATGGCGGAGATCCCCGAGCTGGCCCGGCCCGCCGTGGCAGCCGCCCGCCTGGCCCGGCTACGCGGACGATGTGCGGAGATCACCTCGGCCCGGCAGGCCGAGCACGACACCGCCGCCCCGCTCGACAACGCCTCGGCCAGCCCCGCCGCGAGCTGGGCCGAGGACGAGCCGCTCGCCGTCCTGCGCGCGCTCATCGGCCAGGGCGGCAGCGCCGGACCGATGGCCTCGCTGAGCTCCTACCTGCTCGACGACCTGCGCCCCGGCGCAGACCCGCACCTGGCCGCGATCGCGCTGCACGTGGCGGCGCCGATCCTGCGGGGCGTGGCCGAGGAGCTCGAGGCCGACAGCCGCCTGGAGCCGCCTGCCACGTTGACGGTGCCGCTGCTCGGCCACCGCATCCTCCTGCACCCGGAGGGTCCCGACCAGGCTTCGCTGGCCGCCGCCGAGGAATCGATCGTCACCGAGGGCGTGGTGCCGCGCGCCCGCCCGTGGGCCGCCATGGTGCTGATCGTCGCGGGCGTCGCCTGCTTCATCGGCGCGGCCTTCGCCACCCGCCTGCTCGCCGCGGCCGCCGTGGCCATGATCGGCCTGGCCGGCTGGCAGCTCTGGCAGCGCCGCAAGCTCGTCGAGGCCGACGCCCGCTACGTGGCCGGCCAGGTCAGCGAGCTGAAGGAGCTGGCAGAGGGAGCGGTCTGGGCGCTACACGCGTACGCCCGCGAATCAGACGCCCGCGCGAAGCAGGCCGCGGAGGACGCAGCCGAGCTGACCCGCCTGATCCGTCGCGGCCCCCGCGCCGCCCACTGACGGAACCCTAGAGACAACCCTCAGAGAGGAACACCACTCCCCGGACGGGATAAGCCGCTCTGGGATAAGCCGCTCCCCCAGGACCGGACGGGAGAAAAGCTCCCCTGGCGGGAGGGGAGGAAGGCTCCCCAGACCGGACGCGGGAGTAAGACCCCCCGGACCGGACGCGGGAGTAAGGCCCCCGGACCGGAAGGCCGCTCCCCGGGCACGACACAGAGGCGGCCATTCCGATAAAACCCATCAAACCGCCCACCACAAGCACGATCTCACGAAGCCCGAAGCCCTCCCCTGGCCGGCCCCACACGAAGATCCGCGCTCGGAACGGGGCTGGCCTAGGTGGTCTCGATCTCCACGTGAGCCGGCGCGAGCAGGAAGACGCGCTCGGCGATGCGCTCGATCCGCCCCTCACACCCGAAAGCCAGGCCGGCGGCGAAGTCCACCATCCTGGTCGCCTCGGACATCGACATGCCCGTGACGTCCATGATCACCGTCTGCCCGTCACGGAAATGCTGACCGATCAACGGTGCGTCGTTGTACTTGAGCGGCTGAACCATCACGATCCGCGACGAGTCGACGTTCGCGCGCCACCGCCGGGCGGCCCGCTCGGTCGCGGGGACGTACTCGTCCTCGTAGTGCTCGTCGTCGTCATAGCCCTCGTCGTAGTGATCGACCCCGCTCAGGCCAAGGTAGCTCACCACCTTGCGCACTGCCCCCATCGGCTTGTCCTTTCCTCAGGAACTCACCGTAATCGGCACGTCCCTACACATTGGACGGTAACCGACGATTCCGCATTCGCCACGCGACACGCCCAGCCCTAATTCCATTTTGTACGGCTTGCAGCCTGCTTGCAGCTGGATATCCGACCCCCGTATACCATCGGCCACATGCGCCTCTTCACCGTCGACGCCTTCACCGGCACAGCTTTCAAGGGTAATCCCGCAGCGGTCTGCCTGCTGGACTCTCCGGTTTCTGACCGATGGATGCAGAGCGTAGCCAACGAGATGAACCTCTCCGAGACCGCTTTCCTGCTCGGAGATTCGCTGCGCTGGTTCACTCCAGCGGTAGAGGTTACGCTCTGTGGTCATGCCACTCTCGCGACCGCCCACGTGCTCTATTCGACCGGTGCGGCGACGGGTCAGCTCGAATTCAGCACGGCCAGCGGGACGCTTACCGTGAATCGGCGCGCCGACGACATGATCACAATGGATTTTCCGGCCAAGGAGGTGACCCCGGCCCCGGTTCCGGCCGGCCTGGAGAAAGCACTCGGGGTCACACCGGTGCGAGTCGGTAAAAGCCACCTCGACCTGCTGGTCGAGTTGGAGTCAGAGGCAACGGTACGATCGCTGACCCCCGACATCGCCGCCCTGGCCGCCGTGGACGCGAGAGGCGTCATCGTCACGGCACCGGGCAAGGAGACCGACTTCGTCTCCCGCTTCTTCGCCCCGAACGTAGGCGTACCTGAGGACCCGGTCACGGGCTCGGCCCACTGCGCCCTGTCCCCGTACTGGTCGGCACGTCTGGGCAGAGAGTCCCTCGTGGGCGCCCAACTCTCGGCCCGAGGCGGCCTCGTCCACGTCACCCACGCCGGCGACCGCGTTCACCTGGCCGGGCAAGCGGTGACCGTCATGTCGGGCACGCTGCACATCTAGGGCGAGCTTCAAAGACGTCGAGCCAGTCGCTGATCGCCGCAGCGGCGAGACCCGCTTCGCGGCGTACGGCGCGGTGCCTGCCGTGTCGTGGCGCAATGCAGACGTTCGCGGTGAGCCGGTGAGCCGTCCTGCTGCACCCCTGGACACCTCGACGCTCCCGCTCGCCACCGTCCTGCCGCCATGTGCATCCGCCCGCACCGACACGTCCATGCTCAACGCCGAGGGCGAGCGCCACCGCCGGCTCCGCATGCCGCTGACCGCCGCCACCCTCGCCGCCACGCGCATCCGCATGGGCTGCCCCCCACCCCCGCCGCCATGTACATCCGCACGGCATGCCCGGGACACCTTCCTGGCAGATCTCATCGCGCACGCTGAGAAGATTCCACGAACCTCGATTTCCACCGCGGCCCCACCGGGTAGAACCGGTATGTCCGCCTTGCGGGTCCAACTGAGAGTCCAGGAGGTGGAGGTGGCGGTTGTCCTGGCCATCTTGGCGGCGCTTCTGGCAGCGGTCGTCATCAGCGCAGTCGTGTTCGGAGAGCGGACACAGGCCGAACTCCGGCGCAAAGCGCGCGAGCGGGAGGACACCGAACCGGACTACTACGAAATCGCCTGCCTGGCGGGCGGTCCCTGGCGCGTGGCCGACACCGCGATCGGGTTACTGGCCGAGCAGGGCCGCATCCGTGTCTCCCGGGGCAGCACACTCCACCGCGTGTCCGGAATGGCGCCCGCCGAGCATCCCGTGGAACGCAGGGCGTTCACGATGCTGCGCCGACGAGAGGAAAACCGGACGGCGTACAAGATCAGACAGGCTCTGGCCGAGAGCGACGAGGCCGCCGAGGTCAAGTTGCGACTGGCTGACCGGGGCTTGTTGATCCTGGACTCCCTCCCCACCGAAACGTTGCGCCGGTGCAACAGCGCGCTCGCCGTAGTCCGCGTCCTCGCGCCGCTCGGTGTCGTGGCTACTGGGATCACGATGCTGGTGACAGGCACGCCGCAGGCGATGATGCCCGGCCTGGTGGGATTCGTCGCCTGCTGGGTCGTCGCCCTCGCGGCGAGAACCCTCTACGCCACGGATCCCTACACCCGCTCCTCTCGCGAGGGCCGCCGCCACCTGAAGAAGGCATTACGGCGGCGGACGTACGACTCCGACACCGACGCGATCGCCATGCCGCTGGCATTGCACGGACTGGGCAAGATCAGCGATCCCGTCCTGTTCGCCGAGCTCACAGCCCCTCCACCCCGGCCCGCGAAATCGTACGGCGGCCACCGGTCCGACGCGGGCTCCTGGTCCGGCGGCAGCGACAGCAGCGGCACTTCCACGGTCGGAGCGGGCTGCGGCGGGGGATGCGGCGGGGGATGCGGCGGCGGGGACTGACCCCGCCCACGTGCGGTGACCGCAAGCATCCACCGAATCGAACATGCCCCGGGAGCCGCCCGACTCGGAGAATCAGCGTCACCCCGGCAGACATAGCCCCATAGTCAGTCCTCCCCAGGGGAGGTTCCGATTACAGGTCAAGTACGGCCGTGGCAGCACGGCCGCCGATCGCGGCACCGCTGACCGCCAGCACCGGCAGGCCAGCCACGGCGCCACGGTGACCACCGCCACCAAACCCCCGTCCGCACCTCCGTCCGCGCACTCACCGCACCCCCGTCCGCGCCTTCGTCCGCGAGCAAGCCTTCGTCAGCCTGCACGGTTCACGCCGCCACGACTCCCGCCGCGGCGCGACGCCGGCACCAGCCGGCGCAAGCACGTCAACGACCAGGATGCCGATCCGAAGCGCTGTCACCGCGCATCGTGGTGGGCGTACGCACTCCGGCCACATGGTCGCGCAGCAGCCGTACGACCCCGCCGAGGTAGCCGACAGCACCCAGGGCGAGGGCCCCGAACGTGAGTACCGGCCGCCGACCATCAACTCTGTGATCGTGGACCCTGAAGCAGGGACCATAACGGTGAGCGGAGAATTTGTCAGCCCGCAAGAGCGCCACCCCCGTGAACCCTCTGTGGTCATCGCACCGGGGCCAAGTCGTCCAAGACCGCGCGACGCCTGCCGCAGCGCACGGCTCTCCGGGAGCCATGTGGGCCCTCCGGACCGACGGAGGCTATGTCGAGACCATGGTCTCGATGCCGAAGGCGAGCCCTCGGGCACCCGGACCGGGCAGGGCGAGACCCCGGCACCGCCCAGAGTCAATGCCGGCAACCGCATCGCCTCAACCCATCAAGATGCGGCCGGGCGACGCAGAAACGCATAGACGCCCGCTCACCAACCACCAACGCCTCAAGCCACAAGCCACAAGCCACAAGCCACAAGCCACAAGCCACAAGAACCTTCGCCGACAGGACCGGCCGGCGCGGGGATCAGATCCGGCTGGGCAAACTCGCCTGGCGAAATCGAGGCCAGCTGGGACATCCGCGCCCGCGCTACGACGCACCCACGTCCTTCGCCACGCGAACGATCACACAACCGTAAACACCGATGAGTTCGAAGCCGCCCATCACGAACTCGGCCACGCAGCCGTTACCAAAGTCATCGCGAAGGCCAGGATCCGGATCCCGCTCCCGGACACGCAGCCCGGATCATGCCGAAGCTTCTCGCCCTGGTGCTGCTTCCCACGCACCCACCGAACAGCGACAAGGTATCAAGCACCCGCCTGACAGCTCAGGCGGCACCAGAAGCCCTCCACGCGGGAAGCGTAAAGCTCCACAAACGCAGAAAGGGCCCCGACGCGTTGGCGTCGGGGCCCTCCCATAAAGATTGTCCGGCGGTGACCTACTCTCCCACACCCTCCCGAGTGCAGT